>JAYKJA010000037.1:0-9511 GCA_035285905.1 Synechococcaceae cyanobacterium
CTGGTGCTGGTGCCGACCCTGGCCAGCGCCCTGGTGCTGGCGGTCGTGACGGTGCAGGGCGAACGCCAGCGCAACGACCTGATCCGCCGTTACGCCATCGAGCAGATCGATGGGCTGGTGGAGAGCCTGGAGGTGGAGACCCGCGACTGGGCCACCTGGGATGACTCCTACCGCCACGCCATCGGGCGCAACCCCGGGTACTACGCCAGCGGCTACACCGCCGACAGTTTCCAACGCACCCCGCTGGTGATGGTGCTGGATCATCGCGGCCGGGTGGTCTCCTCCGCCCGTTGGAATCCCCGGCTGCAGAAGGCGGAGCCCCTGCCGGAGCCGCTGCGGCAGCAGCTGCTGCGGGCCCTGCCCGACCCGGGCCTCCTGCGCCCTCGCACCGTGCTGGCGATGCTCGGGGATCAGCCCCATCTGCTCTCGGCCCAGCTGATCAGCAATTCCCAGGGTTCGGTGCCTCCGGTGGGTCGGCTGCTGTTCGTGCGCCCCCTCCGCGGCGACAGCAGCGCCAACACCCGTAACGCCCTTGCCCTGCAGGACTTCCGCATCGAACCGGTCCGGGAGTTGCGCTCCGGACCCCTCGGACCCCTGGCGCTGACGATCCGCAACCCCCGCTGGGACAGCGTGAAGCCGCTGCAGATCGCCGTGCTGCGCCCCGCCAGTGAACGGCAGCTGGCCCTGCTGGCCCTGTTGCTGCTGCTGCTGGTCGACGCCGTGCTGCTGCTGCTGCTGCACCTGCGGGCCTATCGCCTGCAGCGCCTGCAGCGGCGGCTGCTCTGCCAGCAGCGCCGGGAGCAGCAACGCCTGCAGCGGGCGCTGCACCGCAGTGAGAATCTCGATGCCCTCACCGGGTTGCTCAACGACCGCGGCCTGCTCACGGCGATCGAGCGCCGCCGTCGCGAGCAGCCCCAGGCGGAACGGGCCCTGCTGCTGCTCGACATCCGCCACTTCGGCCTGATCAACAGCAGCTACGGCCGGCGTTTCGGCGATCAGGTGCTGCGTCACTTCGCCCTCTGGCTGCGGCAGCAGCTGCAGGGGAGCGGCATCGTCTCCCGCAGCGGTGGCGATGACTTCACCTGCGCTCTGTTCGCCGAGTCCACCGCCGAGCTGCGGGCGCAGATCAGCCTGCTGATGGCCGGGATCGAGGCCCTGGAGCTGCAGGTGGAACACCGCACTCTGGGGTTGTCGGTGAGCGCCGGCGCCCGCATCCTCACCGACAGCAGCAGCGAGAAGGCCCTGCATGAGACCGCGGTGGCCCGGGATCTGGCCAAGATCTCCGGACGCCATGCCTGCCAGTTCTACGGCGATGAGTTGGCCGGTCTGCAGAACTACGTCGGCATTCAGCGCCTCAATCAGCAGCTGATCCTGGCCCTCAAGAACGACCACATCGCCTTCTTCGGGCAGCCCGCCTGGCGCCTTTCCGACCCCGGCCTGCCCCTGGTCTACATCGAGTTCCTGGCCCGGATTCACAACCCCGACGACAACAGTTACCGCTGGAGTGAAGCGCTGGTGGAGGCGGCCACCTACTGCGGCACGATGCCGCTGCTCGACCGGCATGTGCTCACCCACGGCTGCAGCCTGCTGCAGGCGTTCCTGGGGCGGAACCGCCGGCAGGGGGAGGCCGCGGCTGTCGTCCATGCCTTCAACATCACCCCCGACACCCTGCTGGCCGATGGCTTCGTGCGCGACATCCTCAGCCTGCTGGAGCGCCACGACCTGCCGCCCGATCGCCTCTGCCTGGAGATCACCGAACAGGCGGCCATCCGCAACCTGCAGGGGCTCAGGAGTGTGATCGCCAGCCTGAGAGCCCACGGCATCCGGTTCGCCCTCGATGATTTCGGCAGCGGCATGACCTCGCTCAGCCAGTTGCGGGATCTGCCCCTGGATTACGTCAAGGTCGACAAGAGCTTCATTGCCCGGCTGCGCGAGGACGCCACCAGTCGCCTGACGGTTCAGTTCATGGTCCAGCTGGGGGATTCCCTCGGCTTCGAGGTCATCGCCGAGGGGGTGGAGGACCGGCAGCTGCTCTGGGAGCTGCAGGAGCTGGGGGTCGACCTGGTCCAGGGCCACATCACCGCCGTCCCCTGCCTGCTGGATCCGCAGCAGCCCGCCGAGGCCTTCACCCTCAACGGCGACGCCAGCCTGCGGGCCGCCTTGGAACGCTGGCAGCAGCGATGATCCCCTATTGCCGCTGCGCTGTGTCCCAGCACACCTGCGTCGCAGAGGGCCCTGTGGTGGGCTGGCCCCTGCCGTACACGCCGCCCCGTTGTCCCCTGCCCGCGTGAACCGTCCTCGTGTGCCCCGCCTGCGCTCCCTGCTGCAGGGGCGTCGCAGCCGCATGCTGCTGCGGGTGGCCGGGCTGGTGCTGCTGCTCGGTGGGCTGAAGCTGCTGGTGCACCGCCTGGGGCTGGAGCTGATCAGCCTCAATCCCCTGTTCTCGGCCCTGGTGGCCTCCACGGTGTTTCTGCTGGGCTTTCTGCTCAATGGGGTGCTCACCGATTTCAAGGAAAGCGAGAAACTCCCCGGGGAGATCGCCACCAGCCTGGAGACCCTCAGCCTGGAACTCCGCGCCATTCCCAGTCACAACCCCGGCGCCGAGATCGACCCGGCCTGCCGGGCGGTGCGGCAGCTCGGCTGGGAGATGCTGGGTTGGATCCGCGGCGGCCTCAGCACCGCCGATCTGCTGCAGGGCTTTCAGCGCTGCCACGGCCAGGTGGTGGCTGCGGCGGCCCTGCTGCCTCCCTCCACACTCAAGGGGCGCCTGATGGCCGAGATGGCCACGCTGCTGCGGGCGATCAATCGCATTGAGACCATCCGCGAAACCAGCTTCGTGCCCCTGGTCTACTGGCTGGCCTATGCGGGCACTGCGCTGCTCTGCGGCGGCCTGATCCTGGCCGAATCGACTGATGTCCGCGAGGCCTTCTTCTTTCTTTGTGTGATCGCCTTTCTGCTGATCTTTCTGCTGCAGCTGATTCGTGATCTCGATAATCCCTTTGGCCAGGGGGACAGCGATTCGGCGGAGGATGTCAGCCTCGAGGTGCTGGAGGCGGCCCTGCTCCGCCTGGATCGCAGCGCCTGAGCGGGGATCGTCCCGGGGGCCGGGGCCGCAGCACAGCCCCCGGGGTACCGCCAACCCTCAGCGGACGGCGCGGACGCGGCGGCGCAGGGTGCGGGCCAGGCGCCAGGCCACCACGCCGCCCGCCAGGGGCAGGGGGCCGGGCACCGGCCGGTACTGCACCAGTGCGCCGCTGGTGGTGCTGCCCCCGGTGGCGACGTAGACGGAGCCATCCGCCATGGCCAGCACCCCGGTGGGCTGGTCCAGCCCGGAATCGAGCAGCTGGCGCACGCCGCTGGTGGGGTTGTAGCGCCAGAGGCTGCCGGTTCCCACCGGATTGGAGAAGTCCTCGGCCCACTGGACCAGGTAGAGCCAGCCATCGGCTCCGAGGGCCATGTCCATGGCGTTGGTGAAGCCGCCGGCGATCGCGGTGGCGGAGCCCGGCGTGCCGTCCGAACGGAAGATCGAGGCGGTGCCGGGCTGGAACGGATAGCCGGGCAGCTGAGTGTTGTAGATCGTGCCCGACGGGTTGATCGCCAGCCCGGTGGGGACAGCTTCCGCCGGTGGGGTGGTGCTGGCCACGGCGGGGAAGTTCTCCAGCAGCTGCACCGTGTTGGTGACGTCGTCGATCTTCAGCAGCCGGTTGGCGCCGGCCTCGGTGACGTAGCTGTTGCCGCCGTGCCAGGCCAGGGCGAACGGATTGGAGAAGGGAGGAGTGTGGCTGGGATTGGCCGTCTCGAAGGCCCCCAGGTCGGCCAGCGGCACCGGCGTGGAGCCGGGGCTGGCGTAGTTGAAGCGCACCAATTGGGCGAATAAAGTGCCCACCGGCCGGGTGGCCGGATCGCCGCGGAAGCCATAGACCCCCAGCAGGCGGCCGTCGCTGGTGAAGCTGAGGTCCTGCAGGCCGGCGACAGGCGAGAGGGCCCCCGGGCCGCGGGCGATGGAATCCAGACCGGACCACAGCCGGCTGTAGCTGCCGCCGCTGGGATCGAAGCGGCCGATGGCGCCGGTGTTCCCCCAGCAGCGCAGGGCGGTGGGCGGGCTGGGAGGAGCGCCGGGCACCGAGCAGTCGGCGCCGCCGGAGCCCCCTTCACTCACCAGGACCCGACCGCTCGGGTCGGCCGTGAGCCCGCGGGGGTTGAGCAGGTTGCTGGCCACCACCTTGCGGTGGTAGGGCCCGACGACGGACTGGGCGGCGGCAGGCTGGAGCGGCAGGGCGGCCAGGGCGGCAGCACCGGTCAGCAGCGCCAGACCGGTGCCCCCGCAACGGAGCAGGGCGGAATGAGCGGGCACAGGTCACAGATGGGTATTCAGACGGTGTTCTATCAAGCCTTGGCCGTTCTGGCAGCCGCTTCCCACAGATCCGCCGCTCGATCCCGTGTCGGCGCCCCGGGCCCGGGAGCGGGAGGGCTGCCCCCGCCGGGCTGAGTCCAGGCCTCGGTCGGCGGGACCCGGCAGGGCCGGTCAACGCGGTTCAGCCCGCGGCGCGCAGCAGCAGCAGGGTGCGGCAGCCGCTGATCGCCTGGGTCACCATCAGCAGCGCCACCAGCCCCGCCGCCAGGCTGTGCAGCCGCCGCAGGGCGGGGCGCCGGCCGATGGCGGGTCGCAGGGAGGTGGACAGCAGCAGCAGGGCGCTCAGCAGCAGGCCTCCCCAGAGGTGGGATCCCAGGAACTCCAGGTTCAGGGCCGGGGCGCTGCCGCGACTGAGCCCGGGCTGCAGGCTGAGGGTGAGCAGGCCGATCCAGCTGAGCAGGGCGAACCCCACCCGCAGCACCAGCCGTTGCACCCACCACAAGGTCAGGGCGGCGATCAGGCTGGCCAGGCTCACCAGCAGCAGCGGTGCCCCCTCCGCCGGCAGGGGCATCTGCCCTTCTGGGACCAGGCCCCACAGCAGGGCGGTCAGCATCGCCACCACCACGGCGCTCGTCAGCCACTGGCCGTGCTGGGCGTGTTCGAGCAGCACCGAGGCCGGCAGCGGATAGAGCCCCAGACGGCGCTCGCGCACGTGGATCGCCAGCCGCACCGTCACCGCTGCCACCGGATAGATGAACAGCACCATCAGCAGCGGGTGCACCAGGGCCAGGGCCTCGACCGGCGACAGGCTGATGGCAGACGGCATCGCAGTCCCGGCGGCTGGTTCCATGCAAGCACTCGCCTCAGGGCAGCAAGGCCGGCCAGCCCTGGCGGATCAGCAGCAGCGAGAAGTAGGGCATGGCTTCCCCGGCCACCTGCCCCGCCGGCGCCAGCCGCTGGTCGGGCCAGCCGACGCGCCGGGCGAACAGGGCCTGCTCCAGCAGCCCGCGCCGCTCCAGCAGCGGCCGCACCCAGCTCCAGCGGCGGCCGAGCTTGAGCAGCGCCAGCACCCAGTCGGCGGAGGAGGCCTGATCCAGCAGGGCCTCACAGGCCTGGGGCGTGTCCGGGCAGGGGCGGATCAGCAGGCTCTCCTGCTGCAGGGCCAGGGGCCACTGGCCGGCGGCGGCCGCGGCCGCCACGGCGGTGATGCCGGGGATCAGCCGCACCGGGCAGTCGGGATGGCGTCGGCGCAGGGCCAGCAGCAGGTAGCTGCCGGTGGCGAACAGGGACACATCGCCCTCGCAGAGCAGGGCCACGGCCTGGCCGGCCGCGACGGCCTCCGCCAGCCGGTCGGCGGCGGCATGCCAGGCCTGGCGCTGCGGGCCGGCCCCCTCCCCCATCGGCAGGGGCAACGGCAGCCGGCGTTGCTCCGGATGCAGCCAGGGGGCGGCGATGCGGGCGGCCATGCCGGGCGGCTCGGAGCCCGCGGCCAGCGGATAGGCGACGGTGTGGGCGGCGCTCAGGGCCCGCAGGGCGGCCAGGGTGAGCAGCTCCGGATCTCCGGGGCCGACCCCCACCAGGGTCACGCCCGCGGCGGCGGAGCCGGGGGGCGGCAGGGCCAGGGTCTGGGGCATCGCTTACGCACCGGTCAGCGGCACGATGCCAGCCGGCGGGCGACGGCGGCGATGGCCCTGCCGCACCTTCGGTGCCCCGCTCTCCGCCGCGACCAGGGGGCGCCGGCCTGCGCAGTCCGCTCCCGCTCTCACCCCGGCGGATCATGGGGGGAGAGGCCGTGGCGCTCCAGGCCTGCCCGCACCCGCTCCACCAGCTCCACCAGCTCCGCCAGCTCCACCAGTTCCGCCAGGGCCCCCGACCGCGGCTGGGCGGCACTCCCGCCCGACGGGCGCAGGGGAGCCAGCAGTGCCTCCAGTTCGGCGAGAGCTTCGCGCTCCTCGTCCTCCCCCGGTCCGCCCTGCCCTGCGGCGGCCGTCCCCTGCGCCCGGGCCGGGGGGCCTCCGCCGCTCTCCCCGGCTGCTGCCGCACCGGTTCCGGGGCGGTCGCGCAGGCAGGAGCCTTTCCAGGGCTCCTCCTCCGGCTGCAGCAGCTGGGCGGGCAGGGCCTGCAGCAGGGCCTCCAGCTCGACGGCGTAGCGATCGCTGCGCGGCAGTTGCTCCAGGTCGGGCAACGGCTCCGTGGCCCCCAGCGGGTTGGGCCCATCCCCGAGAAAGTGGGCCACCGCCGCCAGGGCCTCGTCCGGAGCCTCCAGCAGCTCTCGGTGCCGCACCAGATGGAGCTGGCCCACCGGCGCCGCCTCCAGGGGGCCGGCCAGGGAGTGCAGCACGAGGGCGCAGAGCGCCTGGGGCGAGGGGTCCGGCAGCTGCCAGGCCCGGGGATGGCGCCGTTGCCGCCGGGCCATGGCCCGGATCACCTCCAGGGGGTCACGCCAGATCAGCAGCGCCCGCTGCAGCGGCAGACAGGCGAACAGGGTGTCCGCCGCGAGCGCCAGGGTGCAGGAGCGATCCAGCAGTTGCACCGACCCCAGCTGCCGCGCCAGCTCCGCGGTCGTCGCCGGCATCTGCGCCTGGATCAGCCGGAAGTAGGCCTCCAGCAGGGTGTAGCTGCGGTCCGGGCTCAGGCAGCCGCCCAGGTCGATGGCGCGCCCGTCGTGGGGCTTGACCAGGGGGTCGGGGGGCAGATCGCCGGCGAAGCCGGCCACGATCTCGGCGCCATTGCGCCGTTGGCGCGGGTCCCGGCCGAAGCGGCGCAGGAACTGATGCAGGAACTGATTCTCCGGAATGCCGACGCGGCCGAGCTGCCGGCAGAGCTGCCACTGCAGGCGGGTGCCGCCGCTGCAGGCCGGCCCGAGCACGGTGATCAGCTCGATGGCGGTGCGGGGTGGACTCAGGGGCAGCGGACCCGGGTGAACGGGGGTCGAGGACCGCCGGCGGAAGGCCTCCCCATCCGCCTCCCAGTCGGCGGCCGGCCGGCAGGGCACCACCTTGGCGTTGAGCGGCGGCAGCATCCCGGCCGCCAGGAAATGGCCGCGGTACCAGGTCTCGAAATGGAGGGTGGGGCGGTCGCTCCAGCCGCAGCGATGGCGGGCCATCAGCGAGGCGAACACCACCCGGTCGCACAGAGGGCCGAAGCCGCGGGGCATCTCGGCCCACAGGGCCAGGGAGGAGAAGGCGGGGGCGAACAGCACCATGCAGCTGGTGTCCGCATGGCTGCGCTGCAGCTCCTCCTGGGGCGGCGTCAGCAGCCGCCGGCCGTCGGGGAACACGATCTGGCGACGGCTGAACACCACCTCCCAATCGCCGGCGGCCTGGCTGAGGACGGCCTGCTCCAGGTGATCGGGGGCGAACCAGTTGTCGGCATCGAGGAAGGCCAGGCAGCTGAAGCCCTCATTCATGGCAGCCAGGGCGCCGATGCTGCGGGGGGTGTTGCCGTTGTCGTCATGGCCGACGCCGAGCACGATGTGGCGCCCGGGCAGCGCCGCCACCTCCGGCCGCAGCGGGCCGTCGCACACCAGCACGTGCACGCAGGGGAGCGTCTGGGCCTGCACGGAGCGGTGGCAGCGCTCGATCAGGGCCAGCGGTTCCCCGTGGTATGGGGTGATCACGGCGATGCGCCAGGCCCGGGGCGGCGCGGCCTCGCAGCCCGAGCCCTGGGGGGGCGGGGAGGGAGCGGCCGGGGGCAGGCCCAGGGCCTGCCGGTAGCGCTGCAGCCAGTCCGCCGGGGGGACGCCGGGGGCGCCGTCGTCCAGCCGTTCGAAGCCGGCGCCCTGATGGGCCGCCATCCAGCTGCGTTTGTCGACGGTGTTGGAGCCGTGGCTGATGCAGGTCAGGGAGAGGAACGGATCCAGCTGAAGCAGGGGTTCCGGTCGGCCGTCGGCGGAGGCCAGGAAGTGGGGTTCCTCGGCGACGCCGGCCTCGGGATCGAAGTGGTGGCCGGCATCGAGATAGGCCCGGCTGTAGGCGAGGGTGTTGCCGGTGGCGTTGCCGGCGCCGTAGGGCCGGGACAGCCAGCGGCTCTCCTCCGGCAGCAGCAGCAGGGGCAGGCGGTCGCATCCGGCCACCTCCTGGGTCGCGCTCCGCAGCTGCTCGACCGCATGGCGGATGCGGCTGGGCGGGTAGTAGTCGTCATCGTCCATGACGACGATCAGGTCTCCGCTGGCCAGGCTGTTGGCCAGGTTGCGTTTGGCCCCCAGCGGCAGACGCTGCGGCAGCTCCCGCCAGACGACGCGGATCCCGGCATGCCGCGACGGCTCCAGATCCGGCGGAGCCCCCTGGCTGGAGTCGTCCACGATCACCCACTCCAGCCGCTGCAGCGGGTAGTCCTGGGCCAGCAGACACTGCTGCAGCAGGGCCAGCAGCGGCCTCCGGTTGTAGCTGACCGTGCAGATCGAGACCGCGGGGTCTGCCGGGTGTTCGGGCAGGGGCATCGATGGGCCGGCGTGGACGCCGTGGCGGCGGATCGTTCCCGATGCTGCGGCGGCATCCGCGGCAGGTCATGGTCGGGCTGGATCCCGTAACGCAGATCAACGGGGCCGGCGAGGTCGCGGAGCTGTGGACAGGACCGGCGGAGCTGAGGGGGCAGGATCTGCTGGCGAGCCTGGGCCGCTCAGCGGGGCCGGCCTGCAAGCGGCGGGATCCCGCACCGCAGCTGACACCTCGACTGCCGTGGGAAAGGTTGAAAACCCTTTGACATTGTTGCTGGTGTATGTGTGATGTAGTGGATGCGTGAGGCCCAGGAGGTGGCTGAAAGGGGGTAAGATCACAACAGCTGAGGCTGAACGCAGCCGCCTGCTCCACCCCCTTACTTCCAGTTCCATGGGCAACTTCAACAACGTCAGCGACGACGACGCCGAACTCCTCGCCGGTGGCGCCAATCCCTCCACCGTCTACACCGGCAGCAACTACGGCCAGTTCAAGAAGTCCGGCGGCGTCGGCCCCAATCCGGGCAGCGTCTACGGCGGCACCAACTACGGTCAGTCCAAGAAGTGAGGCCTCGTCGGCGTTCTGCCGGCTGACCCGCAACTTTCCCCTCAGGCCGGCCCCCGGGCCGGCTTTTCTGTTGGGCCCCGGCAGGCCCGCTCAGGTCCCCACCAGCAGGCGCATCTTGCGCAGCAGGAAGTGCAGCAGGGTCTCCTTGCGGGTG
>JAYKJA010000038.1:0-11664 GCA_035285905.1 Synechococcaceae cyanobacterium
CCGTGCTGCTGCAGGCCAGCCTGGCCCGCCCCAGCAAGCCCCGCAGCGCAGCGCCGGCACCGGCCAAGCCCAGCGTGGCGATGCGCAAGCGCAAGAAGGAAACCACCCGTCAGCGCCAGCGGCGCCGTGCGATGGAGCTGCGAGCGGCCCGGGAAGCCAAGGCCCAGCGCCCCGAGATGCTGATCGTGCCGGAGGGCAACCTCACGGTGCAGGAGCTGGCCGACCGGCTGGGTGTGGAAAGCTCCGAGATCATCAAATCCCTGTTCTTCAAGGGGATCATCGCCACGGTCACCCAGACCCTCGACCTCAGCACGATCGAGACCGTCTCCGACGAATTCGGCGTGCCGGTGCTCGAGGACGACGTCGAGGCTGCCGCGCGCAAGACCGTCGAGATGATCGAGGAGAGCGACCGCGCCCACCTCATCCGCCGTCCCCCGGTGGTGACGGTGATGGGCCACGTCGACCACGGCAAGACGAGCCTGCTCGATGCCATCCGCCAGACCCGGGTGGCCGCGGGAGAAGCCGGCGGCATCACCCAGCACATCGGCGCATATCAGGTGGAGGTGCCCCACGCAGGCGACACCCGCAGCATCACCTTCCTCGACACGCCTGGCCACGAGGCCTTCACGGCCATGCGGGCCCGTGGCACCAAGGTCACCGACGTCGCCGTGCTCGTGGTGGCTGCCGACGACGGCGTGCGCCCCCAGACGCTGGAGGCGATCAGCCACGCCAGGGCGGCCGAGGTGCCGATCGTGGTGGCCATCAACAAGATCGACAAGGAAGGCGCCTCCCCCGAGCGGGTCAAGCAGGAGCTCTCCGGCCATGAACTCGTGGCGGAGGACTGGGGCGGCAACACGGTGATGGTGCCCGTCAGCGCCATCAAGGGCCAGAACATCGACATGCTGCTGGAGATGATCCTGCTGGTGTCCGATGTCGAAGACCTGCAGGCCAACCCCGACCGCCTCGCCCGCGGCACCGTGATCGAGGCTCACCTCGACAAGGCCAAGGGTCCGGTGGCCACGCTGCTGGTGCAGAACGGCACCCTCAAGACCGGCGACGTGCTGGCCGCAGGCCCGGTGCTCGGCAAGGTGAGAGCCATGGTCGACGACACCGGCAAGCGGGTGAAGGTCGCCGGCCCGTCCTGCGCCGTCGAGGCGCTGGGCTTCAGCGAAGTGCCCACCGCCGGCGATGAATTCGAGGTCTATCCGGACGAGAAGACCGCGCGTTCGGTGGTGGGCGACCGGGCCAGCGAAGCCCGCGCCAGCCGTCTCGCCCAGCAGATGGCCTCACGTCGCGTCTCGCTGGCCTCGATGTCGGGCCAGGCGAGCGAAGGGGAGCTCAAGGAGCTCAACCTGATCCTCAAGGCCGACGTGCAGGGTTCGGTGGAGGCCATCCTCGGAGCCCTCGAACAGCTGCCCCAGGACGAAGTTCAGGTCCGGGTGCTGTTGTCGGCACCAGGGGAGATCACCGAAACCGACGTCGACCTGGCAGCGGCGTCCGGCGCTGTGATCGTCGGCTTCAACACCACGATGGCCCCCGGCGCCCGGCGCGCTGCTGATGCCACAGGTGTCGACGTGCGCGATTACGACGTCATCTACAAGCTGCTGGAAGACATTCAGCTGGCCATGGAGGGCCTGCTGGAGCCGGAGCTGGTGGAGGAGCCCCTGGGCGAAGCCGAGGTGCGGGCCGTGTTCAGCATCGGCAAGAGCGCCGTGGCTGGCTGCTACGTCACCAACGGCAAGCTGCTGCGCAACGGCAAGGTGCGGGTGTTCCGCGGCAAGGAGAAGGTGTTCGAGGGCGACCTCGACTCCTTGCGCCGTGGCCGCGACGACGTCAAGGAGGTGGCCACCGGCTTCGAGTGCGGCCTCGGCTGCGATCGCTTCAATTCCTGGAAGGACGGAGACCGGATCGAGTCCTACCGCCTGGTCACCCAGCGCCGCACCCTCAGCACCTGATCCCCGTGGCCAGTTCCGCCCCGGCAGCCCCCCGCACGGAGCCCCTGCTCTGGTGTCAGCTGCTCGGCATCGGAGCCCTGCCGCTGGAGGGGCTGCTGCTGCTGCTGCTGCTGGCGGGCAGCGATCCCGGCCCCTGGCCCTGGCTCGAAAGAGCTCTGGTCTGGTCCCTGGGCGTGCTCGCCCCCGCGGTGCTGCTCTGGAACCGGCCGGCCGATGTCTGGTCCCTGCTGCTGCTGAGCACCCCCCAGCGGGGACGCCGGGATCTGCAGCGGCGGCTGAGCGCCCTGCAGGGCAGCCTGCCCCTGCGGCTGGCGCTGCTGCTGGGTGCCGCCGGCCTGCTGCCTCTGCTGAGCTGGCTGGATCGCTGGTCCGTGCTCGCCAGCAGCCTGGCCCTGCTGCCCGACTCTCCCCGCCTGGTGGCCCTGCTGCTCTCGGTCGGGGTGCTGGCGGTGATGCTGTGGCAATGGCAGCAACTGCTGCAGGCCGTCTGGCTGCTGAGCCGTCCGGCTCGCGTGATCGCGGCGACTCCGCCGCTCAGTGGGGAGTCCCTGGCGGCCGGGAGGCTCTGCCTGGGCCTGCCCTTGCTGCTGCCGGACCCGCTGCGCTTCGCCACCGCCGAGCCTGCGCCTGCGGCGGCAGCACCTGAGCCAGCGCGGGCCCAGGCGAGCTCAGCAGAACTCCCCCCGCAACCCCGTGACAACCTCGCCCCGCCCCCTGGGGAGGCTCCGGTGCAGGCCATGCCGGAGCCCTCCGGTGAGCCCCGGGCGGAGGGGGCTCCGCCTCTGCCGGCCCCGCCGACTGCTGCCGGCGCCCCCCCAGCAGCTCCGAATGTGAGCGAGCCCGAGGCGCTCCTCACCGAGGCGCACGAGCCGGAAGGCTCAGTCCTGGAAGCCCTTACCGGTGGGGCCGCCGAGTCCGGAGCCGCTGCCGGCAGCAACGGCCCCGGCCTCGCGGTGCCGATCGACGACGAGCAGCAGCACGCAGACAACCACAGCCCCGAGCTGGATCAGCAGGTCGGACCCGGCGACGGCCTCCCCGGCTGACAACCGCAGAGCCATCGTCGCCAGGCCGATGCAGCCCGACGCCAGCAGGGCCAGCCAGAGCCCGCGTCGCAGGCCGCGCCAGGGGCTGCGGGCCTCCCGCAGCAGTCGCTCACGCAGATCGGGATCCAGTGGGGCGGGGGTACGGTTCATCAGCGGCGAAGACAGGACAGAAGACCGGGGCCTGCGGGAAAGGGTCAGCCATTCCCGGCAGACAAGCGAGGCCGCGATGGAGCGGGAAGTCGGATGCTACATTCCCTTGGTTGCCGGTGTAGCTCAGCGGTAGAGCAACTGATTCGTAATCAGTAGGTCGCAGGTTCAAATCCAGTCACCGGCTTAATCTCACCGATTCAGAGAAAACATTTCTCTCAAAGATTGCGGGAACGGCGTCTATGATCGGCGCCCACTCTCAAGCCAGCCGGAATCATTCACAGGTCCAACCCTGAGGGACAGGCAGAACTCGGCTGCAGCCGGGCCTCCGCCATGGCCAGCCGGTCGCCCCACGCTTCGTCCAGGCCGGCCGGGAATCAACGGCGATGACAACATCCCGGAGCGCGGAGCGGACCGGGCCGCTCGGGCCGATGGCTGCCCCCAGGATTCGCCGACAACCTTTCCGGCCTCCGATCACGGCTCGACAGTCCGGGGAAGGCGAGATCCCCACCCGCCCGGGGCTTCCCGATCGAGTTTGGACGGTCCGAACCGCTGCATGTCTGGCGTCCCCGCCAACAACCCGAGAATGGCAAGGCGGCTCAGGCTGTTCAGCGGCCAGCGAATGGCCAAAGGCCGCACCCTGCCGCAGCGGAGCACCATCCCCCCACGCCTTCACGGCCGCCTGAGCCCTTCGATGCCGCCGCCCGTTCAGGCAAGGCCAGCGCTGCACCAACTCCAGAACGCAGCGACCACTCCCTCGCAAACCAGCCGTTGCTCCTCGGCAACAGGCAGCAGCAGCGTCGCCGTGGACGCCGATCCGACAGCTCCGGCCCTGAGCAGGGCCTGCTTCAGCGCCTCGGCCATCGGCGGATCCTGGATGTAGCCCAGATAGAACTCCAGCGCAGGCTGCTGCCGACCCCCCGATCCCGCAGGCGTGAGATAGAGAACCGAAACGGGCCCGGATGCACCTTTCAGCAGCACTTTGATGATGGCATTTTTCTCCCCCCAGGCCAGCGACACCCCATCCATCGCCTCTGCCCGATCCAGCACCCCCTCAAAGATTTCACGCACATCAGGCGACAAGGATTCCAGCCAGGCCTGCCTGTTGGTCCTGGACCTGGCCCTGGGGGCAGCGGTTCGCCTGAGCTGACGCAGCAGCTCGCCCTGCCCGACGAGCCTGGGAACCAACGCCCGGAAGCGGCTCCCCGCATAGAGGGGGATCTCCACTCCCAACACCTCAACATCGGGCATCTGGCCATTGAGAAACTCGATGATGCGCCTCAGTTCCCCTGGCAGTTCATCAGCGACGAACAACAATCGGACTCGGCCATGGCGCAGGTTGTCCTCAACGGTCGTCCAGAAGTCCTCCACGGTTTCGACATCAGGCTGCGACCCCACATCCAGCAATCGACCCACTTCCGCCTGCAGCTGTTCGGAGCCGCCGCAGCGCTCGGTTGCCAGCGAGCGGAGACGATCCACCGGCCAATGCAGCAGGGCATGGGCCGCGTAATCCAGCATCTGCCCGACCACCTCTCGCCGGATTCTCCTGTCGGTGCTGCGCTTGATCTCCACCAGGGTGGGACGACAGCGACTATCGATCAAGAGGCAATCGAGCGCCCAGCGATCCGAGGCCTCGGGAGCATCGGAAATTCCGACCTCTGTGGCGACGCAAAGCCAGCGCAGGGGTTCGGCCGGAGAGATCTGATCTCCGGCAAGAAGGTCGGGGTAGGTGCTGACGAGTTGCTGCAGCAATGACTCCTTGTCATAGGCAGAACGCTCCACCCTCTGCAGGAGGCCATCTTCAGACAGAAGAAAGATGGGGTCTGCGTTATTGGCCATGGCAACAGGGTAGGCCAGCGAAACAAGGCCCGCTGCCGTCCCCGACCGCCCCCGAACCCTCGAGCCTCAGGCGACCCGACGCTGTCCGGCCACGGCAGCGTTCCGTTGGCTGATCGCGGCCTGCGGCACCGTCGCGGTGCGGGCCCCCAGGCCCCGGCAGAACGGCAGTGTCGATCCGCGCTGCGCTCTGGCCGGCCGCGGGCGTTCAGGTCGCCCCCACAGCCCGCCGCCGACGCAAGCGGCAGGTGAAATGGGAGGACGCCCCCTGTTCCTCCGTGATGTCTGCCTCCCCCCGTGCCCTTCCCTCCACCGGAGCCGTGAGCGGGGTGCTGGAGGCCCTGGCCTTCTTCCGGGATGCGGACTATGCCCGGGGGCGCTTCGAGCGCTTCGGCAACGTCTTCTCGACGACGCTGCTGGGCCAGCCGCTGGTGTTCATCCGCGGCGAGCGGGCGATCACGGATCTGCTCTCCCAGCCGGAGGCCACGGAGGGCTGGTGGCCGCAGAGCGTGAAACTGCTGCTGGGCAGCCGCTCCCTGGCCAACCGCAACGGCGCCGATCACCGGGCCCGCCGGCGCGTGGTGGGGCAGCTGTTCTCGGCGGCGGCCCTGCGGCGCTACTCCCCGGAGATCACCCGGCTGGTGGACTCCCTGGCGGCGGAGCTGGGCGCGGCGCCGGGGCCGATCGCCCTCGTGGAGCGGATGCGGCGCTTCGCCTTCGCGGTGATCGCCGCAGTGGTGCTGGGCCTGGAGGGGGAGGACAGCGAGGCCCTGTTCGCCGATTTCGAGATCTGGACGCGGGCCCTGTTCTCGATCCCGCTCGCCCTGCCCGGCAGCCCCTTCGCCCGGGCCCTGCAGGCGCGGGGCCGGCTGCTGCAACGGCTGCGGGGGGTGCTCGAACGGGCGCGGAGCCGCCCCACCGGCGGCCTGGATCTGCTCAGCGGCGGGCTGGATGAAGCGGGCCTGCCGCTCACCGATGACGATCTGGTGGAGCAGTTGCTGCTGCTGCTGTTCGCCGGCTACGAGACCACCGCCTCATCGTTGAGCTGCCTGATGCTGGCCCTGCTGCAGCATCCGCAGGAGCTGGCCTGGCTGCAGGAGGAGATCAGCGGCCTGGCCTGGCCCCTGCCGGAAGGGCAGCCCACACCCCGGCTGCAGGCCACCGTGCAGGAGGTGATGCGCCTCAACCCGCCGGTGGGGGGCTTCTTCCGCCGCACCACCCGGCCGCTGGAGCTCGATGGGGTTCTGGTGCCTGAGGGGCGGGTGGTGCAGGTGGCCCTGGCGGCCTCCAACCGTCTCGGCAGCGGTGCGGCTGACGACCTGGAGCGCTTCCGGCCCCAGCGCCATCTGCAGAGCGACCCGGGCCTGACCCTGCTGCCCTTCGGAGGGGGAGACCGGGTCTGCCTGGGCAAGGCGCTGGCGGAGCGGGAGATCCGGCTGATGGCCGTGGGCCTGCTGCAGCAGTGCCGGCTGCAGCTGCTGCCGGATCAGGACCTGGGGCTGGCGCTGATCCCCAGCCCCAGCCCCAGGGATGGGCTGCTGGTGGTGGCGACCTGAGGCGACCGTCCGCGCCGTGGAGGGGCGGCGATCCCCCGGGATCGCCCGCAGAATGGGAGGTAGCTGGGCGACGGCGTCATGGCGGAAGCGCTGCTGGTGATCGACGTCCAGAACGATTTCTGCCCCGGAGGAGCCCTGGCGGTCCCCGACGGCCATCGCATCGTGCCGCTGGTCAACCGTCTGCTGGAGCAGGCGGAGATCCGGGTGCTGACCGCCGACTGGCATCCCCACGACCACCACTCCTTCGCCTCACAGCATCAGGGCAGAGCCCCCCTGGAGCAGGGCCTGGTGGGAGGCATCCGGCAGACCCTCTGGCCCGAGCACTGCGTCCGGGGCAGCCATGGGGCCGCCTTTCACGGAGACCTCGACACCGATCAGGCCGACTTCATCCTGCGCAAGGGGGTCCGCCGGGAGCTCGACAGCTTCTCGGCCTTCTACGAGAACGATCGCCGCACCAGCACGGGCCTCGAGGGCTACCTGCGCTCACGCCAGGTCGAGGCCGTGGCGATCGTCGGGCTGGCGCTGGACTACTGCGTGGCCTGGTCGGCCCAGGATGCGGCGCGGCTCGGGTATCGCACCCGTGTGATCCTGCCGGGCTGCCGCGCCATCGACCACGGAGGATCGCTGCAGCGCGCCCTGGAGGCCATGCGCCAGGCCGGCGTGGAGCTGTCCACCGAAGCCGCAACGTGATGGGGCAGGCCCTGGACCCCGGCCCTGCCCCAGCGGGGTTGATCCGATCGCTGCTCGACACCGACCTCTACAAGCTGCTGATGGCCCGCTGGGCGCTGCAGCAACACCCGGACGTGGAGGTGCGTTTCGCACTGCTGAACCGCAGCCCGCGCATCCGCCTGGCGGAGCAGCTGGACCTGGAGGAGCTGCGGCTGGAACTGCAGGGGATCCAGGCGCTGCGCTTCAGCCCCGCAGACCTCGCCGCCCTCGCCGCGCTGCGGATCGGCGGCCAGGAGGTGTTCCCCGCCGCAGTCCTGGGGCAGCTGAGCGCGCTGCGGCTGCCCCCCTTCGAGCTGCAGGTGGACCAGGGCCAGCTGCAGTTGCAGTTCTGCGGACGCTGGCCGGAGGTGATGCTCTGGGAGGTGCCGGCCCTGGCGGTGATCATGGAACTGCGCGCCCGGACGGTGCTGCGCCGGCTGTCCGACACCGAGCGGCAGCGGGTGTTGCAGGGGGCCCGGGATCGGCTCGAGGGCAAGCTGGCGCGGCTGGCCCGCCTGCCGGGGCTGCAGCTGGTGGACTTCGGCACCCGGAGGCGCTTCTCCGCAGCCTGGCAGGAGCAGGTGCTGCTGACCGCCCGAGAGCGGTTGGGCCCTGCCCTGCTGGGCACATCGAACGTGGAGCTGGCGCTGCGCCATGGCCTGCCGCCGATCGGCACCAACGCCCACGAGCTGCCGATGGTGCTGGCGGCCCTCGCCGACTCCGATGCGGAGCTGGCGGCAGCGCCCTACCGGGTGCTGGAGGACTGGCAGCAGGTCTTCTCCGCCCCCCTGGATGTGGTGCTGCCGGATGCCTATGGCACGGAGGGATTCCTGGCCAGGGCCCCGGCCTGGGTGGCCCGCTGGCACGGCATGCGCCTCGATTCCGGGGACCCGCTGGCCATGGGAGAAAGGCTGATCGCCTGGTGGGTCGCCCATGGCGAGGACCCACGGGACAAGACCGTGATCTTCTCCGACGGGCTGGATGTGGACGCGATCGAACAGCTGCACGAGGAGCTGGCCGGCCAGGTGCGACTCTGCTTCGGCTGGGGCACGCTGCTCAGCAACGACTTCCGCGGCCTGGGGCCCGACGACGCCCTGGCGCCGCTGAGTCTGGTGTGCAAGGCCATCAGCGCCAACGGCAGGCCGACCGTGAAGCTTTCGGACACCGCCGGCAAGACGCTGGGGCCCGCCGGCGAGGTAAGCCGCTATCGGCGGGTGTTCGCGGCGAGCATGGCCGCCGAGCGGGAGCTGGAGGTGTGATGGAGCAGGGGGCCCGGACCTGAACGATCGACGGGGCCGGGCGATGCGATGGAGAGACCGGAGCTCCCCGGCCTCAGCCGAGCCTCGCCGGAGCCGGCAGGGCGGCCCGGAACCCGGTCCGACCGCTCACTCGCAGACGGTGGTGGAGCTGCCGAAGAGACCCTGCCGGGTCCGGCAGCGGATGGTGGATCCCTCGGGGGTGGTCACGGTGGAGTTGGTGTTGCCGAACAGATCGGGGCGACTCCTGATCGTGGTGCCGCTGCTGGATTCACAGGAGCGCGTGCCCAGCAGTCCCTCGCGGCAGGTGATGCTCTCCTCCTCGGCCGCAGCGGGAGCGGGCTGAATCAGGCTGGCGGTGCACACGAGAGGCAGCAGCAGCGAGAGGACAGACGAACGATTCATTATTTGCATAGTCAGAGCGGACACGATTGATGGGTCTGACTCTAGCCGGGTCAGCGGAGGCTCACCCCAGGTGCTGGTGGATCGCCGGGCCAGCGAACTCCGGGAGCGGAGCCCACAGGATCCGCAGGCCGTTGCCTTGCACGGGCAGCACCTGCCACGGATTCCGAGCGGCAGCATTGCCGCAGGAGCGTCGGCATCATCCGCATGCACTCTCTCGGCAACCGATGTCCATTGCCCAGAGCTGCGCGCTGTGATGGACGCTCGCTGAAGACAGACCGCTCCCCCATGCCCGCAGCCGCTGCAGACCGCCATCAGCCCATGAAACACCCGAAAATCAACACCAGGATTCGAGACCGGTTGACGACCACGTCCCTGCAACTGAAAAGGCCACCCCTGCTTCTGGGCCAGCCCATCTCGCCCCAGCGTCCCCCTGAAACGGGTGCCGAAATCCTGGACACAGCAGAGCAAGGAATTGCCGAAGACCCTGCGGCGCGAGGCACCAGCCGCAGCGCCTGACCATCGAGTCCATAAGGGAGAGGGAGCGTCTTCAAATTCCAGGGAGTCCAGCTCAGCTCAAGGGGTCCAGGAATGGGCAGCGCTCCCACTACGAAGGCGGCCCATGCATCCTGGCTCCCCTCTGCAGCTGTCAGGACGAACACCTCCAACCGAGCCTGGATTGGAGACTTCCGCCACCATCAGGAGCCACCTCAGCGATCCGCCGTGTGCCGCCAGTAGGCCTGACGACTGCGGGGAGCGAAGGCTCAACACTCCATGACCAACGCAGGCCGTGGAGCAGCCCGCCCAATATCCACAGCAAAGCACACTATCTCCATTTGACATTCAATCCAGATCCAAGATCTGCATCTGACAAAGACTTGACATGGACAACTGACGCAGGCCACCGGCAGGGGCGCGATCAAGGCAGGTCCACTCGTCGGCGATCAGACCAGCCTGCCTGCGACTCTTCCTGCCAGAAGGGGACAGTCCAATCACCCAGGAGTGGGCGCAAGATGGGCACAGATGCCAGACGCCCTCTCCTATCCATACACGACCAGACGACCAACCCATCCGCAGTCAGCGTCGAGGGAAGAGATGCGGATCGTTGGTGAAGAGGGCATCAATTCCCAGCGCATCGAGGAAGTGCTCCATCTCATCGCGCACGCTCCGATAGGCTGTTCGCTCATCGGCTCTGAACGTCCACGAGGTCACACTCAGCCCCAGGGCATGGGCACGACGGACCATGTCCGGATGCCGCTCGATGATCCGCTTCTGGGGAGCGATGCCTGTGGCGAATGTAGCAATCTCGCGGAGCCGCTCCTGCGACACATCGGAGTCGCTTTTCGTGAGCAGAACCCGCGGAATGGTTGGCAGCTCGACGGCAAGCCGTCGGATGGAGGGCTCGTCAAAGGATTGGACGATGAGCGGCGTAAGCCGCAGCGAGTCGGGTCGATCGAGCCCAAGCTTGCGGACTGACGCAACGAACAGCTGCACGATATCCACACCCCGCCGGGCATAAAAGGGGGGAGACTTGAGCTCGGGATACAGGCCCGCTTTGCCACGCACCAGCGACACCATCTCCTCCCAGGTGGGAATCCGCGCTCCTGCAAACCGGGCACCGCGCCAGCGGCCGGCATCGAGCTGCTGCAGCTCAGCCAGAGAGAAATCGTTGGCGAACCAGCGCCTTTTGGCACGCTGACCTGTGGAGTCCGTCCTGAAGCGCCCAGGGAAGAGCGCCGCGACGTTCGTGGTGCGCTCAAGTGAGTCGTCATGCAGACAGATGAGCACGCCATCCTTGGACACAGCAAGATCCGGCTCCACGAAGTCCGCCTGCTGATCGAGCGCCAGTTGATAGGCCGCCAGGGTGTGCTCCGGAGCCGACCCGGAGGCGCCGCGGTGGGCAATGAGTTGCTTGCGGCTATCGGGTGCCGCGATGGCATCACGCTGCGCCGCTGGAACAAGCAGGAAGCCTGCCGCCAGAGGGAACGCCGCGCAGAGAATCGCGGCAGTGACGACTCGCGGGATTCGAACCATCTGAGCGCTCCTGCCTGGCCGATCGACAGCTCCGACGCCTCGACGCTGCCTGGAATCAGCCTAAGAGTTCACTGCCCCCCACTCCTGCGAGAATGGGGAAACCGCTGATCGATGATTCGAGGTCGACAGGAGCGCACGGGCTCGCCGTTCTCCTACGTCTCGATCGAAGAGCGGATTCCTTCCAGCCATCCGCTGCGGCGGATTCGCAGGCTGGCGGATCCAGCCCTCGATCGATTCAATCCCCTCTTCTGTGAGCTGTACGCCAGAGAGGGCCCCCATCCATGCCACCGGAGCAACGTCTGCTGGCCTCCTTGCTGCAGGAGTTCGACGGGCTCCTGGCAGCACCACCATGATCAGTAAATACCAAAATCAGACAGGTAAGCAGGATTAGAAGAAAGCTCAGCTGGAACATCTTCACAACAACCCACGAGATCAGACAAAAGTTCAGCTGCGAATTGGGGCTGTAGGCCGTCACCTCCTAGCTCTGAGGGCTTGAGGAATGCGGTCAATGCTCGACAAACCAACTCAGACTTGCTCAGCCTACGTCGTTGCAGCTGTGCTGTAAGCTGGGCATCAAGGTCCTCTGACAGCTTGAGCGAGATCACCGCCATGGCAGGCATCCCTTCAAGCAGCACAATCGTAACGCCTGACAGGCTGTATTACGCCAAGCACGTAGGACGACATCAGAATGCTTCGGCCCCTATGGGATCTCCTGTATCAATAAATG
>JAYKJA010000039.1:0-68416 GCA_035285905.1 Synechococcaceae cyanobacterium
GTTCGTGGCCCACCAGAGCTAGACAGTACATTCCCTGCAGACACTGTGCCGCATCGGAGTTGGTTTCTCTACTCGTTGCCTGCAGTGCCGGCGAGCTGATCCCAGGCCTGAGGGAGGTTCTCCTGACTCGACAGTGCCCCCCCCCCCCCAGACAACGTAAACCGCCATATTGGAGGAACAGGATCAGGTCTCAGGAGCGACCTCCTGGGGAGTTCTGCCTCCTACCGAGCTTCGGGCTCCTGCACGTCCCTACAGTCGCGGGAAACGGGCCGGGCGGATTTCATTCCACCGGCTGTCGGCCTCAGCAAGTAGGACGCCTTCTCCCTCCGTCCCGAGAATCGCCGCCTGTGCATCAGACCATGCATACGTCAAACTTGATGGCCAATGTGTCTTCACGGTGAGCTTTCACAGTCGGCATCCGGAAGCCGATGCAATCACTTGCACGGCCCAGCTTGCCCAGGTTTTCCGAGGAGATCGGCATTGACTGCTGCACTCTCTACGCTTGGTCTAAGAGCAGCCGGCTGGTCGGCGAGGGGGTGCAGCATCGCAGAAGGACACCGTTGGCTTGAGCGCCGCCGACCAGTTCACACTGGTTCTTGAGAGCGCCGGGTCCACCGCCACCGAGCTGGCCGCCTTCCGCCGGGAGCGGCACCGCTATCCGTCACTGGTGGAGCTTTGGCGGCAGCCATCTCAGGACGCCATCTGGAAGCCGGCTCACACCATGCAGGACCAGCGGGAGCTGGGGATGCTCCGCGCACAGGAGCAGCAGGAGATCAGGTGGTTCCCAAGGAACTTCGCATGAAGGCGAAGGCCCTGGCGGATGCGGCGGCGCTGTGCATTTGAATTCAAGGATGTCAGCTCTCTTGTGAGAGGCCGAGCCGGAATGATCTGCCCGGCTGGTCGACCGAGGGCCCTGGAGACCTTCGATGGCGCCATGGCCGCAAGGATCACAGCGGGGCGTGTGGCGGAGCGCATGGCTTTCAGTCTGCGCACCCTGCAGCACCGGCGGCCTCAGGTCGGGGATGTTGGGACTGTGGAGACCGCTGCAAGGGGAGCGTCACCCCCGTGCCCCATCGGACGAGCCACCTGGAGCAGCCGCAGATCCTGGCGGTCTGCCATGGGCCGCAGGTCGCCTTGCTGTCACCGACGCAGATCGTGCCCGCCCTGGTTGACCAGGGGTGTTCCTGACCTCTGAGAGGCGCTTCTGCCGCCTCAGCAGTGTCTGCCTCCGCGAGTGGATCAGCAAGCAACGCCCCTGTCGGCTGATCCTGTATGCCGACAACCGCCGCCAAGCGTGCCGCCACGCCACGCTGGAGTGTCGGCCGGAGGAGTTCGGTGTTGCGTTCGTTCCCACGCCGCGGATGTCGAACGCCAATCCCTACTCCGAGGCGCGTTGTGCGCCGCCTCATGCCGGCCGACCATCCGAGGCGGCTCTCCTTTGCGGGCAAGGAGGAGGCTGTGCTGTGGGCGTCGGCATTCGTGGACTGGTATGTGCATGAACACCGCCATAGCGCCAACAGACTCGTGACCTTGTTGCCGCAGCACAGCGGCCAGGCTCCTGCCCAGGGCAGGCTGATCCTTGAGCAGGCCCGTGATCGTTCCCCGAGGCGGTGGTCAAGGTCCATCCGCTCCTCGCAACAGCCCTCCGATGCCTGGCTCAAACACTGCCGGATGAAACCCAGGCCGAGGAGAACTGACTCTTTCCTCAGAAGGCTTGTTCTGGCGTCTACTCTTTCCTCAGGAGGCTTGTACTGGCATCGACCTGCGACATCGCTCCTGAAAGTCACCGGTCCGCGGCACACGCGATCTGGGTGGGGAAGGAATCGGCCCTCGGCCGTCAGTAATCGACTCCGCGTTTGAGATCGATGCCCCGCTCGGCGTAGTGCTTGTGGCACACCATCTCGGAGTGCACGCTGGCCAGATCGAAATAGGCAGGGCGTGTCTTGCAGCGGCCGGTGATGATCACCTCGGTCTCCGCCGGCTTGCGCAGCAGGGTCTGCACGATCGGCTCCACCGGCAGCAGCTCCAGATCCACCGTGGGATTGAGCTCATCGAGGATCACGGTCTTGTAGAGCCCGCTGGAGATGGCCGCCCGGGCGATCTCCCAGGCCCGTTCGGCCTCCACGTAATCAATCGGTTGCTGCTGGCCGCGCCAGACGATGGCGTCGCGTCCGGAGCGCCGGTGGTCCACCAGGTGGGGATAGCTCTCACGCAGGGCCGCGATCGCCGCATCTTCGGTGTAGCCACTGCCCCCCTTGAGCCATTGCAGGATCAGCACCCGATGGCTCTTGTCCTGACTGATGCCGCGGCCGATCGCCTGCAGGGCCTTGCCCAGGGCGCTGGTGGATTTGCCCTTGCCTTCTCCGGTGTAGATCTCGATGCCGTCGAGGCCTCGCTCGGTCTCTCCGGCGCCCGGTTCGCCGGCCTGGCCTGGGCTGGGCAGGCGCCGGTGGGCCCGCATCTCCGAGTGCAGATCCGCCAGTTGCACCAGGTCGCGCGGGGCGCCGCGGCCGGTGCAGATCACCTCGGTGCCGGCGGGTTTGGCCGACAGGATGCGCACCACCTCCTGGGTGTCCAGCAGGCCCAGATCGAGCACGGGGTTGAGTTCGTCCAGCACCACCACCGAGTAGAGATCGCTGGCGATGGCGCCCTTGGCGATGTCCCAGCCGCGTTCCGCCTCCTGGCGGTCGAAGCGGGTGACCTCATCGGCGCTGAAATAGTCGCCCCGGCCGGTGCGCACCTGATCGATCAGGTGGGGAAAGCCCTGCTGCAGGGCCTCGATCGCCGCATCCTCGTCGTAGGAGCGGCCGGGCCCCTTGAGGAAACGCAGCAGCAGCACGCGGGTGCGCTGCCGCTCGCAGATCCCCAGGCCGATCGTGCGCAGCACCACCCCGAGGGCCGCCTGGCTCTTGCCCTTGCCGTCGCCGTCGTAGACGTGCAACTGACCGCGCACCCGCTCGTCGCGGCTGGCTGCCGTGCGGATGCCGATGCCGCGGCTGCTGCCCCGCTGGGATGTCTGGCTGGGGCTGGAGGGCATCGGGGCGACGTGGGCCGGCGGATGCCGGGACAGGATCCTGAGCTCGGATGCTACCCAGGCTTGCCAGGATCATTGTCATGACCGATGCCTGGACGCCCCGCCCGCCCCTGAGCCTGCTCGAGTCCCTGCCGGAGCCGTTGCGGCGGGCCCACGGGATCCTGCGCGAGCGGCTCGCGGCCCATCCCTCGGTGGTGGTCGCCTACTCCGGCGGGGTGGACAGCGCCCTGGTGGCGGCCCTCGCGGTGGATGTCCTGGGCGAGGCGGCGCTGGCGATCACGGGGGTGTCTCCGGCCCTGGCCCCCCATCTGCGCCAGGAGGCTCTCGAGCAGGCCCGCTGGCTCGGCCTGCGTCACCGGGAGGTCGTCACGGCGGAGCTGGATGACCCCCTTTACCGCAGCAATCCCGACGATCGCTGCTTCTTCTGCAAGCAGGAACTGCACAGCCGGTTGGCGCCGATAGCGGCCGAAGCCCAGGGGGCGGTCGTGCTCGATGGGGTCAATCTCGATGACCTGGGCGATCACCGGCCGGGCCTGCGGGCGGCGCGCCAGTGGGGCGTGCTCTCCCCGCTGGCTGAGGCCGGCGTCGACAAGGCGGGGGTGCGGCAGCTGTCGCGGGCCCTGGGCCTGCCCTGGTGGGACAAGCCGGCCCAGCCGTGCCTGGCTTCCCGTTTCCCCTACGGAGAGGCGATCAGCGCCGCCCGTCTGCGGCGGGTCGCAGCGGCGGAGGATTGGTTGCGCCGCCAGGGCTTTCCGGAGCTGCGCGTGCGCAGCCAGGGGGAGACAGCCCGGCTGGAACTGCCTCCGGCCTCGCTCGACCAGGCCCTGATGCGACTGGCCACCGCCAGCTGGCGGCAGGAGTTGGTGCAAGCCCTGCAGGCGCTTGGGTTCAGTGCCGTGAGCCTCGACCTGGAAGGACTGGTCAGCGGCAAGCTCAATCGGGAGCTTCTACAGCCTCCCGCCATCGCCCTGGACCGGCAGCACCGGAGCACGGATCCTGCCGCCCCCGAGGGGGCGGCAGGCCTGCAGTCGGGTTGATCAGGCCCTGGGGCCTGGCCCGGTCAGTCCAGCGGAATTCCGCGATGGAGGGCGAAGCGGGAGGGGGCCTTCAGGCGGCCGCCAGCTCCGGTTCCCGTTCACTGGCTTCGATCGAGATCGGAGTCTCGCGGCGGAAGCTGGTGAGCTTGTGACGGGCGGCGCCCAGTTCCTCCCAGAGCACCTGGCAGGCCCGTTCGGGCATGGTGTGGTCGCCGCAGGTGAACACGTCGACGGCGGCGTACCCCGACTCCGGCCAGGTGTGGATGGAGATGTGGGATTCCGCCAGCAGCGCCAGACCCGTGACCCCCTGGGGCTCGAAGCGGTGGGTGATCAGGTTGAGCAGGGTGGCACCAGCCCGTTTCGCAGCCTGGGTGATGGTGTCCCTCAGAAAGGCTTCGTCGTTGAGCCGCGAGGTGTCGCAGTCGTACAGCTCAAGGATGCAGTGTTTGCCCACCATGTCCGTGGTGGCGACAGCGGGGGTCTGGCTGGCGCTTCCGTCCCATCCGGGGTTGGGATGAAGGCTTGACAGGCACTGGTTCATCGAATCCAGGCGAACAGTCGTCCACCATACGCGCTGCCTTCCGGAAGGGGTGTCCGTCCGCAACCCCTGACGGCTCAGGCCGGCAGCAGGCGACCCGCCTGCATGGCCACCAGCTGGGACTGCTGACGCCATCCCTGCTCGAAGGCCGCCAGGTGGGTGGCGCTCACCAGGCACTGATGCCCCTGTCCCACTGCCTCCAGCAGCAGCTGCTGGCGACCGGGATCCAGTTCCGCCAGCACGTCGTCCAGCAGCAGCAGCGGCGGTCGACCCACCACCTGCCCCACCAGCTCCAGCTCGGCCAGCTTCAGCGCCAGCACCAAGGTGCGCTGCTGGCCGGCGGAGCCGTAGCGACGGGCGGCCAGGCCGGCCAGCTGCAGCTCCACCTCATCGCGCTGGGGGCCCACCAGGCATTGCCCCAGCCGTTCCTCCTCGGCGCGCTGGCGGCGCAGTTCGGTCTCGAGGTGGTCCCGCCAGGGCTGTTCCTCGTCGGGCAGGCCTCCCTCCGGCAGCGGCGTGCCGCAGCGGTAGTGCAGGTGCAGGGATTCCTCCCCTCCGCCCAGGCGCTGCTGCCAGGCTGCGGCCAGGGGCTCGAGCCGCTGCAGGGCCCGCAGCCGCCGGCGATGCAGGCGGTTGCCCACCAGGGCCATCTGGCCGTCGTAGGCGCTGAGCAGGGCCTGGCGCTCACTGCCCCCCAGGCCCCGCCGCAGCAGCTGGCTGCGCTGCCGCAGCAGGCGTCCGTAGCGGCTGAGCAGGGCGCCGTAGACCGGTTCGAGCTGCAGTACCACCCGATCCAGCCAGCTGCGCCGCCCCGCCGGTTCGCCGCGCACCAGGTCCAGGTCCAGGGCGCTGAAGCCGACACAGCGCAGGCTGCCGATCAGATCCAGCTGGCGTTCCAGCACGCGCCCGTTGGGCTGGGCCTGGCGGCCGCCGCTGCGGCGCAGCTGCAGCTGCAGCTCGTCCCCTTCGTCACTGGAGGCCTGCAGCAGGCTGCCGGGCTGGCCGTGACGGATCAGGTCCCGGTCGCTGGCGCAGCGGTGGGAGCGCAGGCTGGTGAGCAGCTCCACCGCTTCCAGCAGGTTGGATTTGCCCTCGCCGTTGCGGCCGATCACGAGCAGGCGCGGAGCCTCGAACCGGAGGTCCAGTTCCGCGATGTTGCGGAACTGACGCAGCGCCAGGCGGTGCAGGCGGATGGGCCCGGGAGACTCAGCCGCTAAGGTAGGGGAGTCGGGGTCATCCCTGATCCATGGCCGGCTCGCGTTCGCTCCCAGCGATCGCTCCATGCAGCCGGACACGGGCATGTAGCTCAGTTGGATAGAGCGTCAGATTCCGGTTCTGAATGTCGGGGGTTCGAGTCCCTCCATGCTCGCCTTGCTCCATCTCTGATCGGTGCCCCGCCGTCGCTCGGGCCAGGATCCCTTCGGGCTCTTTGTGGTCTCTGTCGGGACGCACTTCTCGACCGACGCACCGGCCACGGTGATCCCCAGGTGGACACGGTCCCGGAGGAGTGGGCTGTCTTCAGGGAAGGCTGCTCGGATCCGCGATCCGGTGTCCCCCGGGCCGTGCCCCCCGCGGGGCTTCCCCGTGGGCACCACCCTGGGACGGGTCCCCGTTCCGATGGCGCCTGGCCGGGGTGATCCATCGGGGGGCGCGGGGGCAGGCTGAACCCTCCTCGGCGAAGGGTCGTGGGGCGTCATCCGGTCAGATCGCAACCCGGGTTGGGCCGCTGACCCGGACCCCATGAGCTCGTGCCCTGGGCCCAGGCGCTGGCCGCGCCCTGCTGCCGGTTCCGCCGCGTTCGATGCCGCGTGCGGAGCTCCGTTCCCCTGGGCTTCGCACACCGCAGGGTGTGCCTCTGATCGTGGCGCTGCCGCCACGGTGGCACCCCGCGGCAGCCGAGCCCGTGGGTCTCTCGTCGCGGCCGGCGGCCGGCTCTGCATCGGCTTGCTGCCTGCCGGGAGCGACGCTCAGGGCTGTCGCAGGGTGAGGCCCATGGCGCGGATGCCGCCCGGATCCACCACGAAGCCGGCGCGGGTGAGGGCGTCGAGGGCCTCCGGTGGTGCGGCCAGCGAGACGCTGCAGCCGGCCATCTCTCGCCGCAGCCTCGCCAGGGCCGTCTGCACCAGGGCCGGGATCACATCCCCGCGGGCGGGGTCCTGCGGGTCGACCAGCAGATCCCAGATGTTGGCGTTGAGGGCCTGGTCGCTGGTGACCCGCAGGAAGCCCACCAGCAGGCCGCTGCCGTTGACGACGCCGAGATGCCAGCTGCTGCGTTCCAGGGCCCGTTGCCAGCGCGCGTGGGGCCGCTGCTGCTCACCGCAGTGCTCGAGCAGCACGTTGAGCCGGTCCCAGCAGAGCTCGGGCTGGTGCAGCAGCGTGTAGCCCTGAGGCAGACGCGGCTGACCATGCGGGGAGCGGAACGGCATCAGCAGCGACGGGAAGGGCGCCACCGGATCAACCTGTGTTGCGCATGCCGGCGGCGATGCCATTGATCGTGAGCAGGGCTCCCCGCAGCAGCTCGCTGCGGCTGTAGGTGCGTCCGTCGCTGGCCCGGCCTTCGCTCATCGGCGGCTGGCGGTTCTGATCGCGCAGCCGACGCAGCAGGGCCACCTGCAGGAAGCCGAGCGGGATGATGGTGCGATTGCGCAGATCCACCGAGAGCTGCAGGGCGGGGTCGCCATCCAGCAGCCGCGCGTGGCCGGTGATGCGCAGCACCAGGCTGCAGGTGAGCTCGAACTCGTGGGCGATGGCGGCGTAGATCGCCGTGAAGGCCTCCCTGTTCTCGGGGCGCCCGAGGGAGGTCACGTAGTGGCGGGCCAGCTCCAGATCGACCTTGGAGAGGGTCATCTCGACCTTGGAGATCAGCATGCGGAAGAACGGCCAGCGCTGATAGAGCAGCTGCAGCAGTTCCATCTGGCCCGCGTCGTGGTCGAGCTCCTCCTGCAGGGCAGCGCCGACGCCGTACCAGCTGGGCAGCAGGAAACGGCTCTGGGTCCAGCCGAACACCCAGGGGATCGCCCGCAGGCCGGACAGGTCGCGGGCGCCGCTGCGCCTGCGGGCCGGGCGGCTCGAGATCTGCAGCTTGCTGATCTCCTCGATCGGGGTGCACTGCTGGAAGAAGGCCACCAGGTCGGGGTTGTCGTGGACCAGGGCGCGGTAGTGATCGCGGGATCGGTGGGCCAGACGCACCATCAGGTCGTTCCAGCTCGGGGTGTCATCCACCGGGGTGCTCACCATGCTGTTCTGCAGCACTGCGGTGGTGACGGTCTCGAGGTTGTAAAGCGCGAGCTCCAGCAGGGAGTACTTCGACGCCAGCACCTCGCCCTGTTCGGTGATCTTGATGCGCCCCTGCAGGGTGCCGCTGGGCTGGGCCAGGATCGCCTGGTAGGCGGGTCCGCCACCGCGGCCGACCGAGCCGCCGCGGCCGTGGAAGATGCGCAGGGCGACGGCGTGGCGGTCGGCCAGGCGCTGCAGGGCGATCTGGGCGCGGTGGATCTCCCAGTTGCTGGCCAGGAAGCCCGAATCCTTGTTGCTGTCGGAGTAGCCGAGCATCACCTCCTGCAGGGGCTGCCCGCTGTCGCTGCTGCTGATCAGCAGCTGGCGGTAGAAGGGGTCGGCGAACAGGCGATCCATCACTTCCGGAGCCCGCTGCAGGTCCTCCACCGTTTCGAACAGGGGGATGACCAGCAGGGCGGCCCGCTGGGCCAGCGGGTCGACCAGGCCGGCCTCCTTGGCCAGCAGCAGCACCTCCAGCAGGTCCGACACCGTGTGACTCATCGAGATCACGTAGGTGCGGCAGACCCGTTCGCCGAACTCCTGCTGCAGGCGCTGCAGCATCCGGAACACGGAGAAGGTCTCGCTGGTGGCGTCGCTCCAGCGGGCGGCGGGGGGCAGCAGCGGGCGACGGGTCTGCAGTTCGGCCAGCAGCCAGGTGATGCGCTGCTCCTCGTCCATCTCGCCGTAGGGCACCGGCAGCAGCAGGTAGCGGCTGAGTTCGTCCAGGGCGTCGCTGTGGCGCGTGCTCTCCTGGCGGATGTCGAGGCTGGCCAGGGTGAAGCCGAAGATGTGGACCTGACAGAGCAGGTCGTTGAGCGGCTCGCAGCTCAGGCCGGTGGCCTCCAGGCTGGACTTGATCAGTTCCAGGTCGGCGCGGAACTCCTCCTCGGAGGCGTAATGCAGATCCGGAGCCGCATTGACGGGGACCGAGGCCAGGCCTCCGCGTGGGTCGGGCAGAGGCGGTGCCGAGTGGCCATCGCCCGGAGCCTCCCAGCCCCCGTCGGAGAGCTGCTGGTTGCGCTCCTGGGTGAGACGCAGCCGCTCCACCACGTAGCTGAGCTTGAGCCGGTAGGGCTCGAGGCGATAGCGGGCGGCCCGTTCCTCGTAGATCTCGGGGAAGCGCAGCCGGTCCATCTCCAGCGATTCGAGCAGTTCCGGCCCCACCTGGCTCCATTGCATCGAGATGCTGAGCTGGTCGCGCAGGGAGGAGACGGCGTGCAGATAACGCGCCAGCATCAGCTGCCGCTGATAGCAGGCGGTGCGCCAGGTGATCTCGGGGGTGACTGAAGGGTTGCCGTCCCGGTCGGAGCCGACCCAGGAGCCGAAGGTGCAGAAGGACGGAGAGGGGGGCAGCACATCCGGGTAACTTGCCCCGAGGGCCGAGCGCAGCCGCTGCTGCAGCTGGGGCATGGCGTCGAACAGCACCTGCTGGAAGTAGTGCAGGGCGTAATCGACCTCATCGAGCACGGAGGGCTTGAACTGATGGAGCTCATCGGTGCGCCACCAGAGGCGGATCTCCTCCTCCAGCTGCTGGCGCAGGCGGGCCCGGTCGTCGGGGTTGACGTTGCCGACCTGCAGCTTCTGAATCAGCCCCGCCACGCGTCGTTGCTTGTGACGCACCGTGTGGCGCACGATCTCGGTGGGATGCGCCGTGAACACCAGCCGCAGATCCAGCTCCTGCAGCAGGTTCTCCAGCTTCGCCGGAGGCACGTTGAGGCTGCGCAGGCGTTCGAACAGCTGGCGGAAGGTGGCGGGCTCGCTCTGGCTGGCCAGGGGCGGCAGGAAGGGGTCGTTGTTGGAGGCGGCGGGAGCGAGCTTGAGGCTCTCGATATAGCTGTCCTCCTCGATGTGCTGCTCGAGGATGTTGACCAGCTGGAAGTAGAGCGAGAAGGCCCGGGCGGCGGCGATGCCTTCAGCCAGGTCCATCTCGCCGATCAGGCGCACGATCTCGGCGCTCACCGATCCATCCAGACTGAACGGCTCCTGGCCGTCGCTGAGCCCGGTGGGGTCCATCGGACCGCTGAGCTGCTTCAGCCGCAGCAGCCGCTCCACCTGGTCGGGAGGGCACTCCTCCTGCAGCACGGTGTGCCAGAGGTCTTCCACCAGTTCCAGCCGCTCGCTCAGCAGGCGGATCACCCCAGGTGGAGTTTCCGGAGTGACCGCGGCCGGAGTCATGGGGGACCGGCGCATGGGGGCCGAGACAGCAGGGGGAGTGCCCATGATCATCCCAGAGGAGTGGCGATGTCTGTCGCAAGTCCTGCATGCAGGACCCGTTCCCGGACCTCCAGCGTCGCGATCTCGCTGCTGAGGATCGCCTGGATGCTCTCGCCGGCCTGATGACGGCGCAGCCAGCGCATGGCCTGGTTGCCCCCATCGGGCCCGTCATCCAGCAGAGGCTCCAGGGGAGCCAGCAGCGGGGCGAGTCCCAGACTCAGGGCCAGGGGCTGCATGGCGTCCCGCGTCTGCAGCAGCCAGCGGCGTGCCGCGATCGGAGCGCCATCGACCCAGTGGTGCAGCGTGGCGTCGAGGCTGGAGCGGGCCGCGGCCTGGTCGTTGGCATCCGCCAGGGTCGCCAGGGCTTCGGGCGTCAGCCGGCTGGCCTGCAGCGGGTCGTGGCGCCGGGGATCCGCCAGCAGCTGCTGCAGCCGCAGTTCGGTCCAGGCGGTGATCGCCAGCAGCAGCTCCGGATCCGCCACCAGATCGCAGATGCGGATCTCCAGGCGGTTGAGCTCCTGGGGCCGATCCGGACCGTTGGGCCGCACCGAGGTCCACAGGTGTCGCACGTTGCGCATGTGACCCGCCAGCAACTGCTGTTCCATCCAGCCGATGTAATGGCCGTGGTCGAGGAACAGGGGCACCTCGGGAGGGGTGAGCGGGAACTGCAGCCAGCGCTGGGAGTGGGCATCGCAGACGCGGCCGTCGAGGAAGGGGGAGCTGGCGCTGAGGGCGAGCAGCAGGGCCGCCTCGCAGCGCAGCAGCCGCAGCCCGGCGAACAACGGCTCCATCGCCGTCAGGCCCAGGTTGATGTGCACGCTGGCGGTGACGACCCGGCTGCCGTAGGTGGACTCGATGAAGCCGTGGTAAGGGTTGTCGGGGTCGGAACGCTCGAAGCGCCCGCTGTCCCCCAGGCTCAGGGTGCTGCCGGGGATCAGGGTGAGGCCGCGCGGTGCCAGCCACTGCCGCAGCTGCCGGCGCGGTTCCAGCAGCAGCTCCAGCTGACGCCGGTAGCTGCTGTCCGGCGGGGTCACGTATTCGAGGTTGCGCTGGTCCGGTTCGGTGACGAAGCCGGGCAGGGCTGCCGCCGCCTCTGCGGCGCAGCCCACCACCCGGCCATCCGGCCGACCGGTGTACATCTCCACCTCGAACCCCTTGAGCAACAGCGCGCTCATCGGGCCTCCGGGGCCGCGGGCCGGGGCGTCTGCAGGCAGGCCAGGGCCTTGAGCATCCCCCGGGCCTTGTTCAACGTCTCCTCGTATTCGGCCTCGGGTCTGGAGTCGGCGACGATGCCTGCACCGGCCTGGACCTGGACCCTGTGCAGGCCGGGGGCGGAGCCCGGCAGCACGACCATCGTGCGGATCGTGATTGCGGTGTTCAGGGCTCCGGCCAGGTCGACGGCGCCGTAGACCCCGGAATAGGGCCCGCGGGCCTCCGGCTCCAGCTCATGGATCAGCTGCATGGCCCGGATCTTGGGGGCGCCGCTGACCGTGCCGGCGGGGAAGCAGGCCATCAGCAGGTCCCAGATGTCCTTGTCGGCATGCAGCAGTCCCTCCACCTGGCTGACGATGTGCATCACATGGGAGTAACGCTCGATCACCATCAGATCCCCGACCTTCACCGTGCCCGGCCGGCAGACCCGACCGAGATCATTGCGGCCGAGGTCGACCAGCATCACGTGTTCCGCCCTCTCCTTGGGATCGGCCAGCAGCTCCTCGGCCAGGGCTGCGTCCTCCCCGGGGTCTGCGCCGCGGGGGCGGGTGCCGGCGATCGGCCGCACCGAGGCCAGCACGCGGCCCTCGTGATCCGGCTCCGCCTTCACCATCACCTCGGGGCTGGATCCGATCAGGTGCCAGCCGCCGAAGTCGAAGAAGGCCATGTACGGGGAGGGATTGACCATCCGCAGGCTGCGGTAGAGGTCGAACGGGTCGTGCTGCACCTCCGTCTCCAGCCGCTGGCTGAGCACCAGCTGGAACACATCCCCCGCCAGGATGTGCTCCTCAGCAGCGGCCACCGAGGTGATGAAGGCCTCTCGGCCGACGTTGCTGCGGATGTCCAGGCCTTCGCTGGTGGCAGCGTCATGCCACTGCAGAGGCACCACCGAGGCCGGCAGGGGCTCATGCATGCGCGCCTCCAGGCTGGCGATGCGGGCCGCGGCCCGATCCCAGGCGTGGCCGGGGTCGGCCCCGTCGCTGAGGTCGACCCAGGCCACCGCCGTGATCTGGCGCTTCACCTGGTCGAAGGCCAGCAGGCTGTCCGCCAGCATCCAGCAGCCGTCCGGTGGGCCGGTCGGGTCGTGGGGATGGACCGGCACGGTGGGCTCGATCCATTGGATCAGCTCGTAGCCCCAGAAGCCGAACAGCTGGCCGAGGGCGGGCAGGCCCGGCACCGGCTCCGGGCGGATCGGCACCAGACACTGGCGCAGCAGCTGGAAGGGATTGCCCTGCAGTTCGTCATGGCGTCCATGGCGCCAGCGCCGCTCGGCCCGGTCGCCGCGGCAGGTGAGTGTCCAGAGCGGATCGGTGACCACCAGGCTCCAGCGTCCCAGCTGCTCCCCTCCCTCCACCGACTCCAGCAGGGCTCCGTGGCCGCGGCCGGCACCCACCTTCAACCAGGTGGTCAGCGGGGTCTCCAGGTCTGCCGGCCAGCGCTTCCACAGCGGCACGAAGCTGGGCAGGCCCGCAGGATCAGTGGTCTGGCCGGCCCGGGCGGCCTCCAGGCGCGCAAGGAAGGTGGCGCGGTCGGGGCTGCGCTCGGAACGGGGCTGGGATCGGGGGGAGGGACCCGGCATCGCGGCAGGAGCAGGAGCGGCGGTGGACGCAGGGCGGGACAAAAAAAGCGGGGCCCACGGCCCCGCCTTTCTACAACCTGGACCCGTCGGGCTCAGGCGTCGTAGGTGTTGCGCCCGCTGAACTTGAGGCTGGCGGGATTGGGGTTGGCGCCGATGCGGCGGGGGTTATGGCCCACCATCGCCCGACCCTCGTTCACCTTCTCGGGGAACACGCCATCCTTGGGGTGCAGGTATTCGACATCGCCACCGGGGAAGATGCGATAGATCTTGTAGTCCTCGATCCGGGGCTTGAAGCGGGTGCGCAGCTGGGTGCCAAGGGCCAGGCACTGCTCCTTGCGCGCGAAATACATGATGTTTTCGCCGGCGTTCATCTCGGCGGCGCCGCCGGTGGGCAGTTCGAAGACCTGGGCGATCTTGCTGCTCCAGGTGATGGCGTACTTCTCTTCGGTTTCCGCGGCGTTCAGCAGACCGCCCGTGCTGCCGATGTACTTCGGAAGTTGACCGTTCAGGGCCGTCGCTGGCATGGCTCGAGGACCGTTTTCAAGCGGAAGCTAGCACCGTGATTTTGGGCTCCCAGGCAGAGTGCGCTCAAGTCTTCACACCCGTCAACAAACCGTCGCAGGCTCGGGATCGCCAGGTTCCGCCCGGCCCCTTGCCCGCTTCAGCCGGCCGTGTCGGCCACCGGGAAGAACACCGTCAGGGTGGAGTCGCCGCGGCCGGTGAGCCGGCCGCCGAGGCGGTGAAACAGCTGCTGCGTGGCGCGACGGCTCAGCTGCAGGCTGCCCGTGGTGGGATCCCAGCTCAGCACCGGCCCCACTCGCTCGCTGCGGCTGCGGGGCCGGGTCTCGCCGCTGTCGCGACCCTGCGGATCGCTGCTGCTCAGCTGCAGCTTCAGCCGCGCTCCCGCCGGCCCCAGGCTCAGGCGCACGCGGTTGCCGGCGCGCAGGCTGCGGCTGAACCGGTCCACCAGGCCGCCGAGCATCGTCTCCAGCCGCGACGGATCGCTCAGCACCGGGGGGAGGTCGTCGGGGATCTCCAGCTCCAGCTCGAGGCCGCGGCGCGCCAGCTGGCGTCGCCAGAGCTCCTCCAGCTGCCGCAGCAGCGAGGCCAGGTCGGTGCGGGCCAGTTCGCTGGCGCTGAGCGGCTGGTTGCCGCCGGCGTGGCGCTGCTGTTCGGCCGCCAGAAAGATCAGGCCGAAGCGATCGATCTGCTCGCTGCATTCGCCGTCGATCTGCTCGAGACGCTGGCGCACCACCGGGGTGAGATCGGCGCGTCGCAGCAGCGAACGGATCAGCGTGCGGATCGTGGCCAGCGGTGTGCGCACCTCATGGGTGATCGCCTCCAGCAGAGCCAGTTCGCCGCCGCCGCCGCGGCCGCCGTCGGTACCGGCAGGGGCTCCTGCCGCGCCTTGTCCCGCCTCCGGCGGGGCGGCCGCCGGCCGCGGCGGGCGGCGCGTGGGCACCAGCGGCTGCAGGGTGACGCTGGCCCCCATGCCGGCCAGCCGCTGGGCCAGCAACGGCCAGAAGCGCAGGCCCAGCTCCGGGTCGTTGTGCAGGGGGCCCAGATCGAGCAGCGCCCGACGCAGCCGTGCTCCGCCCGCCGGATCGTCCTGCTGCAGGCGGCGATCCAGCAGATCGAAGGCGGCGGAGAGCACCCCCGCATCGAAGCGGGCCAGCAGGCGGCGGCCATCGGCCGGACCGTCCAGGGCCAGGGCCACCTGCAGCCTCGGCGTGATCAGCACCAGCAGGGCGTCCGTGCCGTCGTCGTCCCGCAACGGCAGGCGTTGGAAGGAGCCGAGCCGGCGTGTCGCCCGGGCCGGCTCGTCCCCGTCGTCATCGGCGCGGCGGCGGGGACTCTGGGGCAGCAGCGGCGCCGAGGCGGGCAGCAGCCCGTCGATCGCCGCCGGAGCCCAGACCCAGCCCTGCAGCGTCCGGAGCAGAGCGGGTTCGTACAGGGCCGGCAGCGGGGCGGCGAGCCAGACGCCGCGGCGGTCCTCACCGGAGACCAGCAGATCCTCCTGCAGGGTGGCCAGCGCCGCCCACCACTGCCGCCTCACGCTGTCCTCATCGCCCCGGCCGGGGGGCACCCCTTCCCCCAGCAGGGTCCGCAGCCCGGAGAGACTCACCACCAGCGGCGAGCCGAGCGACCGCGCCGGCCCACCGAGGCGCACAGCCCCAGGGAGAGGAAGTTGACGAGCATGGCGGAGCGTCCGTAGCTCACCCAGGGCAGGGGGATTCCCGTGACCGGGCCCAGGCCGATGGTCATGAAGATGTTGACCACCACCTGGAACATCAGCATTGCACCGATGCCCACCACCAGCAGCGACTCGAAATCCGTGCGGGCGGTGCCGGCGATCTGCAGCAGCCGGCGGCAGAACAGCACATAGGCCAGCACCACCAGCACCGAACCGAGGAAGCCGGTCTCCTCGCCGAGGGCGCTGAAGACGAAGTCGGTGTGCTGTTCCGGGATGAAGCGCAGCAGGGTCAGGTGCCCGTGCATCAGGCCCGTGCCCCACAGTCCGCCGGAGCCGATGCCCACCTTGCTCTGCAGCAGGTGGTACCCGCCGCCCAGAGGGTCCTGGGAGGGATCGAGGAACAGCACCAGCCGATCCCGCTGGTAGTCCTTCAGGCCGTGCAGCCAGAGGTAGGGGGTGATCAGGGCGAACAGGCCCTGAACGGCGACCACCAGCGCCAGGCCGGCCCGTTTCCAGGGCAGGGAGCGCCAGGCCACCAGGCCCATCAGGGGGACCCACAGCAGCAGCATCCAAGGGAGGGTGCCGGCCAGGATCGCGGTCAGCAGCGGCGACAGCAGCAGCACCAGCCAGGCCAGGGGCATGCCGGCCCAGAACAGCATCACCAGCAGCACTGCGCCGAACACCAGGGAGGTGCCCAGGTCGGGCTGGATGAACACCAGGGCCCAGGGCAGCCCGATCAGCCCAAGCGGTCGCCACAGATCCACGGGCCGTTCCACCGGAAAGCGCGACAGCACGCCGGCCAGCAGCAGGATGGCGGCGAGCTTGGCGAACTCCGACGGCTGCACGTGGAAGCCGCCGATGCTGATCCAGCGCTGCGCCCCCAGGGCCGACGTCCCCACCACCCTCACCGCGATCAGGGAGAGGATCGTCAGGCCGTAGATCGGCCACTGCAGGTTGCGCAGCCGGTCCGCCGGCACCCGGGCGATCAGCAGCGCCAACCCCATCCCCACCGCCGCCGACACCCAGTGCTGATACCAGTCGGCGTAGTCGGCCTGACGCTGGGTGCTGGCGATGAGGATGCCGGCCAGGCCGGTCAGCGCCAGGGGGACTCCCCAGAGCACCCGGTCGATGCCGGAGCCGCGGCGACGCGACTGCGGATCGGCGCGTCGCGGAAGCGGGGAGATCACAGGAGGCGGGACGGGGAGCTCAGGCCAGGGCCGGCTGCAGGCCGCAACGCTCGCGCAGCCGCGACGCCAGGTCGGCGAAGGCCTCGGCCGTGACGGAGTGCGGTTCGGAGAGCACCACCGGCAGGCCCCTGTCTCCTCCCTCCAGCACGGCCATCTCCAAAGGCAGCTGGGCCAGCAGCGGCACGCCGGCCTCATCCGCCAGCAGGGATCCGCCGCCGCTGCCGAAGATCGGGTAGCGGCGGTCGGGCAGATCCGGAGGGATGAAGGCGCTCATGTTCTCCACCACCCCCAGGACCTCCACGCCCATCTGCAGGAACATGGCCAGGCCGCGGCGGGCGTCCTGGAGCGACACCCGCTGGGGCGTGGTGACGATGATCACGCCGGCCATGGGGACCGCCTGGGCCAGGCTCAGCTGGGCGTCGCCGGTGCCCGGAGGCAGATCCACCACCAGCACGTCGCGCTCCCCCCAGTCCACCTGATACAGGAACTGGCGGATGATGCCGTTGAGCATCGGGCCCCTCCCGATCACCGGCTGGTTCTCCTCGATCAGCAGCCCCATCGAGACCAGGGCCAGGCCGCAGGTCTCGATCGGCACCAGGATCTGATCGTTGCCGCTGCCCCGCACCTCGGGCGTGCGCTCCGCCACCCCGAGCATCGTCGGGGCATTGGGGCCGTAGATGTCCGCATCGAGCAGGCCCACCCGCAGGCCGGAGGCGGCCAGGGCGCAGGCCAGGTTGACCGCCACCGTGCTCTTGCCGACACCCCCCTTGCCGCTGCTGACGGCGATCACCTGGCGCACGCCCGGGATCGGCTGGCGTTGCGGCAGCTGGCCATGGCCGCCGCTGCCGTGCCCGGCGCCGCCGATCGGACCGGAGGAGGCGGGGGCCGCCGGTTGGCCCACCTCGATCTGCACGTCATCGATGTCCGGCAGGTCGAGCAGCGCGCGGCGGGTGTCGGCGGCGATGCGATCCCGCTGGCTGCCGGCGAATCCGGGCAGGGCCATCTGCAGCACGACGCGGCGCTCCTGCACCCGCACCTGACGCAGCCAGCCGAGCTCCAGCAGGGAGCGGCCGCTGCCGGCGTCGACGAGGGGCCCGAGGGCGGCGAGCGCCTGTTCGACTGTGGCCATCCGCGGGATTGCAATGAAAACCTGTCGGCTCGGATCCTAGGCAGCGGTCCCGGGGGCCAGACGCCGGCCCAGCCCCGCGCGATCGGGCCGTCCGTCGCGGATCGGAGCAGCCCGCCGCGGCAGGCCGCCGTGACAGAGGCTCTCGAATCCTTGTCGGGTCCCCCGCCAGGCTGGAATGGTGAGCCCATCCCCCGCCACCGCGCCGCTTCCATGCAACTGCCACCAGCCGATTCCCGCAGCCGGGCCCGGGAGCTGCTCATGGGGCTCCAGGATTCGATCTGTGCCGGCCTCGAGCAGCTCGATGGCGAAGGGCGCTTCCAGGAGGAGAGCTGGCAGCGGCCGGAGGGGGGCGGAGGGCGCTCGCGGGTGATGAAGGCCGGGCGGGTGTTCGAGCAGGGAGGGGTCAACTTCTCCGAGGTGGAGGGGGACCGTCTGCCGCCGTCGATCCTCAGCCAGCGCCCCGAGGCCGAGGGGCAGCACTGGTTCGCCACCGGCACCTCGATGGTGCTGCACCCCCGCAATCCCTGGGTGCCCACCGTGCACCTCAACTACCGCTATTTCGAGGCCGGCCCGGTGTGGTGGTTCGGCGGTGGCGCCGACCTGACTCCCTATTACCCCTTCCTCGAGGACGCCCGCCACTTCCACCGCACCCTGCAGCAGGCCTGCGACAGCGTCAATCCGGCCTACTACCAGGTGTTCAAGCCCTGGTGCGACGAATACTTCTTCCTGCGCCACCGCGGCGAGACCCGCGGCGTTGGGGGCCTCTTCTACGACTACCAGGATCCCGCGGGCGTGCTCTACAAGGGCTCCGATGCCGAGGGGCCGGCGGCGACGGTCAGCCGCACCCTGGGGCCGATCCAGCAGGACTGGGAGTCGCTGCTGGCGCTGGCCTCCGCCTGCGGCAACGCCTTCCTGCCCAGTTATGTGCCGATCGTGGAGCGTCGCCACGACACCCCCTGGGGCGAGAGGGAGCGCCAGTTCCAGCTGTACCGCCGCGGGCGCTACGTGGAGTTCAACCTGGTGTTCGACCGCGGCACGATCTTCGGGCTGCAGACGAATGGCCGCACCGAGTCGATCCTGATGTCGCTGCCGCCGCTGGTGCGCTGGGAGTACGGCTACACACCGGAACCGGGCAGCCGCGAAAGCCTGCTCACCGAAGTGTTCACCCGGCCGCAGGACTGGCTCAACGACCCGGGCCTGGAGGCACGCTGCCAACCCTTTCAGGCCGTGGGCTGAGGCCCTGCTCGAGGGCGTCGACCACCCGGGTGGCGATCGCCTGCAGGGTCTGGTCGCGGCTGGCGGGATCGCGCAGCGATTGCTCCAGCCGCCCCTCCAGCTTGCCGATCTCCAGCAGGGTGATGCCCCGGCGGGGACCGCCCAGGCCGCCGCGGTAGGCCCAGGGATAGCCGCCGAAGGCCTGGGAGAGGCTCTCGTCGAGGCTGGTGAAGGGCCGGGTCAGGGCAGGGATCACACCGGAGCCGCGGCCGTCGGGCCCGTAGGCGTCGTAGTGGATCTCCAGGGCGTAGCCCCCTCGCCTGTGGTGCTCCATCCCCATGCTCCAGTTGGTGCTGGGGTGGTTGCTGTCGGAGATCGAGAGGAAGGGGGGTTCGTAATAGCGGATCCGCAGCCCGCGCTGTTGTCCCAGGTCGACCACGGCCCGGGCCGTGAGCAGGTTCCAGTAGAGCTCGTCGGTGATGCCGGCGCGCATCGGGGCAGCGCCCTGCAGTCCCACCGCGGCCCCGGGAGTGCCGGAGCTGCGCAGGCCCTGGGTGTCGGCGTGGCCCGCCATCACCAGGATTTCGGTGTCCCGCGGCAGGCTGTTCAGCCCCACCCAGTCCTTCGGCAGAGGGGTTCGCGGACCGAGCAGGGGATCGGCCCCAGGGAACCGCCATGGCTCATCCAGCGCCACGGCCGCTCCGCCGGACAACAGCAGGGGGAGCAGCAGGGCGCTGCCGAGACGGCGGAACATGGAGGTCGGGGCGGGGAGGGGCAGTCCAGATCGGGTCCGGTCAGCGGGTGTCGGCTCAGATGGGGGAGCTGAGCAGGGAGCCGTCGCTGGCCAGCTGCAGGCGGGGGCCGAGTTCCTGCTCGATGGCGATCAGTTCATCGCGGTGGGCGCGCAGTCGCAGCGCACTGCCGCTGCCGCCGTCGCTCACGGTCAGCAGCCGCAGCTCCAGGCTCTCGCTGCGGGCGGCCCGGCGGCGGTACAGCCAGCCGGCCAGGGGGCCCAGCAGGGCCAGCAGCAGGGGCCAGGGAAACAGCTGGGGCTTCAGCTGGCAGATCACCAGTCCCAGGCAGGCCGCCCCCAGGCCGCCCAGCAGGGAGAGCAGCACCGCCAGGGGCCAGCTGGCCCGCACCTGGCCGCGGAAGCGCAGCACCTGACGGGCGGGATCGCCCGCCTCGGTGGACCAGCCGCGGGCGCTGAGCCACGAGGTCAGTCCGTCGAGCACCTCCAGTGGCGGCCGGGGCGACTGCACATCGACCACCGTGGTGCGGTCCTTGCTGGCGGCCCTGAGGAAGAACACCAACCCGATGGCCAGGAGCAGGGTCAGCAGCAGGGTGGATCCCAGGGTCGGCATCGGCGGGGGCTCCGTGGCGGCTCCCCATCCTGAAGCCTCCCGGAGCCGGCCGGAGCCGATCCGCCCGGAACGAGCCCGGGGTCCCGGCCCGGGCCGCCCAGGGTGCGGGTGGACCGGCGCCGAACCGTGCAGTGCGCTGACCAACCGCCGCCGCCGCCGCCGCCGCCGCCGCCCCCACCGCCACCGTCTGACGGTCGTTGCCTGACCGGCATCGCCTCCGGGCCCAGGGCCCAGAGGCCATGAGCCTCGGCCGTGGGCCACAGTGACCTGGCTGCGCCTGTCGCCGTTCCATGGTTTCCCCCTCCGCCGAACGCCCTTCCGCCAACCCGCCGCCGGCCCGTTTCGCGGTGTTCGACCAGGACCTCGATGCGGAGTGGAGCGCCCTGTTCGGCACCGCGCCGGCCATCGCGATCGACACCGAGGCGATGGGGTTGGTGCACGGCCGCGATCGGCTCTGCCTGGTGCAGCTCTGCGATGCCCACGACAACGTGGCCTGCGTGCGGCTCGTCCGCGGTCAGCAGCAGGCGCCCAGGCTGCAGGCCCTGCTGGAGGCGCCTGCGGTGGAGAAGGTGTTCCACTTCGCCCGGTTCGATGTGGCAGCCCTGGCGGAGAACCTGGGGATCGGCGTGGCGCCGATCTTCTGCACCAAGATCGCCAGCCGCCTGGCCCGCACCTACGCGCCCCGCCACGGCCTCAAGGAGGTGGTGGGAGAGCTGGTGGGGGTCGAGCTCGACAAGCAGGCCCAGAGCTCGGACTGGGGCCGGGTGGATGAGCTCAGCGATGCCCAGCTGGCCTACGCCGCGGGAGACGTGCGCTGGCTGCTGCCGGCGCGCGACCGGCTGGAGCGGATGCTGCGGCGGGAGGAGCGCTGGGCGCTGGCGCAGCGTTGTTTCTCCTGCATCCCGGTGTTCGCGGACCTGGACCGACAACGCTTCGGCACGATCTTCGAGCACTGATCCCGGCGGGGGGAGGGCGGCCTGGAGGTCGTCCGCTCCCGTCACCGCGCCCGCTGCGGCCGGCAAGGTGCCTGCTTCGATGTCCTGGAATCGGGACTCCTGAAGACCGCACCGGAGCGGGCCCGGGGGTGGTGATGCCCTGCCAGGGACTGGGACGGGCGATTCCCGCCTGGCTGCGTGGTCGTGCTGCCAGGCGGGCTCGGGGCGCTCCGGCCGGGTTCAGTCCTCGGTCATGAACTGATCGTCCTCGGCGGTGGCCTGGAGCAGTTCGGTGAACAGGGCGGAGTTGTCGACGCCTTCGGAGTCGGCCTGCTCGAGCATGCGCTCGGCCAGGGCGATCCGCGAGGCCACGTCCCTCAGTCCCTCCTGGGCGGCGCGGATGTCCACCTTGCGGCGGGCGGCGGCGAGGCTGATGCTGAGACGGCTGGCGAGCCGACCGCAGGCCGCGTTGTAGGCGCGATCGGGGATGGCGGCCATCGGCATGCGGGAGCTGAGTGGGGCCATCATCCCTGTCAGCGGGTCAGGCCGGATCCTGCAGCAGCCGCTCGGCGATCAGCTCCGCCAGACGAGCACTGCCTCCGGAGCGGCCCATGCGCCGGCGTCCGATGCGGGAGAGCCGCTCGCGCTGCGGAGCGGAGGCCAGCAGCTGCCGCAGTCGGTCGGAGAGCTCGGCGCTGGAGTGGCACGGCTGCACCGCGCCGCCCAGCAGCCGGCTCTGCCGCCGGGCGAAGCCCGGCTTGAACTGGGGCCCCGGGCCCGGCAGGGACAGCGCCGGCACGCCGAGACCGACCAACTGCTCGGTGGCGGTGCCGGCGGTGGCCAGGCCGAGCTCGGCCCAGCCGGCCCAGCGGGCGAACTGGCCTGGACCATGGTGCAGCTCCAGCGGCCCGCGCTGCCAGCTGGAGGAGGCGCCCAGGTCCGAGGCGGCGGACAGCGGGGAGAAGCCGCGGCAGGACAGCAGTGGTTCCAGCTCCTGCCGTCCGGGACGGGAGCCCGTGGCCAGCAGCAGGGTCCAGGCCGGCCCTGCGGCTCCGGGCGTTGCGGACTCCAGCCCGTCCAGCAGGGAGGCCAGGTTGTGCAGGGCCTCCGGCAGGCGGCTGCCGGGCAGCAGCAGCAGGCGACGGCGGGAGGAGAGGGCCGCGGGCAGGGGGGAGCCAGCGAGGCCATCCATCATCGGGTTGCCGGGGGCCAGGGCGGAGACGCCGTGCCGCCGCAGTCCCCGGGCTGTGAGCCGATCGCGGCAGGCGACCAGAGGACAGCGGCGGCTGCCCATCAGGGCCCATTCCCAGGGGTCCCATTCGCTCCCCTTGCAGCGGTGATACCCGTCGGAGAGGGGGCTGGAGCCCCAGCCGGCCGGGGGGGAGGAGGCCCAGGTGTGATCGCTCTTGGGGGTGCCGATGAAGCCGAAGCGGGAGCCGGAGGCCCAGGCCAGCAGCAGCGGCAGCAGATCGCCCACCGCCAGCAGGGGGTCGCCGCTGCGGCCCCAGAGGCGCACCAGACGCCACTGCTGCCAGCTGAGCAGCGGCAGGCCGGCGGCGAGGTCATCGCGCAGGCCGCGCAGGCTCTGGTTGCTGAAGCCGCCACTCGGCAGCTGCCGGCGGGGGCCGATGCGCCGCAGCCAGCCGGAGGATTCAGCTGCGGCGTAGGCCTGGCCTTCCCCCACCAGGGGCAGCACCTCCAGGGCCAGCCGGGGCCGGAGGCTGTGCAGCGCCTCCAGCACGCGCAGGGCGATCTGATCCTCGCCGTGGCCGTTGCTCAGGATCAGCAGGCGGGAGCTGGGCATGCCTCGACTGATAAGCTGAGCAAGAGGAGTCTGCTCCTCGATGGCGGCATGGCCAAGTGGTAAGGCAGAGGATTGCAAATCCTTTATCCCCAGTTCGAATCTGGGTGCCGCCTTAGGAAACAGATTGCAGCTCAGAAGGTCAATAGTATCTTTTAAAGGTCTTGTCTATGCAGCCCTGTCCATTGTGTCAGGCACGTCTCTTCGCTGGTGAACCTCTCGTCGCCTCATTCATCTGACCTGGGCTGACCTTTCACTGCCAGAACTCTTGTCCGACCAGCGTGTGACATCGGGTATCCCCCGTCCTGGTCGGGGCTGATCCGTGAGGCCAATCGAGCAGATGACCGTGGTGACGGATCACTGCCTGTCGCCTCCTCATCGGCAGCCAGACGCTCTGCAGATTCAATGGCTGACCACTCAATCTGGTTCCAGGTGCCCGCAGAGATCAGCGAATCGCGCTGATGTTTTCAGTGCAGTCTGGCCCGTGCGCCGCTCCAGCAGCGGATGCTGGATTCTCTGAAGGCTGAGCGGGACGAGGGCGGGACCCAGGGGGCCAGATCGCCTCAGGAGAAGCGGCCAGAGTGATCAGGGATTGCTGATGCTGCGCTGCTGTTCAATGCGGATCAGCGCCCTGATCAGCGACGCGGAGATCTTACGGCTCGCATACGGGGTGAGATGGTCCGGACTCTGAAAGAAAAGCCTGCCGTTGTTGTCGGAAGCGTGGCAGACGTTCTGATCGCAAAAGAGACTTGACAGAAAGAATGGGTGGAAATGGGGATGGCGGACTGCAAGGGCCTGGACGAGCTGGTAAAAATCTTTGTTTCGGGCCATTACGTCTTTCCTCGGGAGATTCAGCGAATCTCCCTCCACACTCCATGTCATTGCATTTGCTTTTGCAGCTGGATCTTGATCAAGCTCATGCGAGTCGACGACAAAGATGATCTTTTTCCCGTGCCCGCCAAGGTCGCTCACGATACGCTCCATTGCCGTTTGCATTTGCGCAAACAATTTGGGGTCTACCTCCTCGGGGTCCTCGGAGGCAGCATATTGATGAAGACGCTTCTGATAGACAAGATTATGATAGCCAGTCAGAATGACGGTCTTCACTGATTTATTGTCGGCGAGCCAGCGGATCGCGGCTTGAATCAGCCTGCAGCGATCATCCAGGTCTGTCGGGAAGCATCCTGCAACATGAAAAATCACTGCATCCTGGTGCAGTCTCATCGCCAGGCCTTTGACTGCGGGAGCGAGATGTCCTGCGTGACTGTCGCCGATAATGGCCAGGGAGGGCTCCCGGCCTGTAACCGAGAATCGCTTGCAGCCTCCCTCTTTCATTTCAGCTCCCGGGATCGGAAAGTCATGGCAGTCCTTCCAGCCATGCCAATGGGAGTGGTAAGCGCTTTCAGAACTGCCTAGTTTTCCTCGAATCAGGGACAACACATACGGGTCCAGAAGATTTACCGCCATCACCAATGCCAGGGAGGAAGTGCCGATCACTCCCGATGCGAGTGTGCGTGCTGGCGAGACACCCGAGCGTCGAAATGGCTGTTCGACAAAATGATAAGAGAGGGTAGCCAGGAAAAATGGCAAGATCAGGACAACCATGGAAGCGCCCCCACCTGTACCGAAGGACCATCGCGCGATCGACAGCACTCCCCAGTGCCAGAGATACAGCGAGTAGGAGATTCGCCCCACTGTCGTCGCCACTGCGTTGGTGAAGCCTCTGTAGGCTACGGTTCCAGGCCTTAGGCAGGCAATCAGGATCGCCGTGAGTACGACGATGATGATTGTGGCGGGTACAGGGGTGACCGCTGGAGAGACAATCACAACAGCCATGGCGCTGGCAGCCATGAGGGGCGGTAACTTTCCCAGCAGCGTGCTGATCCTTGTCGTATGGTTCAGTGCAAGAAAGACCAAGCAGCCGGACGCGATCTCCCAGAAACGTGTTGGCATCAGAAAATAAGCCGCTGCCTGATTGTCCTGGTAGAGCCAGATAAAAGCGGAGAGTGAGACAATGGCGAGGCCGCCAATCCACAGGCCAAGGGTTTTGGCTCCATGCATGGATCGTCTACCAAAGCCCGAAGCCCAGATCAGTAATGGGAATGCAAGATAGAACTGTTCTTCCACTCCCAGGGACCATGTCTGGGTAAACGGATTGAGTTCAGAAGATTGGGAAAAGTAGTCAGCCGAGTCAGCCAATAGAACGATGTTTGAAGCCCCGAACAGGGAGGCGATGCCTGTTCTGACCGAAGCCTGTGGCGAAGGATTGAGCAGGGAGATCAGTACACTCATCACCAGAACGAAAAGCGCCAATGCTGGCAGTAACCGTTTGACGCGCCGCTGGTAGAACCCGGCTAGAAAGCGTCCTAGACTCGCTTCTTGCCTGGCGGCAAGCGATGCTGTGATTACATATCCGGAGATCACAAAGAAAATGTCAACCCCAAGATAGCCGCTTGGTAATAAATCTCTGTTGAAGTGATTGAGGATGACGGCGATCACGGCGAAACCTCTCAGGCCGTCAATCTCAGTGCGATAGTTGTGGTTTGCTGCATCAGTCACAGCGGCGGTTCGCGTCTGCCCACTCACTGCTGCCAGATCCTCTCAGTAGTGTCCTCCACAGCATTGCTGGGATGGTCCGCTCACCGCTGATGATTGGTTGCAGGGCTGACGTTGCCCGGACGGGGCAGGCCTGTTCCCCTGTTCTGAGGACCGCCTCAACCAGACAGACCGAAGCCAGGCCCCATGGCACTGCAGTCGATCCGGAGCCGCCTGGATGGCAGTCATGCCGGTGCGATGAGCCCTGAACTGACCAGGCTCGGTCTGTAGCTTCTGATCGGGCCGGAGCTCTCCCCCTCCGTACCGGGTGCCGACTGCCACGAGCGCATTGAGGAAAGTCTCCGATACCGTAACGGTGACCGGCCCTGCAGCCTCGGCACCCAAGCAGGGGGACCGACCTGCAGATCCCCAAACGGCAGCCTGGCCGCTTCCTGCCCTTGATGCTTGAGCCTCGCCGTCCGGTTGACCAAGCCCCGGATGCCGCGATCAGGGAGGCCTACCCCCCACCGCACAGGATCTCTGTCCGCTCGGTCTGACCCGTCCATCAGGGAGTCGAACCAACGACAATCAAGCCGGCTGATGATCTCGCTCTAAAGGAATCCGTTGGCATCGGGATGGGTCATCCGAACCGCGAGAGCGTGACCGAGATCGCGCGGGTCGAGGGGATCACTCCTCAACTCTCTGCTCCTGGCAGCGGCAGGCCAAGATACGCTCCCTGGAGCCCCTGGAGCGCTGTGTTAACCGGGATCGGTGATTCACAACATAGCTCAGCAAACTCGTGTGTTATCCAGAAAATAGCCTGCTCAACATGAAGTGCCTCCTCGGGGAGTCGTTTCATGTCGACCGGACGCCCATCTCAGCCATCACCGCGTGAGTGGCTGATATCTGATCACCATGGATCGTTCCTGCTGGATCGAGTGGATGAGCTGGATCTCTCGGATATCCTGATCCCAGCGCAGACCAAGGATCTCCGCGAAGAGAAGGGGTTTGACCCCAGGAGGATGATCTTTCTGCTGCTCTACGCTTTCTGATTGGGTGACGTTTCCTCCCGCAAGATCGAGCGGGCCTGCCATGAAGATCTGGCCCTCAACGTGCTATCTGACGCGGCCTGGCTTTTCTTGATAGCCCCCATCGTTCATCTCTGAGGCGGTGCACCGACCAGAGCCCACGCCGCAAGCTCCACCCAGAGCCCCGTAGACAGACTTTGACGCGGCGGTGTCTGGGGAAACAGTTGCCAGTGGCAATGGCCAGCGCTGAGGTTTAGTCAGGCTATGACTTTCCTCCGGCAATGAAGTTGAACCACAGATGGCTGATGGTCGCTTTGGTATCAGTGGTTTCTGCGGGATGCTCCAACAGCTTCTCGGCTCAAATTCCTACAGGTGAGTCCATGAAGGGGAAATGGGTCGGCACAAATTCTGGCTATGAACAGGGGAAGAGTTCCGGGGCAAGCGTGACGTTTCTGATTGACAAGGCCTCCGGGCAAAGCTTTTCTGGTTCTATGAACTATCGGTATAGCGATGGCAGATCCGGAGAGGAGCGAATTCAGGGTTCGATAGGGAAGCGGGGCGACATCGTCATCGCTGACAAGGACGGATTGTATGTGAATGGCATCCTGGAGAAGGGGAAGCTTTATCTGCAGTACATTGAAGCCAGTGCGCAGGAAAGCGAGGCTTCAAATCTGCTTCTCGAGAAGAAGTAGGCTGTTATGCGGGGCTTGTCCTGACAGGCCTCGGATGGATTGTTGATTCCAAATCCAAATTCACTGAGAATGGTTGAGCTCGGGAGGCGAATGGCCGTGTTATCCCCTGTTTTTGTTGGATAAGATCTCTTTGTATCTCTTTGTGTCTCTTTGTCGCGAGCGTCAAGGGCGAACCGGTTGAGCGTTTTTGAGCTCCTGGAGCTCTCCATTGAACGAGATCTGTTTCATGTTGCTGTTGCCCGGAACCCTGCCCCCGCCGCCGGCGTGGCCGTGGTGGGTCGCGCGCTTCAGGCTGGGGTCTCCAGGCCGGCTCGGGCAGCCCGAAAGGCATCGCCGGCAACGCCCTGAAACGACAGTTCTGTAGATCCCATCCCCGTGAGGGTCTGGTTCCGGCGGTCTGGGGTTTGCAGGCAGCCCTTCCGGCGGCCCGACGGTCAGGCCCTCAATGCCCCACCAGTTTCTGGCGCAGCGTCTTGATCCGGTCGCGCAGGTTGGCGGCTTCCTCGAAGGCCAGGTTGCTGGCGGCCTTCTTCATCTTCTCCTCCAGCTGGGAGATCAGTTCCGGCAGGGATTCGAGGGGGACCTGGTTCTGTTCGGCCTGTTCACTGGCCCGGTCGAGCTGATCATCGCTGAGCTTGCGCGACATCTCGAGGAAGGCCAGGATCGAATTGCCGGCCCGCTTGCCGGCGGGGGAGGGCGTGATGCCATGGCGTTCGTTGTAGGTCTGCTGGATGGCGCGCCGGCGTTCCGTTTCCGAGATCGCCTTGGCCATGCTGTCCGTGAGGTTGTCGGCGTAGAGCAGGGCCACTCCCTCCACATGGCGGGCCGCCCGGCCGATGGTCTGGATCAGGGAGCGTTCGGCCCGCAGGAAGCCCTCCTTGTCGGCATCGAGGATGGCCACCAGGGAGACCTCCGGAAGATCGAGACCTTCGCGTAGCAGGTTCACCCCCACCAGTACGTCGTATTCGCCATTGCGTAGATCCTGGATGATCTCGATGCGCTCGATCGAGTGGATTTCCGAGTGCAGATACCGGACCCGCACGCCGTGTTCGGCCAGGTAGTCGGTCAGGTCTTCGGCCATGCGCTTGGTCAGGGTGGTGACCAGCACCCGCTGCTGGCGTTCAGCTCGCAGGCGGATCTCTCCGAGCAGATCATCCACCTGGCCGTCGGTGGGGCGCACCTCCACGATCGGATCGAGCACTCCGGTGGGACGGATCACCTGCTCCGCCACCTGCCCGCGGCTCAGTCCCAGTTCCCAGTTTCCGGGAGTGGCGCTGATGAAGATTGTCTGGCGGGCCTTCTGCCAGAACTCCTCTCCCTTGAGTGGGCGATTGTCGGCCGCGCTGGGCAGGCGGAAGCCATGTTCGATCAGCACCTGCTTGCGGCTCTGGTCGCCGTTGTACATCGCCTGCAGCTGGGAGCAGGTGACGTGGCTCTCGTCCACCACCAGCAACCAGTCATCCGGGAAGTAGTCGATCAGGCATTCCGGCGGCGTCCCGGCGGCGCGACCGGCAAGGTGGCGGGCATAGTTCTCGACGCCGTTGCAGTAGCCCACCTGCTCCAGCATTTCGAGGTCGTAGGTGGTGCGTTGCTCCAGGCGCTGGGCCTCCAGCAGCCGGCCCTGCAGATTGAGATCCTCCAGTCGCTGGCGCAGCTCAGCGCGGATCTCCTTGATCGCACCCTCCAACCGCTCCTTGGGGGTGACGAAGTGCTTGGCGGGGTAGATGTTGATGGAGTCCAGACTCTGCAGAATCTCGCCGCTGGTGGGGTCGACGTAGCGGATCGCCTCCACCTCATCGCCGAACAGCTCGATTCTCACCAGCCGATCTTCATAGGCCGGGCCGATCTCCAGCACGTCTCCGCGCACACGGAAGCGACCACGGCTGATCTCCAGGTCGTTGCGGGAGTACTGGTTGTTGACCAGTTCGCGCAGGGAACCCCGCAGGTTGAGGGTGGCTCCCACTTCGAAGCGGACCGCTGCCTTGAGGTATTCGGAGGGAATCCCAAGGCCGTAGATGCAGCTGATCGAGGCCACCACGATCACATCGCGCCGCTCGAACAGGGAGCGAGTGGCCGAGTGCCTGAGCATGTCGATCTCTTCGTTGATCGACGCGGTCTTGGCGATATAAGTGTCGGAAACCGGCACGTAGGCTTCCGGTTGGTAGTAGTCGTAATAAGAAATGAAGTACTCGACGGCGTTGTGCGGGAAGAACTCGCGCAGCTCATTGCACAACTGGGCCGCCAGGGTCTTGTTGTGGGCGAGCACCAGGGTCGGCCGTCCGGTGCGGGCGATCACGTTGGCGATCGTGAAGGTCTTTCCCGTTCCGGTGGCCCCCAGCAGGGTCTGGTACTGCTGCCCGCCATCCACGCCTGCGCTGAGCTGGGCGATCGCCGTCGGCTGGTCGCCCTTGGGCTCGTAGGGGGCCTGAAGCTGAAATGACATCACCCCATTCTGAGGCCAGAAACCGTGGCTCTGCGAGCGTCAGCCCCAGCCGCAGGCCGGCTCGTCAGGCGTCGTCGCGGGTCTGGAGCCGGGCCCCTTCGCTTCAGACCACCGGCCAGCCCGCCGGCAGCATGGCCCGGGTGAAGGGCACATCGAGCCGCAGCAGATAACGCAGCACCAGGGTGCTCAGGATGCTGTAGGCGAGAGCGCCGAGGATGCAGCTCACCAGTCCGTTGCGCAGGCGGAATCCCTGGATCAGCCAGGCGGCCAGTCCGAACAATGCGATCGAGATCAGCCAGTCGAACAGCCAGCTGAGAGGCAGCAGCCCGAACAGGGTGGTGACGGCCCACACAGGACCGAGCACCAGCTTCAGCGGCACCACCAGCAGCGTGCCCAGCAGGCCGATCACCACAGCAGACAGCAGGGCGATCCAGAAGTTTTCCAGCTCCACCCCGAGGGGCAGCCAGGCCACGATCAACAGAATCGCGGCCCGGATCGGCCACTGCAGCAGCCAGGCAAGAGCTCCCATCGGAAGGACGCAAGACGCGCCCAGGCTAGAAACTCAGGCAACAGGCGTCCACGCTGACCCGCTGGGATGGGGCCGTGCTCAGGCCGGGGGGATGGTGATCAGCGGTTTCCGCTGACAGCGCTGGGCTGGTTCTGCAGCGCCTGCCGCAGGCCGCGGACGACCGCCAGCATCGCCAGCTCGTCGTCGAGACGGTTCACGGCTGAGCCCACACCGACGCCGGCGGCTCCGGCGGCGATCGCCATCGGAGCCGTCACCGCTGACAGGCCGGAGGCGCAGAGCACCGGCAGGGGCGTGGGGGAGTCCGCCAGGGCCCGGCTGATCGCATGGGCGGCGGCAAGGGTGGGGGAGGCCTTCTCGATCAGCCCCAGAATCCCGGCGCTGACGGGACGGGCGCTGGTCCCTCCCTCGGTCTGGATCAGGTCGGCGCCCGCAGCGGCCAGATCCACGGCCAGCCGCTCCTGCTGGTCGAGCGGCAGCACGTGGGGCACCGTCACCGACAGGGGCACTGCGGGCAGCAGCTCCCGGGTGCGGCGGGTGAGCTCCAGCACCTCGGCGGCGTCAAAGACGCGGCCCAGGGGGTAGAAGGCATCGAAATTGCCGATCTCCACCAGGGCGGCGCCGGCGGCCACAGCGGCCGGGAACAGCTCCGGATCGACGGCGGAGACGCAGATGGGCAGGGAGGGGCAGGCGGCGGCCACGGCGGCGACCAGCTGCGGATCACAGGCGATGTCCACCAGGTCGGCGCCACCGGCTGCGGCCGCCCGGGACACCCGCAGCACCGCGTCGTGGTCGTGGTTGGTGAGGCCGGCGATCACCTTGAGCAGGCGCCGCTCTCCGATCGCATGCTGCAGGGCAGGGGGCAGGCTGGAGAGAGGCGACATCGGCCGGGATCGAAGGACCTGTGGAGATTCTCCCACCCGAAGTCACGGCGGTCCGCCGCCCCTGGGACGGGGACCAGCTGCGTCTGCATCGCTGGCTGCGGCAGCGTCCCGGGCTGCTGCCCCCGGGGGCTCGGCTGCTGCTGGCCGTCTCCGGGGGCCAGGATTCGATGGCGATGACCGCGCTGCTGCGGGATCTTCAACCCCTGTACGGCTGGGAGCTGCGCCTGTGGCACGGCGACCACGGCTGGCGCCCCGAGGCCATGGCCCAGGCCTGGGCGCTGGGGGCCTGGGCGGCCCGGCAGGGCCTCGACTGCGTGCAGGATCGGGCCGAGCCTGGGCATGTCCCCTCCGAGGCGGCGGCGCGACGCTGGCGCTATGCCTGCCTGGAGCGTCAGGCGCAGGCGCTCGGCTGCAGCCATGTGCTGACCGGCCACACCGCCTCGGACCGGGCGGAAACGGTGCTGCTCAACCTCGCCCGTGGCTGTCATCTGCAGGGTCTGGCCAGCCTGCGCGAGTGCCGGCCGCTGCTGCCGTCGGAAGCTGCATCTCCCAGCCTTGTGCGTCCACTGCTGCTGTTCGACCGGGCCGATACCGCCCGCATCTGCCGTCAGCGGCAGCTGCCTGTCTGGGTCGACGCGAGCAATGACGACCTGCGGCTGGCCCGCAACCGGATCAGGGCAGAGCTGCTGCCCCTGCTGGAGCAGCTGCATCCGGGGGCCGGCCGCCGGATCAGCCAGCAGGCCGCCAGGCTGGCGGACCAGCTCGACCACCAGCACGCCCTGCAGGATCTGGCCCTGACGGCCCTGAGCCGGACGGTGCCGCCTCCCGATCAGGCCCTCGACCAGCGCGCCCTGGCGGCCCTGCCGGCGGCGACGCGTCGTGACCTCCTGCAGCGCTGGCTGCAGCGGTGGACGGGCCGGTCTCCGTCCGCGGCGGTGCTGGACGGGCTCTGCCGGCGCCTGGGCCAGGGGGGTGGTCGGGGCCGCCATGATCTGGGGGCCGGCTGGCGACTGCACTGGGCGGCCAGCACACTGAACCTGTCACCGCTTGCATCGCCCCATGGAGGACTCGGCCGCGACGACCCTGACTGAGCGCTACGCGGCCATCGAACAGGCCTACACAGCCCACCGCTGGTCGACCGTGCTGCAGCTGGGCCAGGCGCTGATGCGGGATCTGCAGATCGAGGCCACCCCCACGGCTCTTGCCCTGCGCCAGCGCCTGCAGCTCATGCTCGGCCACACCCAGCTCTACGGCTTCCGCGACGGGGAGGCGGCCGCGGACTGTTACCGCTCCCTGCTCAACCAGCGCAGCGATCCCTCCCTGCGGCAGATGGCTGAGCAGGGGCTGCAGCAATGCCGGCTGCTGGGGTCCATGGCGGCGGCGGGGGGGCAGGCGACCCAGGCCGAATCCCGCGCGGAGCCTGGGCGGCCACCCTCCCAGACAGCTGGTGCCGCAGCCGCCCTCAGCCCGCGGGCGGCTGCGGGTGCCAGCGCCGCGGCGACGTCCCCGGTCGCTGAGACACCCCGCACCGAGGCCTCCCCCCCTCCGGCTGCCTCCGGCCGTGCGGCTCCAGTGCCTTCCCAGGGGGAGGCCTCACCGTCTGCGTCCCCCTCCGCCTCCCCCGGCTCTGCCGCCGCCGGTCGGCCCGGAGCCCCAGCCTCCCCCTCGACCGTTGCGGCGGCTGGGGTCGGATCCGCCGCGGCAGCCGCCACCCCCTGGCTGGCGGATCTGGGAGGTCAGCGAAAGGATCCAGCGGCCGGCCCCTTCCTGGTGCAGGATCCCTTCCTGAAGGCGGGCGCCGCGGTCACGCCTGCCGCTCCCCAGCCCGAACAGGCCCCAGGCGGGGGCTCCCAGCGGCAGACCATCACGCCGCTTCAGGGGGAGGGGTCGGATCAGGTGAATCCGGCACAGGCGCCTGGGGCTTCCGTTCCGCCCGCCGCTGCGGCCTCGACAGCCGTGGCGGGCGCTCCTGGGCTGGCTGCCGCGGCCGCCGCAGCGGTTGCAGCCTCCGCGTCATCTGGCGATGCGTCCTCGGCCCCGTCCGCAACGGCGCCGGTGGCATCGTCGGCTCCGCCTCCACAGCGGGCTGAGCCTGTGGCGCAGGGGCCGGCGCCCTCCAAGGCTGCACCGGAGGCTTCCGCGCCCGGGCCCCTGATCCCCGAGGTGGTGGATGAGCCCGAGCTGATTGAGGTGCACCAGGCCGATCCGCGCCTGGCTGAGGAGTTCGAACTGCGCCTGGACATGGCGGAATCCGTCGGGGGCGAGGAACCCCGGCTCAGCCTGCGCAAGCGCGAACTTCTGGATTCCTCACTCAGCAGCGAGCCCCAGGCTCAGCCGCAGGAGGAGGACGATGACGACCCCGAGCTGCGGCGCTGCCTGTTGCTTGTGCGGCTGCCGTTGCGCTGAGATTCAGCTGGCCAGGGCGGTGGAGCGCCTGCGGCGGGCCCGCCCGCTGGGTTCGGGCTCTTCCACCGCTGCCACGGCTTCCCGGGGGGGGCGGCCGGCGGCTGCGGCGGCTGGGGCCGGGGCTGCGCTTGGCGCTGCTCCCGCCTGGGACTCCCTCACCTGTTCCCGGCCGCCGTCGCGTCCGGAATCCCGTCGGCCCCGGGGGGTGGGGCGGTTGTCCGGCTCGCCGTCGGAGCGTCCCTTGTAGGCCGGGCTGCCGGCGGCGGCGGGCTGCACCAGGCAGATGATCAGGGGCTCCACCTGCAGCTCGCGGCGGAGGCGGCGTTGCAGGCCCACCTCCACCTCTCGCTGCACCCCCACCCAGTCCACGTCGGGGGCCTTGCCACCGGTGTTGCGGGCGAGCTGGTTCCAGCGGTTCTCCAAGACCCAGCCGATCTCCCGCTCGGCCCAGATCGACAGCTTGCGGGGGTCGGCGGTGGTGACGACGCCCCGCAGGTTGACCCGTGGGGGGGCGGCCATCACCCCGTCGGCGCTGATCACCGCCAGCAGGGTGATCACGCCGTCCTCGGCCAGCTGCTGGCGCTCCTTGAGCACCCGGGCGTCGACCACGCCGTTGCGGGAAGCATCCAGCAGTTCGATGCCCGCCTTGACGGGGTCACCCTTGGCGATGCTGTCTGGCCGGATCTCGACCACGTCGCCGTTGTCGATGATCAGGATGTTGTCCGCAGGGACCCCCATCGACTGGGCGGTGCGGGAGTGGCAGACGAGCATGCGGTGCTCGCCGTGCACCGGCACGAAGTACTTCGGGCGGGTGAGGGCCAGCATGAGTTTCTGGTCCTCCTGGCTGCCGTGGCCGGAGACGTGGATGCCTTCACCCTTGCCGTAGACCACCTTGGCCCCGAGCATCATCAGGCGGTCGATCGTGTTGACGACCGAGATGGTGTTGCCCGGGATCGGGCTCGCCGAGAAGATGATCGTGTCGGTGCTCTTCACCTGCACCTGGGGATGTTCGCCGCGGGAGATGCGGCTGAGGGCGGCCAGCGGTTCCCCCTGGCTGCCGGTCATCAGCAGCAGGGTTTCCCGGTCGGGGAGATCGCGGATCTGCTTGATCGGCACGAACAGATCATCAGGGCAGCGCATGTAGCCCAGCTCGCGGGCCTTGGCGATGACATTCAGCATCGAACGCCCCAGCAGACCCACCTTGCGGCCGTGCTTGAGAGCCAGCTCCAGAATCATCGAGACCCGGTGCACGGAGCTGGCGAAGGTGGTGATGATCACCCGGCCTTCTGCCTGGGAGATATGCCGATCAAGGTTGGGATAAACGGAACGCTCCGGCGGGGTGAAGCCTGGCAGCTCCGCATTCGTGGAATCGCTGAACAGGCAGACGACACCGCGTTCGCCGTATTGCGCCATGCGGTGAAGGTCGAAATGTTCGCCGTCTACCGGGGTGTGATCGAACTTGAAATCTCCGGTGAACACCACCACGCCCACGGGGGTGGTGATCGCCAGTGAAAAGCTGTCGGCGATGGAGTGGGTGTTGCGGATGAACTCGACAGAGAAGTGCTGTCCCACCTTGACCACATCGCGGGGGGAGACCGTCTGGATCGTGGTGCGATCGGTGACCCCGGCCTCCTCCATCTTGCCCTGCAGCATCGACATTGCGAGCCGTGGGCCGTAGATGATCGGAATGTTGAAGTTCTTGAGGTGATGGGGGATGCCGCCGATGTGATCTTCGTGGCCATGGGTGACGATCATGCCCCGGATGCGCTTCTGGTTTTCACGCAGATAGCTCGTGTCCGGCAACACCACATTGACGCCGTGCATGCCATCGCTGGGGAAGGCCAGGCCGGCATCCACCAGCATCAGGTCGTCGCCGTATTCAAAGACGCAGGTGTTCTTGCCGATCTCGTGCAGGCCGCCCAGCGGGATCACCCGCAGGGCTGGGGATTTGCCATTGTTCTGACCTCGTGATCCGTTCTGGCTGGTCATTCAGGAGATGTGTGTAAGGAGGAATGTGAATGCGGTCTGGAGCTGGAATCCCCGGTTCGCTGGGCTGCAGCGGGGATGGGCCGAGGCGTCACGTGGGACGCAGGGCTGCGAGGATGGAACTGAGCTGACGTCTGACATCGTCCGAAGCTCCGAGCAGGGGCAGGCGAGGGTCACCGACCGGCCAGCCGCTGATCTGCAGGGCGGCTTTGACGGGAATCGGGTTGGTGGTGGAGAACAGAGCCTTGAACAGGGGCATCAGGTGGTCGTGCAGGGCCAGGGCTGTGACGGTGTCACCCGCGAGGAAGGACTGGATCAGGTCGCTGATCTCGGCGCCCACCAGGTGGCTGGCCACGCTCACCACGCCCACCGCGCCCACGGACAGCATCGGCAGCAGCAGGGCGTCGTCGCCGCTGTAAATGGCGATCCGGTCGCCGCAATGGGCCCGCAGCTGGCTGACCTCATCGGTGCTGCCGCTGGCGGCCTTGAAGCTCACCACATTGGCCAGGTCCAGCAGACGGGCCACGGTCTCGGGTGCCAGGCTGCAACCGGTCCTGCCAGGGATGTTGTAGAGCATCAATGGCAGATCGGGCACCGCGCCGGCGATGGCGCGGAAGTGGGCCTCCAGGCCGTCCTGGGGAGGTCGGTTGTAATAGGGCACCACCACCAGGGCGCCATCGGCCCCGAGACGAGCGGCCTGGCGGCTGGCTTCGATCGCTTCTGCGGTGCAGTTGCTGCCGGTGCCGGCCAGCAGGCAGGCGCGTCCGGCCACAGCTCCCTGCACCGTCCGGAACAGCTGCTGCTGTTCCTCCCAGCTGAGGGTGGGGGATTCGCCGGTGGTGCCGCAGATCACCAACCCATCGGAACCCTGATCCACCAGGTGCTCGGCCAGTCGGGCCGCCAGCGCCAGGTCGACGCTGCCATCGGCCGCGAAGGGGGTGACCATGGCGGTCAGCAGCCGTCCGAACGGAGGCCTGGGGCCAGGGGATGGGCTGCCGCTCACCGCTCACCTCCGGCGATGAGCAGCTCGGCGATCTGGATCGCGTTCAGGGCAGCCCCCTTGCGGATCTGGTCACCGCAGAGCCAGAGCTCCAGGGCACAGGGTTCACTGAGATCCTGGCGGATTCGGCCCACGGCCACCGGGTCCCGCCCGGTGACGTCGATCGGCATCGGGAAACGGTTGTTGGCCGGGTCCTCCAGCAGCTCCACCCCGGGGGCCCGGGCCAGCAGCTCCCTGGCTTCCTCCACGGGGAAGGGCGTTTCGAACTCGATGTTCACGGCCTCCGAATGGGCCCGCAGCACCGGCACCCGCACGCAGGTGGCACTCAGCCGCAGCTGCGGCAGGTCCATGATCTTGCGCGTTTCGTTGAGCATCTTCAGCTCCTCCTCGCAATAGCCGTTGGGCTGCAGGGGGGAGTTGTGCAGGAAGAGATTGAAGGCCAGGGAGTAGGGAAGGATCTCGCTGCGGGGCTCTCCACCGTCGAGGACGGTACGGCTGAGCTGCCGCAGCTCCTCCATCGCCCGGGCACCGGCGCCGCTGGCGGACTGGTAAGTGCTCACCACGACCCTGCGGATGGCCCGCCGGGCGGCCAGCGGCGCCAGGGCGACGGTGAGCAGGATCGTGGTGCAGTTGGGATTGGCGATGATGCCCCGATGGGCGAAGGCGGCGGCGGGATTGACCTCCGGCACCACCAGAGGCACCTCGGGATCGAGCCGGAAGGCGCTGGAGTTGTCGATCACCACCGCACCGGCCGCAGCGGCCAGCGGGGCCCATTCACGCGAGACCGAGCCCCCGGCGGAGGCCAGCACCAGATCGACATCCTGGAAGGCTTCCGCCTGCACCGGCTGCACTCGCAGGGGCTGGCCCTGCCAGGTGAGCTCCTGACCGGCGGAGCGGGCGGAGGCCAGGGGGATCAGCTCCGCCACCGGGAAGTGGCGTTCGGCCAGCAGCTGCAGCAGCTCCTGTCCCACCGCGCCGGTGGCCCCGAGCACGGCCACTTTCAGGGGCCGGCGGGGCAGTGGGCCGCTGGGCAGGGTGCAGGAAGAAGAGGAGGTGGGAGTGGCGGTCAACGGAACGGCGGGTGGACGGAGAGGGAGGGGATGCGGAGCCGCGCCTGCGGTTGGAGGGGGATGGCGGGGGGACAGGTCAGGGATCTGAAGGGTCGCCGGACCATCGGACGGTGCAGGGAATCGGACCAGGGCCCCAGAGGAGCTGGGAGCTGACCTGGACATGGGTTCCGGAGTTCAGCTCTTCCGGATGATGTCCGGGAGCTGACGCGGGCAGGGCCTGGGGGCGGGAGCTTTCAGGCGAGGCCGGAAACCGGGCAGATATCGCGCGTCTGTTGCGTCGCAGGCACGATACGCGCTCGGACACCGGATCGGCCACTTTCTAGGATCGAAGGCCGCCTGCCGTTTCCCCGGTCTTCATGAGCACCGCCACCAGCCCTGCTTCCTCCTCCAGCGTCCCCACCGGCCAGGGCTCCGCAGCAGCGGCGGCGGCAACCGCGCTCGAGGTCAGCACCAGCCCCCGTCCAGGCAGCCGTCTGGCCCTGTCGGTGTCGGTGCCGGCGGGCCGCAGCCAGTCGAGCTACGACGCCGCCGTGGAGAAGCTCAGCCGCACCGTGCGGCTGCCCGGGTTCCGCAAGGGAAAGGTGCCCAGGGCTGTCCTTCTCAATCAGATCGGCCCCCAGCGCATCCGCGCCACCGCGCTGGAGGATCTGGTGGACGTCATCTTCCGGGAGGCCGTGGTCCAGGCCGGCGTCGAGCCGATCAGCCGCCCGGAGCTCGAGGAGGGCTTCGAGAGCCTGCTGGAGCGCTTCGCACCCGGCAGCGATCTGTCGTTCACCCTGGCCATGGATGTGCGTCCCACGCCGAAGCTCCGGGAGACCCGGGGCCTGAAGGCCGAGGCGGAGGCGGTCGCCTACGACCCCGGCCGCATCGATGAGCTGATCGAACAGTCCCGCCGCCAGTTGGCCGCTCTCGTGCCCGTTGAGGGACGCCAGGCCCAGCTTGGAGATGTGGTGCAGGTCGCCTTCGAGGGGCGCTTCTCCGATACCGATGAGCCGATCGAGCGCGGCAGCAGCGACGGCATGGAGGTGGAGCTGGAGGAGGGCCGGATGATCCCCGGCTTCATCGAGGGCATCGTGGGCATGGCGCTCGATGAGACCCGTGAAGTCAGCTGCAGCTTCCCCGACTCTTACCCCGAACAGACCGCGGCCGGCCGGCCGGCCCTGTTCCGCATCACCCTTCTGGAACTGAAGACCCGTGAGCTGCCGGCCCTCGACGACGCGTTTGCCCAGCAGGCCAGCGAGAAGTCCACGCTGGCCGAGCTCCGGGCCGACCTGGAGAGCCGGCTGCGGGAGGACGCCGAGCGGCGCCAGCGCAGCAACCGGCACGATGCCCTGCTGCAGGCCCTGGTTGAGCAGCTCGAGGTGGAGCTGCCCGAAACCCTGATCCAGGAGGAGATCCGCACTCTGGTCGAGCAGACGGCCGGGCAGATCGCCCAGCAGGGCATGGATGTGCGCAAGCTGTTCACCCCTGACCTGGTGCGCAGCCTGATGGACACCTCGCGCCCGGAGGCGGAACAGCGGCTGAGGGCCCGCCTGGCGCTGGAGGCCCTGGCCGCGGCTGAGGAGATCCGTGTCGAGGATGCTGCGATCGAGGCCAAGGTCAACGAGGTGCGGGCCGGCCTGAGCTCCACCAGCGGCATCGACCCGCAGCGACTGCGTCAGGCCGTGGCGGACGATCTGCTGCGGGAGGCTCTGCTCGACTGGTTGGAGCAGAACAGCACCGTCACCGACAGGCAGCCCCAGGCCGAGGAGAGTGCAGCCCCGGCGGCGACATCCGGCGGTTCCAAGGCTGCGGCCGACGACTCTCCCAGGTCCGAAACCGCGGCCAGCGAACCCCGCAAGGCCGCCAGGGGCGGGGCTGCTGCCAAGGCCGCCAAGGCTGGCGAAGCCTGAAGGACCCCGGGTCCGGTCGTGGCTTCCCCCCCCGGGCGGCCGCCGCCGGTCCCGTTCCCCATAGATTGTGAAGATCCTGTCCCTGAGCAGCGACTGCGTGATCGAGGCCGCCATGACCGACTTCCGCCCCGAGGCCCTCTTCCCGGCCCAGGCGTCCTCTCCCCAGGGACAGCGACCGCATCCGATCCACAACCGCTGGAGCGGAGTCTCCCCCTGGAACGGGATGCAGGCGCTGCCCCAGGCCAGCCCCGGCGTGTTGCCCACGGTGGTCGAGCAGTCCGGCCGGGGTGAGCGGGCCTTCGATATCTACTCGCGCCTGCTGCGCGAACGCATCATCTTCCTGGGCAGCGGCATCGACGACCAGGTGGCTGACTCCCTGGTGGCCCAGCTGCTGTTCCTGGAGGCGGAGGATCCGGAAAAGGACATCCAGATCTACATCAACTCCCCCGGCGGTTCGGTGACGGCCGGCCTGGCCATCTACGACACGATGTGCCAGGTGGCACCTGACGTGGTCACCATCTGCTACGGGCTGGCAGCCAGCATGGGGGCCTTCCTGCTGTCCGGAGGCACCAAGGGCAAGCGGCTGGCTCTGCCCAATGCCCGGATCATGATCCACCAGCCCCTGGGGGGCGCCCAGGGCCAGGCCGTGGACATCGAGATCCAGGCTCGTGAAATCCTTTACCTCAAGGACACGCTCAACGGCCTGCTGGCTGAGCACACCGGTCAGCCCCTCGACCGTATCGCCGAAGACACTGACCGTGACTACTTCCTTTCTCCGCCGGAAGCGGTTGAATACGGGCTCATCGATCGGGTGGTGGACGACAGCACACCGGTTTGATTCTTAAGGACGCCGGACGAGCCCTGTCTCAGGGTTGATCCTGGGGATGGGGGTTACCGCCCCCATCCGGCGCCCGCCCTCTCCCAGCCCGAAGCCGACGTCTCGAATGGCCAAGTTCGATGCCCACCTGAAGTGCTCCTTCTGTGGCAAGTCCCAGGAACAGGTGCGCAAGCTCATCGCTGGCCCCGGGGTCTACATCTGCGATGAGTGCATCGATCTCTGCAACGAGATCCTCGACGAGGAGCTGGTCGATGGCCATGGCCATGGGCCTCCGGGCCGTTCCGCCGCGGACAACCACCGCAAGGCGCCGCCTCGCAAGAGCTCCAAGCCTGCCCCCACCCTGGCCTCGATCCCCAAGCCGCAGGAGATCAAGAGCTTCCTCGATCAGCAGGTGGTCGGACAGGACGAAGCCAAGAAGGTGCTTTCCGTCGCGGTCTACAACCACTACAAGCGGTTGGCCTGGCAGGGGGATGGCAAGGGTGAGACCGACCGCACCGCCACCCGGCTGCACAAGTCCAACATCCTGCTGATCGGCCCCACCGGTTGCGGCAAGACCCTCCTGGCCCAGTCCCTGGCTGAGCTGCTCGACGTTCCCTTCGCCGTCGCCGACGCCACCACCCTCACCGAAGCCGGCTACGTCGGTGAGGACGTGGAGAACATCCTGCTGCGGCTGCTGCAGAAATCCGAGCTCGATGTCGAACAGGCCCAGCGGGGCATCATCTACATCGACGAGATCGACAAGATTGCCCGCAAGAGCGAAAATCCCTCGATCACCAGGGACGTCTCCGGAGAAGGGGTGCAGCAGGCCCTGCTCAAGATGCTGGAAGGAACCGTGGCCAACGTGCCACCCCAGGGAGGCCGCAAGCATCCTTACCAGGACTGCATTCAGATCGACACCAGTCAGATCCTGTTCATCTGCGGTGGGGCCTTCGTCGGCCTGGAGGACGTGGTCCAGAAGCGCATGGGCCGCAATGCCATCGGTTTCCTGCCCACCGATGGCCGCAGCCGCTCCCGCGGTGGCCGCGACCATCACGCCGCCGAGGTGCTGCGCCACCTCGAGCCCGAGGACCTGGTGCGCTACGGCCTGATCCCGGAATTCATCGGCCGTCTGCCCGTCAACGCCGTGCTCGAGCCCCTCGACAGCCGAGCCCTCGAGGCGATCCTCACCGAGCCTCGCGACGCCCTGGTCAAGCAGTTTCAGACCCTGCTCAGCATGGATGATGTGCGGCTGGAGTTCGAGGCGGATGCGGTGGAGGCCATTGCTGTCGAGGCCCATCGCCGCAAGACCGGGGCCCGGGCCCTGCGCGGCATCGTCGAAGAGCTGATGCTCGAGGTGATGTACGACCTGCCCTCCCGCCGCGATGTCAAGTCGTTCACCATCACCCGGGATCTGGTCGAGCAGCGCAGTCGTGCCAAGGTGCTCTCCCTCACCAACGTCTCCGAGGTCGACGCCCAGGCCAGCGCCTGATCCGCCTCCGGCCCAGGCCTGTCCCCGGGGGCGGTGCTTCCGGCCTCGTCGCTGAACCTGGCGGGCAATCCCCACTCCGGGTGGCGTTGAGCCTCCTCTGGTGGCCGTCATGCTGGACCTCACCGCATCCTTGCCCGCCGTGTCCGCCGCCGACCATCTGCAAGTGCCCCGGCAGCACGGTCTGTTCCACCATCACGGCATCGACCTCGGCGATGGCAGCGTCGCCCACTACCTCGAGGGGAGGGAGATCCTGCGCAGTCCGCTGCTGGAGTTCAGCCGCGGCCAGCTGGTGAGCACCGTGAGCTATCCGGAGGGCAGCTGTTCTCCGGTGGGGGTGACCCTGCGGCGGGCGATGGGGCGCCTCGGGGAACAGCGCTACAACCTGCTCTTCAACAACTGCGAGCACTTCGCCCACTGGTGCAAGACCGGGCGCCATCGCAGTGCCCAGGTGGAGGACTGGCTGCATGGCGGCAGTCTCGGCGCCCTGGCTCTCGGCCAGTACGTGCCTGCCGCGCTGATCACCGGGGTGAAGCTGTTGCTGCGGCAGGGTCTGGCCCTCGATCCCCAGCAGCTGGAGCGGGGGCGTGCTTTCGCCCTGCGCAGCCTGGAGCAGCTGGAGGGGGTGCGACAGAAGCTGCAGCAGCGTCTGGAGGAGGAACTGGCCCGGGCGGAACAGCGCTGGGGCGGGGGCTCGGAGGAGGATCCCTACCGCCAGGTGCGGCTGGCGGCCCAGCGACTGGCCGATCAACTCAGCGAGGTGGAGGAACTCGAGGAGCGTCTGCAGGGGCTGCTGACTCCCCCGCGCGAGCCCAGGGCCTGAGCAAGCACCGCGTGGGGGCAGCTCCCGGTTCCGCAGGGTGGGGGCCAGTTGGGCGGCCCTGCTCGGGCTCAGGGCGCGGTTCGCCATCCCCGGTCCGATGGTCCACAACCCCTGTTCCCGAGGAGGCAGGCCCCCCTTGGTGGCTGCCGGGGGGGGAGCACGCGGTCTTCCTGGGTGTTCGTGTTGCCGGGGCCACGGCCGGTATCGATGCACCGGCCCGGGGGGGCGGGCCGAGGCCCCCTCAGGCCTGGCTCAGCGAGCAGTGGCAGATCGAGCGCAAGGAGATGGCTGTCCCAGACGCCCGCAGCCTGGGCGGGACGATCTGAGTTCTCGCCTCCGGAAGGGGGGCCAGCAGCTGCGAGCTCAGGCGTGGCGTATCGCCTGTCCATCCCCCATGCACGGGGACGGGGGCCAGGGGACGACGGCTTTGGACTGAACGCTGTGCCCTGAGCGCTCGGCCCGGGCGGCTCTCCCGGCGACCGAGAAGGCACGTGGGGCGTCGTGCCTGTCCATCGCTCCACGCATGGCCCACCCCCCGCGGCTTCAGCCAGAGGCTCCTGAGCAGGGGCACATCTCCGCACACCTGCCGCACACCTGGCCGATCCGTGCACCGGCGCCGCTTCGGGCTCGCTCCCCGCGACCGGCCGGGGGGGCAAGGGGAGCGGGCCGGGTGCCGCAGCCCGGCTCCTGCAGCGGAAGCCTGTGCTGACGGACTGGCGGGGAGGGTTCCTGGAGCTGTTGCCCTCGTCTGCTGAATTGGGAGAGTGGAGGATTCTTCTGTTCTTCAATCTCCCATTGAATCCTTATTCCTTGAGCTCGGGCCTCGCTGAGGTCTGCAGCGGATTGAAGGCCTGTGCTGGACTGCACTTCTGGGTTCTGATGCTCGCTGATTCCTCGTTATCTGGGGGCGTCTTCGGTCGGTCTGAGCGTCGGGGCCTGGCGCCGATCCTCGGCTCCCCTGCGGCGTTCAGGCGGTACAGTTGAGCTGTCCATCGATGCGGAGTGGCGCCCCCGATGGCCCAGGCCTATCAGCCGCTGCACCACAAATACCGCCCCCAGCGCCTCGACCAGCTCGTGGGCCAGGGGGCCATCGCCGCCACCCTCGGCCAGGCCCTGCGCACAGGCCGCATCGCCCCGGCCTATCTGTTCAGTGGCCCGCGGGGCACCGGCAAGACCTCCAGCGCCCGCATCCTCGCCCGCTCGCTCAACTGCGTCGCCGCTGAGGGGCCCACCCCAGAGCCCTGCGGCCTCTGCGAGCTCTGCACCGGGATCGCCTCCGGCACCGCCCTGGATGTGATCGAGATCGACGCCGCCTCCAATACCGGTGTCGACAACATCCGCGATCTGATCGAGCGCTCGCGCTTTGCACCCGTTCAGGCCCGCTGGAAGGTCTACGTGGTGGATGAGTGCCACATGCTCTCCACCGCCGCCTTCAACGCGCTGCTCAAGACGCTGGAGGAGCCACCGCCCCGGGTGGTGTTCGTCCTGGCCACGACTGATCCGCAGCGGGTGCTGCCCACCATCCTCAGCCGCTGCCAGCGCTTCGATTTCCGCCGCATTCCGCTGGAGGCCCTGGAAGCTCACCTCGGCTGGATCGCCGCCCAGGAGGGCATCGCCATTTCAGCGGAGGCTCTGAATCTGGTGGCTCAACGCTCCCAGGGCGGGTTGCGCGATGCGGAGAGCCTGCTCGACCAGCTGAGCCTGCTGCCGCCTCCGATCGAGGTGGCTGCCGTCTGGGATCTGCTGGGGGCCGTGCCCGAGCAGGAGCTGCTGCGGCTGGCGGAGGCCCTCGCCGCCGTCGAGCCCCTGGCCGTGGTGGAGGCGGTGCGGGAGCTGCTCGAGCGCGGTCGCGAGCCCGCGGCGGTGCTGCAGGGCCTGGCCTCTCTGCTGCGCGACCTGCTGCTTGCCGGAGTGGCCCCCGATCGGCTGGAGCTCACCGCCGTCTCGCCGACGCTGCGGCCCCAGCTGCCGGCGGTGGCCCGCCGCATCGGTAAGGCCCGCCTGCTGCACTGGCATGCCCAGCTGCGGGCCAGCGAGCAGCAGCTGCGCCTGAGCGTGCAGCCGCGGTTGTGGCTGGAGGTGCTGCTGCTGGGGCTGCTGGCTGAACCGGCTGCGATGCAGGCCCCGGCTCCGGCTCCGGTGGCGACGGTCGCTTCCGCCGCCATTGCTGCCCCGTCCGCCCCCTCCCCGCCACTGGCCGCCGCGGCCCCCGCACCTTCGCCACCCATCGCCGCATCATCCACGGCGCCCCCTGCGGGCAGCGCTCCTGTCGCCCCGGGCTCCGCTCCCGTCACGCCTGGCACGGCTCCGGCGCCGCTCGAGCCGCCACCGCCCACCGACGGGCCGGCGGTCACGCCGCTGCCGGAGCTCTGGCAGCAGATCCTGGCCGGCCTGGAGCTCCCCTCCACCCGCATGCTGCTGTCCCAGCAGGCGCAGCTGGTGCGGCTCGATGAACGCCGGGCGGTGGTGCGGGTGGCCGCCACCTGGATGGCGATGGTGCAGAGCCGTCAGGCCCTGCTGCAGGGCGCGATCACCCGGGTCCTGGGCCAGCCTCGCGAGCTGGTGCTGGAGGCGGGAGGGGACCAGAGCGCTCCGATCCCGGCTCCTGTCGCTGTCGCCGCTCCCCCTCTGGTGGCGGGGCCACCCCCCGGCCCATCAGTGCAACCGGTCGGGGGTGCTGGCCTGCCCGCCCCCACCCCGGTGGCGGAGCCGGCGCCCCCTCTCCCCGATGCTGCTGCCCTGGTCACAGGCCCGTCCGTGGCGGCCGCTCCGCCCCTGCCGCGGGATGCGGCGGCCTCCCAGCCCCCCGATGCTGGGGCATCCATCCCGGCTCCTGCTCAGGCCCCAGTGCCGGCCCTGGCCCCAGGTCCGGCTCAGGCTCTCCACCCCGGCCAGCCGGCCGAGTCAGCCTCTTCTCCCTCGCCCTCCTCCTCGGCAGCGGCGGCCACCCCGGCGGCCACCGCCACTCCAGCAGCTGCCGAACCCCGCTCCCAGAACGGGCCCACGCCCCAGGCGGGCCCCCCGCTGCCCGGCACGCCGCTGGAGGAGCAGGCCAGGCGCCTGGCCGAGTTCTTCAACGGCGACATCGTCGAACTGGATGAGCCCCTGGCGGATCTGCACGAAGCCGCCTGAGCCCCTCCCCTGAGACTGCTCCCCGCAGCTCAGGGCGCATCGGCGGGGCCTGGCGGCGAGACCGCCGCGGCTTTCGGGGCCTGCGGCTGTGCGGTCGGGGCGGCCGGCTGAGGCGGGGCCGCCAGGCGCGGAAAGGCCCGCTTCAGCAGGGGCTGGATTCCCTCCGGCCAGCGGGCGGAGTGGCGGTACAGGGCTGCCACCGAGGTGTTGTGCTTGCGCACGGCGCCCCGGTAGGCCTCCGCTGCGTCGCGGTAGGCATTGGAGGCCTGCACCGCCCGCGTCGCATCCCCTCGGTTGGCGAGATAGGCCTCGCCGGCGGCCTGCATGGACTGACGGGCCACCTGCACCTGGTCTGCGGCCGCCTGGACGATGATCTCGCTGTTGATCAGGGAGGCGTGGTTGTCCTGCACCTGGCGGGTCACGCTGAGGCGATCCAGCTCCGCCTGGGCCAGGGACTGGCGGGCACGACTGCGCAACACCTCGGCCTCCGCCGACAGGATGCCCCCGTCAAACAGCGTCCAGTCGAAGCCCAGGCCGACCTGGGTCTCGATCTCCTGGTCCCAGGTGGTGGTGGGTTGGGACGGTCCGAGCAGGGAGCCGCTGGTGAGGGTCTGGTTCTGGTTGCTGAGCTGACCGCCCAGAAAGAGGCTGGGGAGATACCGCTGCTGGCGAGCGCGGGCGCTCCAGCTGTCCGCCCCGGCGCGGGACAGGCTGACCTGGATCTCCTCCCGCAGCCGCAGGGCTTCCGTGATGGTCTCCTGCAGCGGTGTGTCCCAGCGGCCCTGGACCTCCAGACGGTCGGCCGGCATGGCCAGCTGGCCCGGCGTCAGGCTGATGGCCTGGGCGAGGGCATCGGCCGCCTGGATCACCCGCTCATGCGTCCGGATTCTCAGGATCAGCAGCCCCAGGCGCTGGGTCAGCAGCTGTTGCCGCTGGCCCCGGTCGATGTGGGCGCCTCTGCCGGTTTCCACCAGGTGGTTGACGGCCGCGTAGATGCGCTTGTAGTCGTGCTGGAGCTCAAAGGCCTCCTGCAGGGCGTAGTAGGCCTGCTGGATCTGCAGGACCAGCTCCCGCGCCTCCACCTGGAACAGAAACCGCCGGGCGCTGATCTGCGCCAGGGCGGCCTGGCTGCGGGAGGCGCGGCTGGGATCGAAGAAGGTCCACTGCAGGTGGAGTCTGGGCACGGAAGCCTGGCCGCTCTGCACGACGAGGTTCTGGGAGGCGCCGCTGGCGCTCCTGACCTGTTCCTGGCTGTTGGTCGTGGTCCAGCCCAGCAGCCCGGGGTCATCGTTGTCGGCCTTCAGCGAGGGCCACCACTCCCTCTGGATGCCCACCAGGGTCCAGTCGGCCTCCTCGATCTGGGCATAGGCCCTGCGCAGGACCGGGTTGGTCTGCACCCCCTGCTCCAGGGCCTCCTCGAGGCTGATCAGGCGGGCGGAGCGCTCCAGTCCGTCGCGGTGGCGATTGAGGCGCTCCAGCAGAGCCGCGAACTGCCGATCGGTGGAGCTGGTGGTCGGATCCGCTTGCCCCCAGGCCGGCAGAGCGGTGAGCAGGGCTGCAGCAAAAGCGCTGGCCAGCCCCTGTCGCAGCAGGACCCTTGGCATGGGCATGCAGCGTTCAGGCCTGGCCGGGCTCCGTTGCCAGCTCCGTCTCGGTGCCGGCAGCGGCGAGATCCGGGGCGTCCTCATCCGGGATGGAGATGGAGGCGGGACCGTGCTCGCCGAGGTGAAGGGTCTTGGCCCAGACCAGGCGTTTGGGCAGCAGCGCCATGCGCAGGCTGACCCAGGGGATCACCACGAACCAGTGGGACAGGTAGGCCACCCCCAGCAGCAGGTTGAGCGGATGGGGGGAGGGCAGGGCCGGACCTTCGGCGCTGCGGCGGCAGCTGCGCACGATGGCCAGGGCCGACAGCAGCAGGGTCACCGTCGACAGGGGCCACACCGCCGGAGGGGTGCGGGTCAGCAGCGCGGTGAGCAGGTCCGCCGCCGCCACCACGGGCAGGGCGTACTGCAGCAGGAAGAAGCAGCTCAGATCCAGGCGCTGGCGAGCGTCCAGCGGACCGGCCAGCAGCTGGGGCCAGTAGTCGAAGAACCGCTGCAGACCGCCTTCCGCCCAGCGTTGCCGCTGGCGCCAGAGGGCCGGCAGCCGCAGCACCGCCTCCTCCCGCACCGGAGGATCCCACAGCAGGCCGATGGGCTCGTTGTGCAGCAGCAGGCGGAAGCTGAGGTCGAGATCGTCGGTGACGGTGGCCTCGTTGAACCCGCCGCAGGACAGCAGGGCATCGCGGCGCAGCAGCTGGCCGTTGCCCCGCAGCTCGGAGACGCCGCCACCGCTGAGGCGCCCCTCCTGGATCAGGGCATCGAGGGCCATCTCCATCGCCTGGGCCCGGGTGAGCAGGTTGACCTCCGCGTTGACCACCGCCTTGCGCAACTGCACGGCCGACCAGCCGTCCTGTTCGGCCCTGGGGATCAGGCGCTCGAGCAGATCGACCGGCAGGTCGGCATCGGCATCGAGCACCAGCATCCAGCGCCCCTCGAGCCGCTGCAGCACCAGATTGAGCGCTGCCGACTTGCCTCCGCCGGCATCGCGGGGGCGCCGCAGCACGTTGAGCAGGGGGTGTCGGGTGCGCAGGGACTCCAGAATTTCAGGGGTGCGGTCCTCGCTGCCGTCATCGACGATCCAGAGGCGCAGGCGATCCTCCGGCCAGCGCAGGGACGCGATGGTGGTGACCAGGCGGCTGATCACGGCCTGTTCATCCCGCGCCGCCACCACGACATCGACCATCGGCGCGACGCTGTCGGGCTCCACCGCGGCTGGGGCGTCGCTCGCCGCGAGGGGAGGGGAGAGCGGGCGGCCGGCCTGGAGCACGGTGCGGAGGCTGAAGGCTCCCAGCAGGGTCGCCAGGGCTGCGAAGGGGAGCATGGCCGTGGTGGCCTGCAGCGCATGAGGCAGGGCCCCGGCCGCGGCGCAGCAGACAACGAACAGGGCAGCCTTGCTCCGTCGGCGGTCGTTGGCCTGGCCGCCTTCGCTCATGACGCCCTCAAAAGTGTGCGAACTCTAAGGGGCCTCCCCTGGAATCCCGCTGCTTTTCAGTTCACCGGTGCCGCGCAGCTCCGTCTGCGGGTAGTAGTGGGACAGGATCCGCTGGGTGGTCCAGCCCCGTCGCGCCAGGTCGACGGCACCGGCCTGGGACAGCCCGGCCCCATGGCCGAAGCCGCCGCCGACCAGGCGCCAGCGGCCGGGGCCGGCCGCCTCCAGCAGGAACAGGGTGCTGGGCACCTGGCGCAGGGTGCGGCGGATGGCGTCGCGGCTGAGCAGCCGTGTGCCCTTGCTGCCGCGGATCCGCAGTGTCAGCACCCGGCCGCTGGGGCCGCGGGCGACCACCTCCAGCCGCTGCACCTCCCCCACCCCCTGCTGGCTTCTCGAGAGCGCCTGGGCCACATCCGCGGCCGTGAGCAGGCGCTGCCAGCGGTAGAGAGGGTGATCGGCCCCGTAGGTGGTGCTGTTCTGCTTCAGCAGCGTGGCCAGGGGGCCGACCTGGACCGGCAGGGGCAGTCTGCGGGCGACGGGCTCCGGCGCGTCGACGAAGGGTTTCAGGTAGGGCAGCGGGGAGGCGTTCCAGACCTCGTCAAAGCCTGCGGCGATGCCGCCGTTGCTGGCGTGATACACCGCGTGGATCGGTTCGCCGTTCCAGCTCAGCACCTTGCCGCGGCTGCGGCCGATCGCCTGGCGCACGGCGGCGCCGGCCAGACGCGGGTCGGCGTAGACCTGACACTGGGTGTCGGAACAGAGGTGGTAGCCATCCACCGCGAAGCGATGGCTGTTGCGCATGGCCCAGGTGCGGGCCAGAACAGCCTGGGCCTCAAGCGCCGCCGCCGGGGCCCCGGCCCCGATCTCATGGGGCAGCACCCCTTCCAGGTAGCGCTCCAGCGGCACCTGCTCGATCAGGCTCCAGCCGCCGTGGGCGTCGCTCTGCAGGCGGAAGGGGCCGGCGAACACCCCTTCCCGCCAGCGCAGGCCATCGGGGGCCTCGATGCGCAGTGGCCCCTGCAGGGTGAGCGCTCCCGTCGGGCGCTGCAGTTCGAGCACGGCCCGACGCGTCTCGCGCCGCTCCAGCGGCCGGGCCGTCATGCCGTCTGGCGGTGGAGTTCCCGCGGCCGCCCAGACCTCCCACTCCCGCGGGTGGGCGATGGTGGCCGCCACCCCCTGCCGGCGCCAGAGCGCGGCCACCCTCTCGGCGCTCTCGAAGCTGGCGAACGGGCCCAGCACCTGCCGGCGCAGCAGCTGTGGCTGCGGCAGGGTCTGCCAGCGCCAGTGCAGCACCAGCTCGGCGGCGCTGACCCGTCGGCCGTCGGCGGCGATCAGCGCGAGGGGCCGGCTGCCGGCGCTGCGCAGGCGCAGCGGGGGGGCGGCGTCGCCGGCGGCTGAATCCGGGGGCGGGCCAAGCCTGCTGGCCAGGGCCACCCAGAGCACGGGCGCGGCGGGGCTGAGCGGTGCGGGCTCGGGCACCGGCCAGTGCAGGATCGCGCCGTCCGCGGGGGGAGGCGCCAGGGCCGGAGGGGCATCGATCGCCTGACAGCCCCCCGCCAGCAGCGGGGCGACCGCCAGGGCGAGGGAGGAGGGCAGCATCAGGCGCCGCTGGGGCAGGCGAACGGGCATCGGGCGTCGGGAGGAGGGGTCCGTCGCGTCGTACTCTGATTGTTTGTGCGCGCCACCCGGAGATGCCGAAGCTCAAGACCCGCAAAGCAGCCGCCAAGCGGTTCAAGATGACCGGCAGCGGCAAGTTCATGCGGCGGCGTGCCTTCCGCAACCACCTGCTCGACCACAAGAGTCCGAAGCGCAAGCGCTATCTGGGCACCATGGCCGTGGTCGACGAGCGCGATCACGACAACGTGTCGCTGATGCTCCCCTACGCCTGAGTCCGGCCGACTCCACTCCGATTCCTTCCTCCCTGAACATCTCCCATGGCTCGCGTCAAGAGGGGCAACGTCGCCCGTAAGCGCCGCAACAAGATTCTCCGCCTCGCCCGCGGCTTCCAGGGCAGCAGTGGCAGCCTGTTCCGTACCGCCAACCAGCGGGTGATGAAGGCGCTCTGCAACGCCTACCGCGACCGTCGCCGTCGTAAGCGCGATTTCCGCCGCCTGTGGATCGCCCGGATCAATGCGGCCGCCCGCCTCAATGGGCTCAGCTACAGCCGTCTGATCGGTGGCCTGCGCAAGGCCGACGTCCGCCTCAACCGCAAGATGCTGGCCCAGCTCGCCGTGCTAGATCCCGGCAGCTTCAGCAGCGTGGCTGCCACCGCAAGTCGCTGAGCCCGACGGCCAGTCGATGGGTGAACTGCTGCCTCAGGCCTACCTCTACGGACTGATCGCCCTGCTCGGGGGTCTCGCCGTGGTCATCGCGCGCCAGGTCATCCGGGTGCGGCGTGATGAACAGATCCTCAACCGCCTCGGCGCCGGAGACACTCGCGGCGCCTCAGGCAGCTCAGCCGAGGATCTCTACACGCTGGCGTCCGTCCAGCTGCGCAAACGCCTCTACGGCCAGGCGTCCGACAACCTGCGCAAGGCCCTGCGACTGGCCGATGCGGATCCCGAGCCCGAGGCGATCGCCCTGATTCAGAACGCTCTGGGCTTCTCCCTGGCCGCCCAGAACAATTATCAGGCGTCGATCAAGCATTACCGCGCCGCGCTCAAGGCCCGTGGTGACTATCCCGTGGCCATGAACAATCTGGCCTACGCCCTGGAAAAACTCGACAAGGCTTCGGAGTCATTGCTGCTCTACCGCCAGGTTCTGGAGCTTGAGCCCTCCAATCGCACGGCCACCAAACGGCTGCGCAGCCTGGAACGTCTCGGTGTCACCGCTGAATCGAGCAGCAGCGGACTGGGCATGAGCCCTGACCAGCCCTGAGGGCTGGCCCGTGGCACTGCCGATCCCCAGGGGGAACACGGACCACGGCGGGCTTTGGGGGAAGTTCCCTCTTGGGGAGAAGCTCCCTGTCCCGTTGAGATCGGGCTGATCGGCGCCCCTGTGGGCCTTCAGGTCAGCTCCCTCCTGAGCGGTGGGGGCTGTTCAGCTGTCCAGGCCAGGGCCTCTCTTCTGGGAGCCCTGACGGCGAGTTCCACCAGTGAAAGGCTCCTCTGGGAGGCTGGGCACGAACGGCAGGTCAGCACGGCCCTCGCTCAGCCGGGCCACTGGTTTGCTTCCCTTCGGCCCAGTGGATGGCGAGCCGGCTGCGCCACCTGAGCGATGGCCATGCTGAGCCATCGGGATCATGCGATTCCCGGGCCGAACACCTCCAGCCTGGCTGATCCGGCCCCTCGGCCTCCCGATTGGCTGGATCCAGGGTGTCCTGCCTGCTGCCCGTCGTGCAGAGCAGGCCTGCCCTCCGGCCCCGGATCAGCGGCAGCCGATCAGCCTGGGCCCAGGAACGGTGTGGAGAGTCGCCATGGCCGCCGATGCGCCGGCGATCTCAGCCGACCTTCTGCAGCAGCCATGGCATGGACCTGAACCACCAGCGGCCGAACGCGGAGCCACTGCGTGTTTCGCGACCCATGGGGGGGCAAGGCATCGATGCCGAGGCGCCGTATCGACCGGGGAAGGGCGGGGGCCCGGGATCTGATCCCGCATGTCAGAGACCTGAGTCCATCACTTCCGAGCGCAGGCCAGCTGCGAGGTTGGCGATCCATGGCCAGGACTGGCTTTGCCGCGGATTCGCCTCGCCCCGTGACGATCATTTCCAAAGGGGAAGGGTTGGCGCCTGGACCCTGATGTCGGTCCGGCCCCGGATCGGATGGTGGAGAGACCCTGACCCATCCAAGAGCCTGTTGTCCGGAGAACAGCCGTGTCAGTGAAGGCTCATGCAAGCCCCGCTTCGGCGAGCCTGAGCGGAGAGGGTGAGATTGCCGAGACGAACGCCTTGCGAGCAGTCGCCTTGCATGCGTCAGTAGGCATTGAGCTTTGCGCCGATCGCATCCAGGGTCCGCGCCCATCCGTTCTCAGGGTGAGTCCGTTCTGCCCCCGCCGTGTCTGTGCCGCCTTGCGAACGATCGAAGCACCCAGGTTGTGCCCCAGCAGCAGCGAGAGCGGCCTGGGGCGCAGCGAGCACACCCGTAGCAGGTGGCCGCTCCGCCGGGCGGTGAGCTCACCAGAGGCCGCGGATCACAGGGCCAGGGGCTGGCGCAACGGCCGTGGGGGCCTTGCGGTCGGGACGCAGCTGGAGGCGTCCTCCCATGGAGATGAGGCGAGGGCCTCGCAGGCCGCTGAGGCTCAGGCCCTGCAGCCCCATGAATTCGGCTCCGGGCTCGATCCCTCCGCCGATCGGGTCCCCGGTCAGCAGCAGGTCCAACTGGTCGGACTTGGCGTTGAGGTTGCCCTGCACGGAGGTGCTGACCTCTCCGATGACGATCTTCCCGCGGATCACCACCATCTGACCTGCGGCGGCGGTGGAGGCGATGTCGAGCCTCACCGGCAGCACGGTGCCCGGATTGTCGAACGCCTGGTAGTCGCCGCTCCATTGCCGCGGCATCTCGCTGGCGATCACGGCAGCCCGGGCCACCGGGTCGAAGCTGGCCACCTGGCCCACCAGCCCCTCCAGCTGTTCGCTGTACGCCGAGGGCGGCGGGGCGAAGTTGGTGAAGGACTGGGTCGGCAGGGGCTGGGCTGCCACCAGCAGGGCCGGAGCGGCGGGGGGGAGGGGAGCCGGCGGCGTGGCCATGGCTGGACTGGCATCTGCTGGGCCGCAGACTAGGTGGGAGGCACTCGAAGCGCAGTCCGGCCGTGACCCCCAGTCCATCCGTCCCCCTGACCAGCGCCACCCCCGGGGAGACCCGACCGCCAGCCTCCGGGCCCCGGCAGGCTCAGGAGGCTGACGAGGCCCTGGTGATCGGTGGCCGTCGCTTCCGCAGCCGCCTGATGACCGGCACCGGCAAGTACCCCTCGCTGGCTCTGATGCAGGCCAGCCTGGAGGCCAGCGGCGGCGAGATCGTCACCGTGGCCGTCCGGCGGGTGCAGAGCGCCGCCGCCGGCCACGAGGGGCTGCTGGAGGCCATCGACTGGACGCGCTACTGGATGCTGCCCAACACCGCCGGCTGCGCCACTGCGGAGGAGGCCGTGCGCGTCGCCAGGCTTGGGCGTGAACTGGCTCGTCTCGCAGGCCAGGAGGACAACACCTTCGTGAAGCTGGAGGTGATCCCGGACAGCCGCCACCTGCTGCCCGATCCGATCGGCACCCTGGAGGCGGCCACCCAGCTGGTGCGCGAAGGCTTCACCGTGCTGCCTTACATCAACGCCGACCCGCTGCTGGCCCGGCGACTGGAGGATGTGGGCTGCGCCACGGTCATGCCCCTGGGCTCCCCGATCGGTTCGGGTCAGGGGATCCGCAACGCCGCCAACATCGCCCTGATCATCGAGAGCGCCACGGTGCCGGTGGTGGTCGACGCGGGCATCGGTGTGCCGAGTGAGGCCTCCCAGGCGATGGAGATGGGGGCCGATGCCCTGCTGATCAACAGTGCGATCGCCCTGGCGGGAGACCCGGTGTCCATGGCCTCGGCCATGGGCCTGGCGACGGAGGCCGGACGCCGGGCGTTCCTGGCCGGGCGCCTGCCGCTCCGGGCCGAGGCCAGCCCCAGCTCCCCGACGCAGGGACGGGTGGGCGGCTGACCCTCTCCCCCGGGCTCCATGGGGCCCGGGACTGTGACGAACCATGCCAGCTGTGTGTTCCCCGGGGGCGCTCTCCATAGGGTTCCGCTCACCCGTTGCAGGAGAACGCCATGCAGGTCACTCAGGAAGACGGAGGCAGACTCAACGCCTTCGCCAGGGAACCCCGCATGGTCGTGGTTGAGGGCGATGCGGCACGGCCCGCGAACCGGATGCTGCTCCTCGGCGGCGTGGCCCTGGTGCTGGTGCTGATGGGGGTGGCGGCGCTGATCAGCTGACGCCTGCCGAGGCTGCGGCTGGCCCGGGACCGGGGCCGAACGCCTGTAGTAGCTTGACTCGGCTGGGCAATCGCTCGTTCAGGAGTCTCGGGTGAAGGTTTTCGTTCTCGGCGGCGACGGTTTCTGCGGGTGGCCCTGCGCGGTCAATCTCGCCGATTCCGGCCACGACGTGGTGATCGTCGACAATCTGAGCCGACGCAAGATCGACATCGACCTCGGGGTGGAGTCCCTCACCCCGATCGCCACCATCCAGGACCGCCTCAAGGCCTGGGAGCAGACGGGGGGTCGGGAGATGCGCTTCGCGTTCCTGGATATCGCCCGCGAGTACGACCGCCTGCTCGACCTGCTGCGCTCGGAGCGCCCCGACGCGATCGTGCACTTCGCCGAACAGCGGGCAGCCCCCTATTCGATGAAGTCCAGCGCCACCAAGCGCTATACCGTCGATAACAACGTCAACGGCACCCACAATCTGCTGGCTGCCATTGTTGAAAGTGGTCTGGATATCCATATTGTTCACCTTGGCACGATGGGAGTCTACGGATATGGATCCCACCGTGGAGCCACGATCCCTGAGGGTTATCTCACCGTCGAAGTGCCGCAGCCGGATGGCAGCCGCTTCACGGAAAAGATTCTGCACCCCACGGATCCCGGCAGCGTTTATCACATGACCAAGACGCTGGATCAACTGCTGTTCTTCTACTACAACAAGAACGATGCGATCCGGGTCACCGATCTGCACCAGGGCATTGTCTGGGGCACCAACACCGAGCTCACCGACCGCGATCCTCGCCTCACCAACCGCTTCGACTACGACGGTGACTACGGCACGGTCCTCAATCGCTTCCTGATGCAGGCCGCCATCGGCTATCCCCTCACGGTGCACGGTACCGGCGGCCAGACACGCGCCTTCATCCACATCCGTGACTCGGTGCGCTGCGTGCAGCTGGCCCTCGAAAACCCCCCTCCCGCCGGGGAGAAGGTGAAGATTTTCAACCAGATGACCGAAAGCCATCAGGTGGGAGAGCTGGCCCGCAAGGTGGCCGATCTCACGGGCGCCGAAATCCGCTATCAGGCCAATCCCCGCAAGGAGGCTGTCGAGAACGATCTCATCGTCGACAACCGCTGCTTCATCGAGCTGGGGCTCAAGCCCACCACCCTCGACGACGGACTGCTCAGCGAGGTGGTGGATGTGGCCCGTCGCTGGGCCGATCGCTGCGATCGTTCGCGCATCCCCTGCCTCTCGGCCTGGACCAGCCGTCAGGCCGAGGCGATCGCCGCCAAGGCCTGAGCCGCATCCGGCCCGCTCTCCCGTGAAGGTTGCCTTCTTCACCGAAACCTTCCTGCCGAAGGTTGACGGCATCGTCACCCGTCTGACCAAGACGATCCCCCATCTGATCGACGCGGGGGACGAGGTGATCATCTTCTGCCCCGAAGGCTGTCCCGACAGCTTCATGGGGGCACGGACGGTCGGGGTGCCGGCCATGCCCCTTCCCCTGTATCCCGAGCTGAAGCTGGCCCTGCCCCGGCCGGCCGTGTCGGAGGCCCTCGACCGCTTCGCGCCCGACCTGGTGCATGTGGTCAATCCCGCGGTCCTGGGGCTCGGGGGCATCTGGCTGGCCCGGACCCGCGGCCTGCCCCTGATCGCCAGCTACCACACCCACCTGCCCAAATACCTCGAGCACTACGGCATGGGCATGCTGGAGCCGCTGCTGTGGGAACTGCTCAAGGCCGCCCACAACCAGGCCTCGCTCAACCTCTGCACCTCCACCGCCATGGTCGAGGAGCTCAGCGACAAGGGCATCCAGCACACAGCCCTCTGGCAGCGCGGGGTGGACACCGAACTGTTCCAGCCCGGCCGCCGCCATGCGGCGATGCGAAAGCGTCTGCACGGCGACTGGGAGGACACCGGCAATCTGCTGCTGTACATCGGCCGCCTCTCGGCCGAGAAGCAGATCGAACGCATCCGCCCCGTGCTGGAGGCCATTCCCGAGGCCAGGCTGGCTCTCGTCGGTGACGGCCCTTACCGGGCCCAGCTGGAGCGTCTGTTCGCCGGCACGGCCACCACCTTCGTGGGCTACCTCGCGGGTGAGGAGCTGGCGGCGGCCTATGCCAGCGGTGATGCCTTCGTCTTCCCCTCCAGCACCGAGACCCTGGGGCTGGTGCTGCTGGAGGCGATGGCGGCGGGATGTCCCGTGGTGGGGGCCAACCGGGGCGGCATCCCCGACATCGTCAGCGACGGGGTCAACGGCTGCCTCTACGACCCGGATGCCCCGCTCACCCTGGTGGAGGCGGTCCGCCGTCTGCTGGGCGATCCCCCCACCCGCCGCCAGCTGCGGGAGTCCGCCCGCCGCGAAGCCGAGCGCTGGGGTTGGGGCGGCGCCACCGATCAGCTGCGCGGGTATTACCGCCAGGTCCTCGAGCGCAGTCGCCTGCCTCTGCCGGTCTGATCCTGCAGGCACCCCGCTTGCCCGGGAGCTCCGCTCGGCTCGTCCAGGCCTGGTAGTGCCCGGCCGCACGGGGGCAACCAGGCCCAGGGCCGATCCAGGGGCCGCTCAGACACCGCTGCGGTCCGGATCTTCTGCCGCCCCTGGCGCAACGTTGTCGGCCGGTTGGGCGGGAGCAGGCCGTTCAGGGGCGCGCCGGCGGGTTGCTGCCGCTGCGGAACCAGGTGCTCATCAGGGCCCGCACCATCGGCGCCGCCACGGTGCCGCCGTAGCCGCCCGAATTCTCCCCGAAGGCCACGATCACCAGGTTCGGCTGATCCGACGGCGCATAGCCGCCGAACCAGGCGTGGTCCGGCCGGGGTGGGTCCTCGCCGGTGCCGGTCTTGCCGGCCACCGGCGGCAGCGTCGGGTCGTTGAGCACCTTGGCGGTGCCGTCGGTCACCACCAGCCGCAGCCCCTTCTGCAGGACCCGCAGCGTCTGCGGCTTCAGGCCGATGCGACGGCGCGGGTAGGGCCGTTCGACCAGATGGGGGGTCACCAGCCAGCCGCCGTTGGCCACCGCGGCGTAGAGCCGGGCCATCTGCAGGGGCGTCACGGTCACGGCTCCCTGGCCGATCGCCGAGGTGATCGTGTCCACCGAGGTCCACGGTTCGCCGAGCACCTTGCGCTTCCAGGCCGGATCCCCCAGCAGCCCGGGGGTTTCCTCCTCCACCAGTTCGATGCCGGTGTTGTGGCCGTAGCCCATGCGTCGGGCGGCCCGGAACAGTTCTCCAGGCCCCACCCTGAGACCCAGCTGGTAGTAGAAGCTGTTGCTGCTCACGGCCAGGGCCATCGGGTAGCCGATGGATCCGAAGGCTCCGTGATCCCCGTAGCACTGGCCGTCGTAGCAGAACGAACCCATCGCGTTAAGGGTGCCATCGGCGGGAAGGCGGCCCGACTCGATGCCGGCGATCGTGGTGACGATCTTGAAGGTGCTGGCCGGCGGGAAGCCCTGCAGGGCCCGGTTCAGCATCGGGGCTTCCGGGCGGCTGAGGTCGTTCCACTGGCTGCTGGTGGGACCCTCCGAAAAGATGTTGGGATCGAACGTCGGTCGGCTGGCCAGGGCCCGGATCGCGCCGGTCTGGGGATCGAGGGCCACGATGGCCCCCTTGGCGACTCCGTCGAGGGCCCGTTCGGCGGCCTGCTGCAGATCCAGATCCAGCGTCAGCCGCAGGTCCCTCCCCGCCCGGGCCGGCTTGTCCCCCAGCACCCGCTGCACCTGGCCGGCGGCGTTGACCTCCAGCTGCTGGCCACCCCACTCGCCGCGCAGGTGCTGCTCGAACACCCGCTCGATACCGCTGCGCCCGATGCGGTCGCTGATCCGATAGCCCTGGTCCTGGAGCTTTTCGTATTCCTCTCCGGTGATGCTGCTCGTGTAGCCCATCACATGGGCGGCGAGGCTGCCCTGGGGGTAGCTGCGCAGCACATCCGCCGCCACCTCCAGGCCCGGCAGCGAGGCCTCCCGTTCGCGGAACCGCAGCACCTGCACCGCCGTCAGCGGGCCGGCCAGGCTGATGCGGTAGCCCTCGGGGGTGGTGCCGCTGCGGCGCCGGCGGTCGAGCTCCTGGCTGGACAGTCCCAGCAACCCCGCGACCCGGTCGCGCAGCTCCGGCCAGCTTCGCTCCTGCACCAGCCTCGGCTGCAGGTACAGGCGATAGGCCAGGCGATTGCTGGCCAGCACCCGGCCGCGGCGGTCGAGCAGCCGGCCCCGGATCGGATCGCGGGGCAGCAGCCGGATGCGGTTCTCATCCGCCATGGCCCGGTGTTCGGCGCCGTGCAGCAGCTGCAGCCAGGCCAGTCGCAGGGTGATCGCCGTTCCCAGCAGCACCACCAGAGCCAGCAGCATCCCCGCCTGTGGCCCGACGCCGGTCCGTCGTGACGGTCCCGGGAACGGGGTCATGCCGGATCGGTGTCGGCGCCGGGGGCTCCGCTCTGAAGGCGCTGCTCCAGCAGGCGCAGGCGGCAGGCGATCTGATCCAGGGTCGCCTGCAGCTCGGTCAGGTCGCCGCTGGCGCCTCCCGGTCCCGCGGCGGCGGAGGGGGCGGCTCCCGCGGTGGAGGCTGCGCCTGGAGGTTCCACCCCCACATCCCTCACCTCCACCTTCATCACCGGATTACCCAGCCCCGGTTGCAGGCGATCCAGGTTCTCGCGCAGCTGGCTGGCGGCCGGTTCCCCCTCCTCCCGCAGCCTGCCGAGGGGATCGCTGCTGCTGCCGTCGAAGGCGGCCATCACCTCGGCGGGGCCTCCCCGCCGCACGCGATCGGCGACCGCCAGGCCGACGGGGAGTACGTCCTGCATCAGGGTCAGCCGCAGGGCGTCGAGCGGGTCGGGGGCCATGGGGCCGTCACCGGAAGGCTCTCCAGTCTGACGCCCGCAGGTCCGTCTTCGTCGGGGCCGGGGCTGCTCCAGGCGTCAGGCGAGGTGCGTCAGGGTTGGTCGCTGCGGACCCCCGGGGCCAGGATCTGCTGGCGGCACGACTGCTGGCTGCCGACCCACCAGCCTCCGGCGAACACCAGCACCAGCACCGCCGTCATCGGCAGCAGGGCGTGGCGGGTGCCCTCATGGGTCAGCCACTCCAGCCAGCCGCGCAGGATGCGATCCCGATCGAAGCGGCGGCGCTCGCGCTGCTGTTCGTTCTCGCGCCGCCGCAGGGCGCGCTCCACCCAGCGCTCAAAGGCCCGCTTCTTGGTGATGGCCATCTTGCGCTCCACTTCCAGGAGCTGGCCGGCGTTGAGATCGGGGTTGAAGGTGCTGATCAGTTCCAGGGTCTTGAGGAACATCTCCACGGCCCCGTCCTTGATCGCCAGCTCCTCGGGCTCCAGCTGATCCCAGGCCAGCTCCGGGTAGAAGCGCAGCCGATTGATCTGGATCTGCTCCTCCCCCAGCTGGCCCGGCTCCCGCAGCCAGCGGTCGGTGTTGGCGTCGAAGCGGCGCCAGTAGAGGAACGGGTTGAGGTAGACGGTGCGACCGGCCAGCAGGATGCTGTCCTGCTGCAGGCGGCGTTGCAGCTGGACGTCCTGCTCGGCACCGAGGGCGTTGGACACGGTGTGGAGGAGCCCCGACTCGGGGCCGATCGTATCGGTCCCGGCCGGGCCAGGCCAGCCCTGGACCGGGTGAGGGGCACACTGGGTGGGCGTTGCGCCTGGTCGTCTTGGAGTCGCTGCAGAGTCTGCGGGGCATGGTGGATCTGCTGCCGGATCGCACGCCCCTCTGGCAGCACATCGAGAGCACCGCCCGGGAGCATTTCCGCCGGGCCGGCATCCAGGAGATCCGCACGCCGCTGCTGGAGGCCACCGAGCTGTTCGCCCGGGGCATCGGCGAGGCCACCGACGTGGTCGGCAAGGAGATGTACAGCTTTCAGGATCGCGGTGACCGCAGCTGCACCCTGCGCCCTGAAGGCACCGCCTCGGTGGTGCGGGCGGCCATCGAGCACGGGCTGCTGGCCTTGGGTCCCCAGCGGCTCTGTTACGGCGGTCCGATGTTCCGCTACGAGCGGCCCCAGGCGGGACGGCAGCGGCAGTTCCATCAGATCGGCCTGGAGCTGCTGGGGGTGGCTGATCCCCGCGCCGATGCCGAGGCGATCGCCATCGCCTGGGAGCTGCTGGAGGCCCTCGGACTCACGCAGCTGACCCTGGAGCTCAACAGCCTGGGCACGCCGGAGGATCGCCAGCGTTACCGGGCGGAGCTCGTGGCCTGGCTGGAATCCCAGCGGGAGCAGCTCGATGCCGATTCCCAGCAGCGCATCAGCACCAACCCGCTGCGGGTGCTCGACAGCAAGAATCCCGCCACCCAGGCCCTGCTGGAGGGTGCCCCCAGCCTGCACGACGCCCTGGCCCCCGAGAGCCATGAACGCTTCCGCCGGGTGCGCCAGGCCCTGGAGGCCCTGGGCATCCCCTTCCAGCTCAATCCCCGCCTGGTGCGCGGCCTCGATTACTACAGCCACACCGCCTTCGAGATCACCAGCCGGCAGCTGGGGGCCCAGGCCACCGTCTGTGGCGGCGGGCGTTACGACGGCCTGGTGTCCCAGCTCGGAGGGGTCGCCACGCCGGCGGTGGGCTGGGCCCTGGGCATGGAACGGCTTGTGCTGCTGGCGGCGGCCTCCCAGGGGGCGGCGGCCCCTGCCACTCAGGCCCCGGATCTGTATGTGGTCAGCCGGGGCGAGGACGCCGAGCGCCAGGCCCTGGTCCTGGCCCAGGGCTGGCGACGCCAGGGGCTGGTGGTGGAGCTCGACCTGAGCGCCTCCGCCTTCGGCAAGCAGTTCCGTCGCGCGGACCGCAGCGGTGCCCGCTGGGCCGCCGTGATCGGAGACCAGGAGGCCTCGGAGGGGGTGGTGGTGCTCAAGGATCTGCGGGCGGTGGAGGCGCAGGATCGCCGCCTGGCGCCGCAGGCCGTGCCGGCCGCCCTCGGGTTCACCTGCTGATCAGGCCGCAGAGCAACCTGGCACGGAAGGCCGTCGCCAGCGACAGGACCGGCCTGGGTGGCTCCCGGGCCTGGTCGGTGAGATTCGCCCGCGGATCGGTGGCGGGGCTCCTGCAGGAGCACAGACCATGCATGAAAAAGCGGACCCAGGAAGGTCCGCTGCGCCAAAAGGCCGTGTCGGCCTGATGATCCGGATCGGGGGCAGGCCTCAGGCCGAACCGACGCCGACGTAGGAGCCGTAGAAGAACAGACCGACCACGAAGATCACGGCCATGCCGCCGGCGGTGGCCACCAGCCAGAGCGGCAGGACGCCTTCGGTCCAGCGGCTCTTCCAGGCCACGGCCGGCCGACCATCAGGCAGGCGATCGGGGATGCGACCGTCAGGCAGATTGGACTTTTTACCGCTCATGGATGGAACTCCCGGTCAGTTGAAGAAGTAGCTGGAGAACAGAACGCCGGTGGTGAAGACAATGAGCAGCCCCAGATAGAGGCTGGTGCGATTCAGTTCAACCGGCAGGTTGTTGGGGTTGGGATTGCGCTGCATGGCTGGATTCAGCGACGGACGAACGGCATGGCGGCCAGGGCTCCCAGGAAGAACACCGTGGGGATTCCCAGGGCGTGCAGTGAGAGCCAGCGCACCGTGAAGATCGGGTAGTTGCGTGGCGTGGTGGAGGGAGATTGTGTCATGGCTTATGGCAGACGCTGGTCAAGCTGGGTTTTGCCCTCGTAGCGCTGGCTGACGACCGGAGCCTTCGATTCCTGAGCCTGGAAGTAGGCGTCAGGACGAGGCGTGCCGAAGGCGTCGTAGGCCAGGCCCGTGGACACGAACAGGAATCCGGCCAGGAAGATGGCCGGGAGCGTGACCGCGTGGATGACCCAGTAACGGATGCTCGTGATGATCTCAAAAAACGGGCGTTCACCCGTGGAGCCGGCAGCCATAGCGACAAGCATTCAGCTCGGCGATCCTAGGGGGCGAGGGGCTGCCGGCGAGGAAGCCCCGCCGGCTTGGTTACACAGGGACGCAGTTGCGCCTCAGCCCACCCAGCGCAGCAGCAGACCCCGCTCCCCCAGCACGAAGCCCTTGCCGGACTCGAACAGGATGCGGTTGAAATTGCCCGCCTGCACCGACCCCACCGGGTCGCGGCTCCAGCTGTGTCCGTCATCCGGGCTGACCAGCAGGGTGCCGCTGCCTCCGCCGGCCCAGAGGCTGCCCTGGGGGTCCCAGGCCAGGTCGAGGTAGCCGTAGCCGTTGGTGATCGGGATCACCGGCTTGCTCCAGGTGCTCACGTCGCCGGCGTCCTCGTTGAAGCGCAGCTGGGCGCCGCGGGTGATCATCCACAGGCCCTGGCGGGGCTGGAAGCCGATCGCCTGCAGCCGCTGGCTGGAAACCCGCTGGTGGGGGATCCAGGTCGCCTGGCCCGGATCCCAGGTGGCGAAGAAGTTGCCCAGGCTGCTGACGCTCACGTAGGCCCCCTCAGGGCTGCGGCGCAGGTCGCGCACGGCTCCGGCGGCGTCGCTCACCAGGGCCTGCCAGCTCACGCCCGCATCGCTGCTGCGGTACACCGCCCCCACGTTGGTGGCCAGCTCGGCCTGCTTCGGGCCGAGGGCCGTGATCAGGTAGGGCTCTCCAGGCAGCTTGGTGTCCAGCAGCAGGCGGCTCCAGCTGCGCCCGGCGTCGTTGCTGTGCAGCAGCAGGCCGGGCTGGCCGACGATCCAGCCCTCATCCCCGCGGAAATCGATGCTGATCAGCCGGAAGTTCTCGTCCTCCGGCAGGTCGAGCTGGCGCAGCTCCCAGCTGGCGCCGCCGTCGTCGGTTTCCATGATCAGGCGGTTGCTGCCCACCAGGAAGCCGTGGCGATCGTCGCTGAAGGCCACATCCAGGGGATTGGAGCTGGTGTCGAGAGAGACGGGCTGCCAGGGGCTGGTGGCCGTGCTGGCCAGGCCCGTGGTGACGCAGCCGCCCAGGCCCAGCCCGAGTGCGGCCACCAGCAGCAGATGGATCAGGGACCGCAGCCAGGGGCGCGGTGCCGGCCGGGGGGACAGGGAAGTCACGTCAGCGCAGGGAGTAAAGGGAGAGGAAGAAGGCGATGGCCAGGGCGAAGCCGCTGAAGATCAGCACGTTCTTCTGGCCGGGGGTGAGCCGGTTGACCCCGAGGCCGAAATTGAGGTTTTCCTCAAACCCGCTCGGTTTGTTGCGGGGGCCGATGTCGCGGAAGGCCCCGACGCGGCTGCGGCAGACCGGGCAGCGGAAGCCCACGGGGTCGAGGGCGCTGAAGGGGGTGCCGGGGTCGATGGCCAGCTTGCGCACCCCTTCGGCCGGGTCGTACACGAACCCGCAGCTGCGGCACTCGAAGCGGTGCTCGTCGGGGTTGTCCGCGTCGTCGTCCACGCCTTCTCCGCCGGGGGCGGCCGCGGCCGGATCGACGGCGTCGCCGAAGTCGTCGGAGCCGGACTCAGGGGCGGTGGCGGAAACCTCCGGAGCCGCTTCGGCCGGGTTGTCGCTGCTCATGCCAGGGCCGTCTTGGGGCGCCCGAACTCTATCCAGCGCCTCCTCGCGATCCGCGGTGGGTCTCCGTCGCTGCCCCAGCTGCGGGGCGTGGATGCCAAACTGAGCCGGCCTGGGCCAGTCCCGATGTTCGTGCTCTCCGGCTACGACGCCTTTCTGGGCTTCCTGCTGATCTCAGCGGCGGTTCCCGTGCTGGCGTTGGTGGCCAACAAGGTGCTGTCTCCCCGCAGCCGTCAGGGAGAGCGCACCCTCACCTATGAATCAGGCATGGAGCCCATGGGTGGGGCCTGGATTCAGTTCAATATCCGCTACTACATGTTCGCCCTGGTCTTCGTCATCTTCGATGTCGAGACCGTTTTTCTCTACCCCTGGGCCGTGGCCTTCCACCGCCTCGGCCTGCTGGCCTTCATCGAGGCCCTGGTCTTCATCGCCATCCTGGTCGTCGCCCTGGCCTACGCCTGGCGCAAGGGTGCCCTCGAGTGGAGCTGAATCGGAGCCCTTCCATGACCCTCACCCCTTCCACCGACAGTCCGTCCGTCGCCGCCCTGCGGGACCTGCGGGCCGCCAGCTGCGCCCCCGTGGGGCCTCCCCCGGTCACCACCGACCTGTCGGAGAACGTCATCCTCACCAGCCTCGATGACCTGCACAACTGGGCGCGGCTGAGCAGCCTCTGGCCCCTGCTCTACGGCACGGCCTGCTGCTTCATCGAGTTCGCCGCCCTGATCGGCTCCCGCTTCGACTTCGACCGCTTCGGCCTGGTGCCCCGTTCCAGTCCGCGCCAGGCCGACCTGCTGATCGTGGCCGGCACCGTCACCATGAAGATGGCCCCTGCCCTGGTGCGGCTCTATGAGCAGATGCCGGAGCCCAAGTATGTGATCGCCATGGGCGCCTGCACGATCACCGGCGGCATGTTCTCCGCCGATTCCACCACCGCCGTGCGCGGCGTCGACAAGCTGATCCCCGTCGACCTGTACCTGCCGGGCTGCCCGCCCCGCCCGGAGTCGATCTTTGACGCCGTGATCAAGCTGCGCAAGAAGGTGGGCAACGAGGCCCTGGCGGAACGGGGCAACCTGCGGCCCACCCACCGCTACCTCACGATTCCCCACCAGCTGCGCCGCGTCGCCCCGATCACCACGGGGGCCTATCTCCAGGCCGAAACCCAGCAGGCCGCCCTTGCCGCCGCCGCCGGTCTGCCCCTGGGCACCGCCGCCGCTGAACCGCTCAGCACCGCCAACCCCGCTTCCCGCTCCGATGCCTGAGGATTCCCCCGCCCCTGAGACGGCCTCTGACGCGGCCCCGACCCTGACCGCCCCCGCTCCGGGCCCCGTGAGCACCTGGCTCAGCAGCCAGGGTTTCGACCACCAGCTCCTGCCTCCCGACCACCTCGGCATCGAGCTCATCGCCGTCGAGCCGGCGTTTCTGCCCCTGGTGGCCACGGCCCTCAAGGCCCGCGGCTTCGATTACCTGCAGTGCCAGGGAGGGTATGACGAGGGCCCCGGCGGCAACCTGGTGGTCTTCTATCACCTGGTGGCCATGGGTCCCCTGCTGCAGGGACTGGGAGTCTCCGGTCCCCTGCCGGCTGAGCTGCGGCCTGAGGAGGTGCGCCTCAAGGTGTTCCTTCCCCGTGACGGTGACCTGCGCTGCCCCAGCCTTTACGGCCTGTTCCGCGGAGCCGACTGGCAGGAGCGGGAAACCTTCGACATGTACGGCATCGAGTTCGATGGCCACCCCCATCCCAAGCGGTTGCTGATGCCCGAGGACTGGAAGGGCTGGCCCCTGCGCAAGGACTACATCCAGCCCGACTTCTACGAGATGCAGGACGCCTACTGAACCCCGGCCTCGCCGCGGCGTTCCGTTCACCGTTGCTGCGGAACCGTGGCTCGGCGGCCGCTCCGGTCCGTCCGCTGCCTGGCCCCGCATTGCCCCCTGCCTCAGGGCAGCGGCCGGAAGCCATGGCTGCCGTCCCGCTCCAGCTGGGCCACCAGCCCGTATTCCCAGGTGAGGTAATCCTCCATCGCCTGCCGCGGGTGATCGAGACCCACATAGGGCCGTCGATAACGGTCCTCCAGGGGGCTGGCCAGCTGGCAGGGACCGGTCTCGAGCGGCCCGCCGGCCCTGATCCAGCCCTGGCGCCCTCCCCTCAGCCAGTGCAGTGTCCTCTCCGCCGGCAGGACGGTGCGCACGGCCGGGATCGCCGCCTCCGCTCGCTGCCCGTCGGCGCAGCAGAGCACCAGACGGCGCGCCTGCGGGTGCGCGGCCAGCACCTCCTCCAGGTCGCGGCGCAGCAGCCAGAGGGCCCCCGGCACATGCCCCTCCCCATACCCGGCCCCATCCCCCAGATCGAGCACCAGGGTGGTGCCGTTCTCCCGCTGCAACCATTCCTGCAGCAGCCTGGCTCCGATGGCGGCCTCGGTCGCCGGCAGCGGCGGCCCGGGCCAGGTCCCCTCGACAGCCGTCGTGGCCTGCTCCGGTGTCAGCAGCGCCACTTCCCAGCCCATGCGCGCCAGCCAGGCCGCCGCCGCAGGGGCGCACACTCCATCCCCATCCCAGAGCACGATCCTCGCCCCCCGCACCGCCACGTGGTGATCCAGCTCCTGGATCAGCTGGCCGGCGGGAACCCGCGCAAACCCCGGCGGCGGCGGTTCGGTCTCCGCTTCGGGTCGCACGTCGAAGCGGTAGGTGGTGCGCCGGGGATCGCGGCACCAGGCCGTCCAGCCCGCCCCATCCAGCCAGGGCACCTGCAGCTGGCTCGCCAGCCGGCCGGCGGCCCGGCGCGCCGCAGCGAGGGCCGCCGAATCCGGTTCGAGGCCGTCCGGGAGGCCCCGATCCGCTCCGCGCTCCAGGGGCAGCCCCGCCAGATGCCAGCCGATCGTGCCGTTGCGCACCGCGGCCACCGGATTCGGCAGTCCGGCGTCGATCAGGCCCTGGGCGGCCAGGATTCCCCGCGTCCGTCCAGCGCAGTGCACCAGCACCGGCGTCTCCGGATCGGGCGCCAGGGTGCCGACCCAGCGCAGCAGCTCCCCCCCCGGCAGATGGCGGGAGCCCGGCAGCGTCATCACGCCGTGCTCGTCGCGCCGTCGCACATCCAGCAGCAGCAGCCGCTCGCCGGCGGCCAGGCGCTGCTGCACCTGCTCCGGCGCCAGCAGCGGCGTGGCGCTCCGCTCGGCCACCCATTCCCCGAACGCCTTGCTGGCCGAGTTGACATCGCGGAACAGCTCTCCACCGGCGGCCTGCCAGCCCTCCAGATCGCCGCTCAGCCGCCGCAGGTCGCTGTAGCCCAGCCTGCGCAGCAGGTCGGCGGCGGCGGGCACCAGATCCCTGCCGCGGCCATCGCGCCCCAGCAGCACGATCGGCACCGTCTGGCGGGGCAGCCGCCTCCAGGCCTCCGTCTCGATGCGCCCCAGCGGCAGGCAGACCGACCAGAGCGGATGCCCCTGCCGCGCGAAGGGCTCCTCCTCCCGCAGATCCAGCACCGCGATCTCGAGGCCCTGCCGCCAGTGCCGGCGCACCTCCTCGGCCTGCATCTCCGGCACTGCCACGGGGCCGGCCGCGGCGGGGCCGTCTCCGCCGGGGGCCGGATCGCGGTCGGAGGCCGGGGGGTGATCCTGGCCCGGTTGCCTGTTCACGCCTCCAGAGGGCTGTAGCCCGAGATGAAGTCCTGGGTCGTGCCGTCGGCGCGGAACACATGCCGGGAGACCGCCCCGATGTCGGCGCCATAGACGTGGATGCTGATCGAGACGCTGTCCGGGCTGCCGTTGCTGACCTGGTGGATGTCGCCGATCCGCGGCGAGACCGCATCGATCCGGCCCGCCCGCAGCAGCTCGGGCGGCCCCTGCGGTTCCAGCCTGCCGCTGGCCTCCCGGGCGAAACGCTGGGCCAGCTCCGTGCCCTGCAGCACTCCGATCAACCCCCAGACCGTGTGGTCGTGGATCGGGGTGGACTGGCCGGGACCCCAGACGAAACTCACGATCGAAAATCGCGCCGTGGGATCGCGATACAGCAGGTACTGGCGGTAGCGGTCGCTGCCGCTGCGGCGGAAGGGTTCGGGCAGCCAGTCGTCCTTCCCGATCAGCTCGGACAGCAGGGCCCCTCCCCGCTGCAGCAGGTCGGCTTCCGTGGGGCTGTCCTGCAGCACAGCCTTGAAGGCCGTGACGAAGTGCTGCAGGGGCAACGGCAGGGTCTGCGGTGGCATCGGCCGGTGGCCTGGCTGCGATCCACTGTGATGCCCGGCCGGCCGGCTGCGGCCCGATCCAGGCTCGGCGGCCCTGGCTGGCTCAGCCGTCGCCGCCGCTGCGGTCACGGTCGCGGCGATGGCGGCGGTAGAAGCGCATCACCGCCAGGGCCAGGCTGCGCGGTTCATGTCGCAGGGTGGAAGTGGGCCGCGCCCCCTGCAGCGGTGCCTGCATCACCTCATAGCCCTGGGACTGCAGCTGGCGGCGGTCGCAGACCACCGGTTCGGCGCCGCGCAGCAGGTAGTTGTCCAGCAGCGGCGACGGGGTGAACACGTCCTGGGCCAGGACCGCGTTGAACAGGCGCTGCTCCACCCCGAGGCTGGCCAGCTGGGCCTCGATCGCCCGCAGGTGTCCCTCCACATCCAGGCCGTCGGTCTCGCCCGGCTGGGTCATCAGGTTGCAGATGTA
>JAYKJA010000040.1:0-16731 GCA_035285905.1 Synechococcaceae cyanobacterium
AGTGTCAGGCAGCCACGGGGGCGGCTTGACGGGAGAAACGAACGATGTTGTTCGCTGTTACGGGTTTGCTCTGACCGAGCAGGCTTCAGTCACCCTCCTCATGCCCCGTCGAAACCATTGCAGCCCCTTGATGCCTCCGGAGAACCGGGGGCGGGAAATGGAGCTGAGCGGAATCGAACCGCTGTCCGAAACACTGGTGTGAGCCACCTAGTCGGCCCGAAGACCGACCTCTGAACTATGGCACCGGGCTCCGGCGAGAGGCAGCAGCTGCTGAGGTGGGCATGACCGAACCTTCCGTTGGTGGATCCCGCGGGCTGGAGGCCCGCTTCCGACCCTGACGGCCCTGCTCGCGACCCTGGTCGGCACCGCCGCCGTGCTGGCGGGCCTGTGGCTGCTGCTCCTGGCGGGCTGGCAGCTGACCCTGCGCGTACTCGATCCCCTGCTGGAGCGCAGCCGCGACGCGGTGCGGCACGAGCACATCCAGCGCCGCCACCTGGAGTGGGATCGGCATCGCCAGGCCCTGGCCCGCCGGCGGGACGCCCGCCTGCAGCGAGTGGTGGACCTCGATGGGCAGGTGCGCTGGCTGTCGCCGGAGGAGATCCGGACCTTGCTGCAGCACTGCTGGGCCGAACTGGAGCTGGCGGAGGGCAGCGCCTGGAGCCAGGTGCGGCGGCAGTGGCGGCGCCGCAGCCTGCGCTGGCATCCGGACCACGGCGGTGATCCGGCCGTATGGCTGCGCAAACAGCGGGCCTACGAGGCCCTCAAGCTCGCCGGGTGCAGCTCCGGTCTCGGTATCAGGAGCCGGGGGAGCAGCCGGGAGGTCCCCGGGCTGATCAGCGCTCAGCGCCGACGCTCCCCCTGGCGCGCTCTGCGCGACCGACTCCGGGGGCTCTGAACGGAGCACGCAGCCCACGCAACCGGCCGCTCGCCGCCCCTGAGGCGATCGGGTGTCCCCTGCGTCCGCAGGTGTCAGCGGCACACCGCCGCAGGGAACGCCTCCACACCGGCTGGCACCCCGGCAGCACGGGCAGATGCCGGAGCCTCAGCCACCGCCAGGGGAGGGCGACGAGCGGGACGAGCGGAGGCCGGAACGGCGTGACCAGGAGGCCGCTGAACAACCAGGCACGACCGCGATGGCTGGAGTGGATTTTTGAACGGGACCGCCTGGGTGAACGCCTCAGGGCCCGGACTGAACCACGCCATGACCGTCCGTCTGGAGGCGTCCTGGGCCCCCGCAGCCATCCCGGGAGCGACCGGTCTCCATCAAGCCCCGTCAGGGGCGATCGGGCAGGGCACAGGGCAAGCCGGAACCATCGCCACCGGCGGGGGAGGGGGCGCCCGGCCACGACCCCACGTCACAGTGGAGCGATGAGCCGATCCATCCCCACGGCCGCCCGCTTCGCCGTCACCGCCGTGGTGCCGCCCGGGCTCGAAGAGCCGGCCGCCGCCGAGCTGCTGGCCCTCGGCGCCACAGAGGTGCAGCCGCTGCGCCGGGCCGTGGCCTGCCGCACCGACCTGGCCGGCTTCTACCGCCTGCACCTGCAGGCCCGCCTGCCCTTCCGCGTGCTGCGCGAGCTGGCCCGTTTCCCCTGCCGCAACCGCCGCGAGCTGCGCCAGGGCGTCCAGACCGCCGCCGACTGGGACCTGTGGCTGCCGCCCCAGCTCAGCTTCCGGGTGGATGCCAGCGGCAGCCTGCCCGAGCTCAACCACAGCCATTACACCGCCCTGGAGGTGAAGAACGCCCTGGTGGACCTGCAGCGCCAGCGCTGGGGCGAACGTTCCAGCGTGGATCTGCAGGAACCCGACCTCTGCCTGCACCTGCACCTGAGCCCCAGCGGCGGCGGGCTGGCGATCCTCAGCCTCGCCGGTGGAGGCCCCGGGGGAAGCGCCGCAGGCCCTGGCGGCGGCGGCAGTCTGCACCGCCGCGGCTACCGCAGCGCCATGGGCCTGGCACCGCTGAAGGAGAACCTCGCCGCCGGTCTGATCGCCCTCAGCGGCTGGGATGGCACGGTGCCGCTGCTGGATCCGCTCTGCGGGTCGGGCACCCTGCTGCTGGAGGCGGCCGCCATGGCCCTGGGGCAGGCGCCCGGGCTGGAGCCGGCCGGCCATCACTCCCCCGGGACGCCCCCCCGGGCCCGGCCCTTCGGCTGCCGCCGCTGGCCCGATTTCGAGGCCGGCCTCTGGAGCCGGGAGGTGGAGGCGGCCGCCGGCCTGCGCCGCCATGGCCTCAGCGATGGCCGGCCCATGGCGCCGATCCTGGGGCTCGAGCGGGATCCGCAGGTGCTGGAGCAGGCCCGCGCCAACGCCGCCGCCGCCGGCCTGACGGATCAGGTCACCCTGCAGCAGGGGGATTTCCGTGACCTGGTCCCCCCGCCCGGGCCCGGACTGCTGGTGTGCAATCCGCCCTACGGCGTGCGGCTCGGCGCCGACGACGACCTGGAGGCGCTCTACGCCGATCTGGGCAGGGTGCTGCGGGAGCGTTGCGGCGGCTGGACCCTGTGGCTGCTGAGCGGCAACCCCGCCCTCACCGGCGCCCTGCGCCTGCGCGCCAGCCGCCGGGTGAGCGTCAGCAACGGCGGAATCGACTGCCGCTGGCTGCGCTACGACCTGCGTTGACCGCGTTGCCCCCCGCGCCGCTCCCCCGCCGGCGCGCTGCGGCGGAGGCCGGCGACAGCCCCTCCAACCGGGGGCTTCAGAGACGACCGGTGAGCGCCCGGGTGGTGCGCAGCAGGCCGGCGGTGGTCTCCGGCAGATAGGGCCCCTTGAGCAGGGCGCCGCCGATGCGCAGGCTCACCCCCGCCAGCACCAGGTCGATGGCGGCCAGCAGTGCCGTGGCCCGCAGCCAGTCCAGCCCCAGGCCCTGATGCAGCCACAGCAGCAGCACCAGCTCAGCGGCCAGCAGCGACAGGGCCAGCAGGGTGAGCCCCATGCCCAGGAACACGCCGCCGCCGATCAGGCGCCGCTTCTCCCGGTCCGCCTCCTGCAGGGCCAGCCGCACATGCAGATCCATCACCGACCCCATCAGGGCGGTGACCCGGGCGACCGCCGCGGCCTTCATGACGACCGCCGGCCCGGAGCCAGCAGCAGCCCGACGATCAGCCCCACCCCCGCCGCGGCCGCCAGGGCCAGCAGCGGCTGTTCGCGCACCGGCTTCTCGATCCTGGGCCGCAGGGTGCTGTTGAGCTCATCGAGCAGGTTCTCCAGCTGCTCCTCCAGCGGCCGCAGGGTCTCCGCCACATGGCCGGCCTGTTCGCCGGTGCTGTGCAGCAGATCGAGCAGCTGCTGCTTCACCCCCTGGCTGGTGCGACCGGTCTGGCGACTGATCACCTCCACCACATGGTCGAGGCTGCCCCGGGTGGATTCGAGGGTGTGGCGGGCCACCTCCGGCCACTGCTGCTGGATCGTGGGCAGCAGCGCCTCGAACCGCTCACGGAACAGGGTCTGCAGCTGGCCGGCGGCGGAGGCCTGGGCCAGGGGCGGTTCCGGAGGCGACTGGCCCTGATCCGCCGCGGCGGGGGGCGCGCCGTTGAAGGTCTCCGGTTCCATGGCAGACATCGCGCTGGGGCCTGAAGGCAAGCTAGGGAGGCCCCTTGGCAACGTCAGCAGCTTCGCTACATTCCCACCACCCGGCGCACGGGCCTGTTGGTTCACATCAACCAGGTCGAGCTCACGCACTTCAAGTCGTTCGGCGGGTCGATGTCCATCCCGCTGGAGCAGGGCTTCACGGTGGTGACCGGTCCCAACGGGTCCGGCAAAAGCAACATCCTTGATGCGGTGCTGTTCTGCCTCGGCCTGGCGAACAGCCGCGGCATGCGGGCCGAACGCCTGCCGGATCTGATCAACAGCGCGGTGCTGCGCGACGGCAAGGCGGCCGAAGCCAGCGTCACCGTCCGCTTCGACCTCGGCGACTGGAGCCCCGATGCGGCCGAGTCCGGTCTGGAGCCCAGCGCCGAAGGCCCCTGGATCCGCCCGGGGCAGCGGGAGTGGAGCGTCACCCGCCGGCTGCGGGTCGCCCCCGGCGGCACCTACAGCAGCACCTACAGCGTCGAGGGGGCCCCCTGCAACCTGCAGCAGCTGCAGACCCAGCTGCGTCGCCTGCGGGTCGATCCCGACGGCAGCAATGTGGTGATGCAGGGCGACGTGACCCGCATCGTCTCGATGAGCGCCCGCGAGCGTCGCGGCATCATCGACGAACTGGCCGGCGTGGCCCTGTTCGATTCCCGCATCGAGCAGACGCGAGGCAAGCTCGATGAGGTGCAGGAGCGCCAGGAGCGCTGCCGCATCGTCGAGCAGGAGCTGCTGGTCGGTCGGCAGAAGCTGGAGAAGGATTGCGCCCGGGCCCGTTCCTACCAGGACCTCAGGCAACGCCTGCAGCGCGGTCGCCAGCAGGAGCAGGTGCTGGCCGTGCTGGAGGCCCGCCGGCAGCTCGGCGATCTGGCCCAGCGGGCCAGCGCTCTGCAGCAGCGCCAGGAGCAGGAACGCCAGGCGATCCAGGCGGCGGAGTCGTCGCTGCAGCGATCTGCGGCCGCCTTCGAGCAGCTGCAGGCCGAGGTGCGGGAGCTGGGGGAGGACCGGCTGCTGGCGGTGCAGGCCGAACTGGCGGGGCTCGAGGCCGGCGGCCGGGAACTGGCCAGGCAGGGGGAGAAGCACCAGCAGCAGGCAGAGACGCTGCAGGGGCGGCGGACGGATCTGGGCCAGCGCCGCCAGCAGCTGCTCGATCAGCGCCAGGCCCTGGAACGGCAGGACGATGACGGCCTGAGCCAGGCGGAACAGCACTGCCGGGAGGCGGAGGGAGCGGTGGAGCTCTCCCGGCGTCGGCTCGGCGAGGTGGCGGGCCGCTCCGGGGCCTGGATCGACCAGCAGCAGCGCCGCAGCGATGCGCGCCGACAGCTGCAGCAGCAGCTGGAGCCCCTGCAGGCGGAACAGCAGCAGCTGCAGGAACGGCTGCGCCAGGAGGAGCAACGGCTCGAGGAGCTGCAGGCGGAGGTCGCCCAGGACAGCAGCAGCGACGACGCGATCGAGCAGCGGGGCGCGACCCTGGCCGCCGCCGAAGCGGCGCTGCGCGCCGCCCTGGAGACCGACCAGAGGCGGCTGCAGGACCTGGCCGACCAGCTCTCGCTGCAGCAGCGCACCCGCGCCCGGCTCGAGCAGGAGCAGGCCACCCTGGAACGGGACATCGCCCGCCACGACAGCCGCCGCGAGACCCTGCAGGAAAGCCGCGGCACCGGAGCGCTGCGGATGCTGCTGGAATCGGGGCTGGAGGGCATCCACGGCCCCGTGGCCCAGCTGGCCGAGCTGGATGAGGTGCACCGGCTGGCCCTGGAGGTGGCCGCCGGCGGGCGCCTGGGCCAGGTGGTGGTCGACCACGACGGCATCGCCGCCCGCGCCATCGAGCTGCTCAAGAGCCGCCGCGCCGGCCGGCTCACCTTCCTGCCGCTGAACCGCATCCGCTCCGGCGGAGGCCCCGGCGGCTCGGGCGCCGCCGCCCTGCAGCGGGGTGGCGGCCCGGCCGAGGGAACCGGCCTGGTGGGCCGGGCCGTCGATCTGCTGCGCTACGAGCCGGTCTACGCCGAGGTGTTCCGCTACGTCTTCGGCGACACCCTGGTGTTCCGCGATCTGGCCTCGGCCCGCCAGGTGCTCGGCCGCCAACGGGCCGTGACCCTGGAGGGGGAGCTGCTGGAGAAGAGCGGCGCCATGACCGGAGGCAGCCTGCAACCCCGCAGCGGCCAGCTCAGCTTCGGCCGCAGCCAGGATCAGGACGACGCCGAACCGTTGCGGCGTCGACTGCTGGCCCTGGGGGAGACCCTGCTGGCCAGCCGCCGCAGCGAAGCCGACCTGGGCTCCCAGCTGGAGGCGCTGCGCCAGCGCCTGGCCGACCAGCAGCGGCGCCTCGCCGCCGATGAGGCCGAACGCCGCGCCGTCGATCGGGAGCTCGACCCGCGCCGGCAGCGCCGCCAGCGCCTGCAGGAACGGCTGCAGCAGCTGCAGGAGGCCCTGGGCGCCGATCGGCGGCGGTTGCAGGAGCTGGGCCCTGCCATCGAACCGCTGCAGCGGGACCTGCAGACCCTGCAGGCCGAGGAGGCCGAGGCGGCGAACGCCGCCGACAGCCAGCGCTGGCAGGGGCTGCAGAACGAGCTGGAGGAGGCCGATCGGCAGCTGGGCGAGGCCCGTCTCCTGCGGGATGGGCTGCTCAGCCAGCGCCGGGAGCGGGCCCTGGAGCTCGAGCGGCTCAACAGCCAGCTCCAGGGCCTGAGCGAGGAGGAGCAGCGGCTGCTGCAGGAGGTGGCCCAGCTCGTGCAGGAGCGGCAGCTGTGGAAGGAGCAGCAGCAGGAGCAGCAGGAGCGGCGCCAGCGGCTCGAGGCGCAGCAGAGCGAACTGAGCAACCGCTTCGGCGAACGCCGCCGCGCCCGCGATGCGGCGGAAGCCTCCCTGGCGGCCGAGCGTCAGGCGCTGCAGCAGCGCGGCTGGCAGCTGGAGCGGATGCTGGAGGAGAGCCAGGCTCTGGAGAGCGAACGCCGCAACCAGGAGCAGCGGCTGCAGAACCTGGAGGAGGCCCTGCCGGATCCCTGGCCGGAGCTGCCCGAGGAGGTGCGGGAGGCGGGACTGGAGGCCCTGCAGGCCGAACTGCGCAGCCTGCAGCAGCGGATGGAGGCGCTCGAACCGGTGAACATGCTGGCGCTGGAGGAGCTGGGGCAGCTGGAGCAGCGGCTGGCCGAGCTGGAGGAGCGGCTGGAGGTGCTCGGCCGCGAGCGGGAGGAGCTGCTGCTGCGCATCGAGACCGTCGCCACCTTGCGCCAGGAGGCGTTCATGGAGGCCTTCCGCGCCGTCGACGGCCATTTCCGCGAGATCTTCGCCGGCCTCTCCGACGGGGAGGGGATGCTGCAGCTGGAGAATCCGGAGCAGCCGCTGGAGGGGGGGCTGACCCTGGTGGCCCATCCCCGCGGCAAGGCGGTGCGGCGCCTGGCGGCGATGTCCGGCGGAGAGAAGTCATTGACGGCCCTGAGCTTCCTGTTCGCCCTGCAACGCTTCCGCCCCTCGCCGTTCTATGCCCTCGATGAGGTGGACAGCTTTCTCGATGGGGTCAACGTGGAGCGCCTGGCGGGGTTGATCGCAGCCCAGGCCGACGCGGCCCAGTTCCTCGTCGTCAGCCATCGGCGCCCGATGATCGCTGCGGCCCAGCGCACCATCGGCGTGACCCAGGCCCGCGGCGCCCACACCCAGGTGGTCGGTTTGCCGCCGGCTGCCTGAACGGCCTGAAGGGTTCAGAATGCCCATCGGGCCAGGCGCCTCCGCGCCGCTTCCCTCGTCCCGGCCTCCGGATTTGACCTCCACCGTTCCCCCCGACCCCAGCGCCCAGAGCCAGGCCCCCAGCGATCGCCTCTGGTTGCGCTCCGAGCTGATGGGCACCCAGGTGATCACCCGCGACAGCGGCCGCAGGCTGGGGGTGGTCGGCGAGGTGGTGGTCGACATCGACCGGCGGGAGGTGGTGGCCCTCGGGCTGCGCGACAACCCCCTCACCCGCTTCCTGCCCGGTCTGCCCCGCTGGATGCCCCTCGACCGCATCCGCCAGGTGGGCGATGTGATCCTGGTGGATTCAGCCGATTCCCTGGCGGAGGGCTTTGATCCGGAGCGCTACAGCAAGGTCATCAACTCCCAGGTGGTCACCGAATCGGGCGTGCAGCTGGGCCGGGTGCTGGGCTTCAGCTTCGACATCGAGACCGGCGAACTCACCACGCTGGTGATCGGCGCCATCGGCGTGCCGCTGCTGGGGGAAGGCGTGCTGAGCACCTGGGAGCTGCCGGTGGGCGAGATCGTCAGCAGCGGCAGCGATCGCATCGTCGTCTACGAGGGAGCCGAGGAGAAGCTGCGGCAGCTGGGCACCGGCCTGCTGGAGAAGCTCGGCATCGGAGGATCCGGCTGGGAGCAGGAGGAGCGGGATCGCTTCCGCTCCAACCTGGTGCCGGCGGAGAACCAGCTGCCCGCCGGGGAGGTGAGCCAGCAGGAGCAGCGGCGCCTGCAGCCGGCGGCCAGCCGGGCCTTCGAGCCGCGCAGCGAACTGGAATATGTCGAACTGGAGGAGCGCCGGGACCGCGAACCGCTGCGGCAGCGCCGCTACCTGGACGAGGACCAGGACGAGCGCTCCGGCCGCTCCCGCCAGGAGGACTGGGAGCGATCCGGCCGGGAGGCAGGCCCCGAGGGGCGCTGGCGTGAGGGGGAGCCGGAGCGCCCTCCCCGCCGCCGCGAGGCCTGGGAGGAGGAGGAGGAGCGGCCCGCTCGGCCGCCGGCCCGGGGAGAGCGCTATGGGGAGGAGGCGCGCTGGCGTGAGCCCGACACGGACTCCTATGCCCCCTCCCGCACTCCGCGGGACCCCGAAGCCGGCCGGGAGGACACCTGGGAATCGGAGCGCCGCCCGGAGTCCTGGCCACCGCAGAGCGCCCCGTCCCGCTGGCGCGATGAGGATCCCGCCGACCCCTGGGGGCCGCCGTCCGACGCCCCGGCCCGCGCCGACGACGGCAGCGCCGGCGGCTCACGCCGCGAGCGGCCGGCGCCCCAGGAACGGCCCTTCAGCCGGCGCCCCGAGGGCGGCATGCAGCAGGAGGCCGCCGAGGGCCGCCGTGCGCCTGAGCCCGCCGAGGGCTCCGGACGCCGACCCCTGGGCGCCGAACCCCGCCCGAACCGGCCGCGCAGCGGCGGCGACAGCGAGCCGATCGATGTGGACCCTGAGGTTCTCGACGACCCCTGGTGAACTGCCGCGGGCGGGGGGAGCGGCCCTGTGCCTTGCTCACAACCGAGCCGGCTGAACAAGGCGAAGCCTTCGAGGCACTCAGGCTGGCCCAGGTGCAGAGTGCGCCGGGCCTCGCCACCTCGACCGCTGACCCCGCTCGCGGTGTCCAGAGGCTGAATCGACCGGGGTTCAATGCGCGGCGCATCAGCGGTTCCGCAGCTCAGGCTGCGGCGGACAGACGCCGGGAGGGTCCTGCTGAGGGGTTCGGTCGAGGATCGGGGCGGCTGGCCGCGGCACGGCTCGCCGATCCCGCAGCTGCCTCGGAGCCGGGCTCAGCCGGGCTGGAACTGCAGCGAGGCTGAATTGACGCAGTAGCGCTGGCCGGTGGGAGCGGGGCCGTCAGGGAAGACGTGGCCCAGGTGGGCCTCGCAGTTGGCGCAGCGGATCTCCGTGCGCACCATGCCGTGGGAGCGGTCGGTCAGCATCGTGATGGAGGCGGGATCGACGCTGTCCCAGAAGCTCGGCCAGCCCGTTCCGGAATCGAACTTGCTGCTGGAGCGGAACAGCTCGGCTCCGCAGCAGATGCAGTGGTAGCTGCCGTTGCCCTTGTGGTTCCAGTAGACCCCGGTGAAGGCCCGCTCGGTTCCTCCCTGCCGGGTGACCCGGAACTGCTCAGGGGTGAGCCTGGCGCGCCACTGGGATTCATCGGTGTCCCGGCCGAGGCCACTGGGCACGCCGCAGGCGGAGGCCTCCACCCCTTGCGCTCCAGAACCGGCGGAGGAGACAGGGCTGGAGGGGTCCGGATTCACGTCGCTGGGCGGTTGCACCCGGTGATGCTAGGCAGTCGCGGAGGGCCCGTGCCCCCGCTCCCCAGCACAACCCCGGCCGCCACCCGGCGCCTGGTCGGAGAGCCCGGAAGGATCAGGCCCGTTCCGGGGGATCGTCGGCGGCGAGCTCGGGCCTTGGAGGCTGCAGAGTCGTCAATGGCCGCTGCAGCGGCATCGCCTCTGGGGCCTCCAGCGCAGCCGCCACCGCCGGGACATCGGGCAGCAGAGCGGTGATCAGGTCGGCCAGCCGGGCCACGGCGCCGGGCTGGCCCCGCAGGCTCTGCAGATCCTCCCGCATGCCAGCCAGGCGATCGGGATGCTCCAGCCAGTCGGCGGCTTCCGCGGCGATCTGCTCCGGGGTGATCTCGCCCACCCGCTCCGGCACCACCATGCGGCCGGCGCTGATGTTGGGCCAGGCCAGCAGGCCGCGGTGGCGGAGCCTCCAGGCGGTCAGGGCCGCCCCCAGCAGACGCCGCAGCAGCGGCAGCCGGGCCAGCAGCCCCAGCCAGCCGTCCCAGGCCTGCATCACATGCAGATGCTGGGTGGGCAACAGCACGAGCATCGGCAGGCCCAGGGCGCCGAGCTCGGCGGTGTTGGCGCCGACGGTGGTCAGGGCCAGGCGGCACTGGCTGAGGGCTCCGTGGGCGGGATGGTCCAGGACCAGCTGGATGACGGTGCCCGCCCGGGTGATCAGGGTGTCGGCCTGCTGTCGCGGCGGTTCGCTGCCGTAGGAGCGGGCGATCGGGCGACGGGGATCGGCCCAGCTGAGCAGATCCTCCACCGAGGTGGTGGGGGCCAGCGGCAGCAGGATGCGGCAGCCGGGGCGACGGGCGACGAGCGCATCGGCCGCCGCGAACAGAAAGGGGACACCGATCTGCAGCTTGGCGGGCTTCGATCCGGGCAGGATCGCCACCCACTCCCCCTGCGGCAGCGGCGCATGCTGGCGGGCCGACAGGGGCAGGTCAGCCATCAGATCGCCGACCACCGTGGCGCGCGGACGCCAGCGGGGGGCCAGGCGGGCGGCGGCCGAGTCCCCCATCAGCGCCAGCCGGTCGTTCCAGCGCGGCCAGCGGGCCACCCACTCGGCATAGGTGAGATGGCGATAGCCGAGCCGGGCCGCCAGCAGCACCGTCCAGAACTGATCGCCCCCAAGGAAGACCACCACGCCGCGCCGCGGCCAGGCTCCCCGGCGCGCGGGCCGGAGCAGCAGCCCCCAGAAGCGGCGGGCCGGCACGATGCGCTCGAACAGATCCCAGCGCTGCGCCACCCGGTGCTCCTGACCGGTGGCATTGGGGCAGGGCACCAGCACCAGGTGCAGCGCCTCGGAGGCGTCCCCCCGCCGGGGACGCAGCGGCCTCAGGCTGTGCAGGCGCTCGGCCACGGGCCGCACCCAGGTGGTCAGCTCACCGGGGCCGTTGCTGACCAGCACCACGGCACAGGAGCCGTCGTCGGTGGGACTGGTGATGGTCAAGGGACTGCGTCGGGATTCCGGAGACAGCAGACGCAGACAGGAAGAGAAAGTGCGGATGGCGAGACTTGAACTCGCAAGGCCGAAGCCACACGCCCCTCAAACGTGCGTGTCTACCAATTCCACCACATCCGCGTGGGGGGTCCGACGCCGCGGCGTCGTTCCGTCCCGACAGTGTACCCATCGCCGGTCCCCGCCTCCCGGCCCACCGGGTGAGCGCTGATACAGTCCCAGCTGGTCTCACCTCCCTGGCCGACCCCGGATGCCCATCCGCAAGCTGCTGATCGCCAACCGGGGAGAGATCGCACTGCGGATCCTGCGCAGCTGCCGCGAGATGGGCATTGCCACCGTGGCCGTGCACAGCACCGTCGATCGCAATGCCCTGCACGTGCAGCTGGCCGACGAGGCGGTCTGCGTCGGTGAAGCACCCAGCTCGCGCAGTTACCTCAATATCCCCAACATCCTCGCCGCCGCCACCTCCCGCGGTGCCGATGCGATTCACCCCGGCTACGGGTTTCTGGCCGAGAACGATCGCTTCGCCGAGATCTGTGCCGCCCATGGGCTGATCTTCGTCGGCCCCTCCCCGGAATCGATCCGGGCGATGGGGGACAAATCCACGGCCAAGGCCACCATGCAGCAGGTGGGTGTGCCGACGATCCCGGGCAGCGAGGGCCTGCTGGAAACGCCCGAGCAGGCCGCCGCCATGGCCGAACGCATCGGCTATCCGGTGATGATCAAGGCCACCGCCGGCGGTGGCGGCCGCGGCATGCGGCTCGTCGGCGGGCCCGACCAGCTGGAGGGCCTGTTCCGCGCCGCCCAGGGAGAAGCCGAAGCGGCCTTCGGCAACCCCGGCCTCTACATGGAGAAATTCATCGACCGGCCGCGCCACATCGAGGTGCAGGTGCTGGCCGATCGCCACGGCCATGTGGTGCATCTGGGCGAGCGGGACTGCTCGATCCAGCGTCGGCACCAGAAGCTGCTGGAGGAGGCCCCCGGCCCCGGCCTCGACCCCGGCCTGCGGCAGGCCATGGGGGATGCGGCCGTGAGGGCGGCGCGGCACATCGGCTACGAGGGAGCCGGCACCGTCGAGTTCCTGGTGGACCGCACGGGCAGCTTCTATTTCATGGAGATGAACACCCGCATCCAGGTGGAGCATCCCGTCACCGAGATGGTCACCGGGATCGACCTGATCGCCGAGCAGCTGCGCATCGCCGGAGGCGAACCGATCTCCGTGAAGCAGGAGGAGATCCAGCTCAACGGCCACGCCATCGAGGTGCGCATCAACGCCGAGGACCCTCGCCACAACTTCCGCCCGGCTCCGGGCCTGATCACCGGCTGGCTCCCCCCCGGCGGAGCCGGGGTGCGCATCGACAGCCACGTCTACACGGGCTACGAGATCCCCCCCTTCTACGACTCGCTGATCGGCAAGCTGATCGTCTGGGGCAAGGACCGGGATGCCGCCCTGCGACGCCTGCGCCGCGCCCTGTCGGAGTGCGCCGTGACGGGCATTCCCACCACGATCGAATTCCACCTGGCCCTGCTGGATCGCCCCGAGTTTCAGCGCGGCGAGGTCTGGACCAAGTTCGTCGAGCAGGAGATGCTCCCCCGGGCCGGAGAGGGCTGAGGAGGTGCCCCTCCTGGACATTTCCCGGCCCCGCGGAGAGGCCCGGCTGGGAGGCAGGCTGCGGCGGTTCGGGCGCTGCCTCAGGCGATCGGAGCTCCGCGCTGCATGAGCTGGGTGATCAGCCCCTGCTGGCCCACCAGCAGTTCCCGCACCAGGCTGACCAGCCCCACCCAGATCACCGGGGTCACGTCCACGCCGCCGATCGGCTGGATCATCCGTCGGGTGGGGGCCAGCACCGGCTCGGTCGGAGCCCCCACCAGCCTCAGCACCCCCTTGTGCAGGTCGAGCTCCGGGTACCAGGTGAGCACGATGCGGGCGAGGAACAGCAGACCCCAGGCCGCCAGCAGCAGCCCGAGCAGCAGATGCAGCAGGGGCAGAGGGGCCAGGGGGGGCAGGGCCGTCACAAAGCTCTAAGCACAGGCGAACCCGATCGTAGGAAGCGGGGGGCACTGCCTAGGATCCTGCGGCGACAGCCTGCCCGTCATGACCCCATCCCTCGCCAATTTTCTCAGCAGCCTCGTCTGGGGAGCGGTGATCGTGGTCATCCCCATCGCCGTGGCGCTGTTCTTCATCAGCCAGAACGACCGCGTCGATCGCCGCCTCTGAGTCGCCTGCGGAGGTTGGCCCGCTCCTGAGGGCTGGCCGTGGAGCCAGCTCCAGCGAGGGCAACATTCCTCCCGTCTGCTGTGGGGTTCCGCCTGCAGCGGCTTGTGACTGAAGCCTCGGGACAATCCCGGGGCATCCACTTCGCCTGACTCCCTCCGAGGGCCCCGCCGCAAAGCCTTTCGGAGGTTCACGTTGGTGGAGCCCGTCACAACGCTCTGCTGCGGGTCACGGCTTGCTTGTCAGCCGCCCCCGAAGCGATCTCCAGGACACCCCTGCGCCTGCGCAGCCATCTTTCCAACACTGTCGGATCCCGCGGACCCGGTCGCGGCTGCGTGCAGGGGAGGGCAGGGAGCACCGGGTTTGAGCCGCTCCCCGGCATCTGAGCGACTCGGCTGCCCCCCGGCCCTCCCGAGGGTCGGGGCTGATCCCCTCGGGGCCCGGTTCGTGCATCCACCAGCCCAGGCGTCATCCGGGGAGAGGACGCTTCCCCCCAACCCCTGCAGGCTGGCGCCCTGAAGGGGGAGATCCCTGAGAGGCCCGCCAACCCCACAGACACCGGACCGGTTCGCGGGGGGGCCTGGTGTTGGATCCGGGCCATGGCTCGCGAGACCCCGGAGGCTCCCTGCGGTTGAGGGCGGGAGTTCAGGCTCAGCCGCTCTCCCCAGACATCGGGCGGCCCGGGACCTGTGCCGCAGCGGCGGTCCATTCCCCGCGTCCCGGTCACCGGGCCTCCAGCCGACCGGGGAACCGGGCGGCGAAGAAGGTCAGGTCAGGCCGGCAGCCGACTGATCTCCGTCGAGGTCCTGGGGGTCCCGCCCGCCCGTTGCTCCACGGCTGCGGGCCGTCTGCTTCTGAACGGCGGCCCGCAGCTGATGCCGCCGCGGGCAGGCTGGCCTGGACACCTCGGCCGCGGCCCCTGAGTCAGGTCCACCTGATCCGCCCGGGATGGCCTTGGGCGCGGCGGAGGCCTTGGGGGGAGAACGCCAGCGGCCCCTGGATCCCTGCGAGGGCGCGCCTACAGTGCCATGAGACTTCAGCTGTCCCACCCGTGGTCAATGCCAGCCTCAACTGGGCCAGCATCGTCGGCATCGTGCTGGCCGTGGGTGGGGCCCTGCTCTACTTCATGCGCAGCTTCAAGCCTGCGCTGGCCCGCGATTACGACGTCTTCTTCGCGGCGATCGGCCTGCTCTGCGGCGGCATTCTGTTCTTTCAGGGATGGCGTCTGGATCCGATCCTGCAGTTCGGCCAGTTCCTGCTGGCCGGCACCACCGTGTTCTTCGCCTACGAAAGCGTTCGCCTGCGCGGCGTGACCACCGAGCAGGCCCGCCGCTCCTCCTTCTTCGAGGACGAGGAACCGCTGCCCCGCGGCCGCGGTGGACTGGGGCCCTCCCGCGACTGGGACAACGAACCGGAGCGTTTTGAGGATCCGGTGCCCGTGCGGCGCCGCTTCCGCTCCTACGACGAACCCGAGGACGACTTCTACCGCCCCCGTCGCAGCAGCCGCGCCGCCATCCCCGAGCGGGCCGCCAGCCGCGGAGCCGAGCCCGAGGACTGGTCCCCTCCCCGCCGCGGCGGCGACCGCCCCGATTCGCGCGAGAGCGCCGACCGCGACCCGGCCGTGCCCCGTTACGGAGCCTCCCCGTCCAGCCAGGAACCGGAGTTCGGCAGCCGCCGTCGCCAGCGCGAGGCGGGTCCCGAAGCCCGTCGCGGCAGCCGCCCCACCCCCTCCAGCGAGGCGATGCCGCGCTCCAGCCGCCGCCCGGAAGCCGCGTCCGGCGGCTCCGAGGTGCCGTCCGGCAGCCGCACGGCTGCCAGCCCCGGCGTTCCCCAGGGATCCCCCATCCCCCGCTCCAGCCGGTCCGCCTCCGGCTCCGACGTCCGCGATGCTGACTTCACCCCCGTGCGCGGGGCGGATTCCAGACCCGAGACCCCACGCCGGCCCGAGGGCTCTGCCGCTGGATCCAGCCCCCTCGGCAGCCGCCCCGCTCCCGCCCGCGACAACAGCTCCCGCTTCGACGACTGAGCGGTCCGGCCCCCTGCAGCCCCGCCGCGCATCCCCATCCCTCCTCGCCGGCGGCGCAGCTTCAGCCTGCGGGGTGGGAAGCGCCCTGGCCCTGGCCCTGCTGCTGCTGGCCGGGGCCAGTGGCTGCACCCCCCTGGGGCGCCGCTCCGCCGGTCCGGTGCCAGGAGCTGACGGCAATCGCCAGGATCCCGCCCTCAGCGGCGATGGCCGGCTGCTGGCCAGCAGCGTCGACCTGGGAGGGCGCACCACCCTGCTGCTGCAGGAGCAGCCCTCCGGGCGCCTGCTGCCCCTGCCCCAGCTGCAACGCCTGCAACCCCACCGCTCCCCCTCCCTCAGCTGGACCGGGCGCTACCTGGCCCTGATCGGCCAGCGCGGAGACCAGCCCACCCCGGTGGTCCTGGATCGGCTCAACGGCCGCCTGCACTGGCTGCGGCTGCCGGCAGGCCTGCAGCCGGAACGCCTCAGCCTGGCCCCCGATGCACGGCGCCTGGCGGTCGCCTGGATCCGGCAGGGGCGCTCCGAGGTGCAGCTGCTGGACCTCTCCGGCCTGCTGGAGCCCGATCTCCCCCCTGGGCAGCCGGTGTCGGGGGGCGGCTTGCCATGAACGCTCGCGGCCCGGGGCTGCTGCCGGCGCTGCTGGCCCTGCTGCTGGCGGGCTGCGCCGCCGAGATGCCGCGGCCCCTGGCTGGCCTCAGCCGGCTGCTGGAACCGCTGGCCCCCAGCCGTGAACCGGCGCTGAGCGGCCGCTGGTTGGCCCTGATCGCCCAGCGTGGAGGCCGTGATCAGGTGGTGCTGGTGGATGTGGAACTGCAACGGCCGGTGCCCCTGCCCGGCCTGGACCGGCCCGATGCCCAGCCCCTGGCGGTGGCCGTCAGCGGCAACGGGGATCTGCTGGCGCTGGTGCGTCAGCGCGGCGGCACCACCGAACTGGTGCTGCACCGCCGTTCGCTGCAGGCCAGCCAGGTATTGCCCCTGCAGCCTGCAGGCGTGCCGCGCCGCCTGAGCCTGCGGGCCGACGGACGTGAACTGGCCCTGGAGGTCAGCCGCGACGGCCGCTGGCAGCTGGATCTGCTCTCCCTGCCCTGAAGGCGCGGCCCCTCAGGGGACGAGGCCGGCCCAGTGCAGGAAGGTGTCGTGGCTGATGGCTTCGATCAGGAGCACAGCCAGGAAGCCGAGCATGGCGAAGCGTCCGTTGATCCGCTCGGCGTAGGCGCTCCAGCCGAAGGCCGGGGCATCGAGGCTGGTGGCACTGCGGGCCGGGGCGGCCGGGGCCTCGGGGGGGCTGGAGGCGGACTGATCGCTCATGCGGTTCCGGACGAACGGCCAAAGTCATAGCCGGCGGCGGGCAGCAGCCGCCAGGCGCCGCTGCCGTCCAGCTCCAGCACCGTGTCGTGGTAGTCGATCAACGTGGGCCGATGGCCGACGCTGACGAAGGCGGTGTCCCGCTGGCTCAGCAGC
>JAYKJA010000041.1:0-2704 GCA_035285905.1 Synechococcaceae cyanobacterium
GCCGGGCGGCGCGCCACATCGACGGGGTGGCGCTCCTCTACGCCGACAACCTCACCGATTCGATGGCCAAGGCGATCTCCGAGACCGAGCGCCGTCGTGTGATCCAGCAGGCCTACAACGAACGCCATGGCATCACCCCCGCCCCGGCCGGCAAGCGGGCGGGCAATTCGATCCTTTCCTTCCTGGAGCTCTCCCGCCGGCTCAGCGACGACCAGCTCGAGGAGGCGGCCGAACAGGCCGAGCAGAACGAGGTGCCGCTCGATGCCCTGCCCGAGCTGATCAGGCAGCTGGAGGAGAAGATGAAGGCGGCGGCCAAGGGTCTGGAGTTCGAGGAGGCCGCCAACCTGCGGGATCGCATCAAGAACCTGCGCCACAAACTGGTGGGCCGGCCCTGACCAATCCCGGGAAAGGGGCTACAGGCCGCGCCGATCGAGGGCCTCGGCCAGGCGGTTGGCGGCGGCCGCCAGCTCGGCCTGGGGGTCGGGCCCGGCATCGGCGGCCTTGGCCTCCTGCTTGCGCTTCATCGCTTCGATCGCCCGCACGATCAGGAACACCACGAAGGCGATCACCAGGAAGTTGATCAGGGCCACGATCACTGCACCGGCGGGCCAGGCGTTGATCGAATCCACCTGCGCCGCCTTGAGGGCCGGCTCCAGCAGGCTCGTCATCACCAGGCTGACGATGGCATCGACCACCTTGCCGAAGGCACCGCCGATGACGACGGCCACCGCCAGATCGACGACATTGCCCTTGCTGATGAACGCCTTGAAGTCGCTCAGGAAGGAGGAGGCGGCGCGACGGGCCATGGGAGGAAACGGCCAATGCCGTCCTGCCCTACGTCATGGCCTGAGGCGCCCCCCGGGGTCTCGACCACCCAGCACCATCGCCGTTGCAGGGGAACGGGGTCAGAGCCGTGGCAGGGGCTCCAGGCGCAGCAGCTGGCCATCCCCGGCCCCGTCGGTGAGCACGTACAGGTAACCATCGGGTCCCTGACGCACGTCTCGCACCCGGTTGCCGATCGGAATCTTCTGCTGTGCCGTCACCGATCCCCCCGGATCCAGGCGCAGGCGGTGCATCTGCCGCGACACCAGTCCGCCGGCGAAGAGATCGCCGCGCCAGTCCGGGTAGCGGTCGCCGTCGTAGACGGCCAGGCCGGAGGGGGCGATCGCGGGCGTCCAGACGAGGACCGGATCCCGCAGGCCCGGGGCGCTGGTGGCCGGGGCGATCGGCGGGCCGAAGTACTCGCGGCTGTGGGTCACCCTGGGCCAGCCGTAGTTCACGCCGGCCTCGATCCGGTTGAGCTCGTCGCCGTCGCGGGCGCCGTGCTCGCTCGCCCAGACTCTGCCCGTGCGGCGATCGAGGGCCAGCCCCTGGATGTTGCGGTGCCCGAGGCTCCAGAGCCCCGGCAGGGTGCCGGGCCTACTGGTGAAGGGATTGCCCCGGGCCGGGCTGCCGTCCGCGTTGAGCCGCAGCACCTTGCCCAGGGCGCTGAGCGGGTTCTGGGCCTGGGTGCGGATCAGCTGCCCCTCCAGCTGGATCGGCGGATTGCCCCCGTCGCCGATGGCCAGCAGCAGGGTGCCATCCGGGAGCCAGAGCAGGCGGGAGCCGAAGTGCTGGGCGCCGCTCTTGCGCTGCGGCACCGCGTACAGCACCTGCAGATCGCTGAGGGCCCGGCCGTCGAAACGGGCCCGGGCCAGCCGGGTGTGGTTGGCCTCGGCACTGCCGGCGGCGTAGGTGAGATAGACCCAGCGGTTGGTGGCGAAGTCGGGATGGACGGCCACGTCCAGCAGGCCGCCCTGGCCGGCGGCCAGCACCTCCGGCACGCCGTCGATCGGCTCGGGCTGCAGCACCCCGTTGCGCACCAGGCGCAGCCGGCCTGGCCGCTCCGTGATCAGCAGGTCGCCGCCCGGCAGCCAGGCCACGGCCCAGGGGTGCTCGAGGCCGCCCACCACCGGCACACCGCGGACCGCGGCGGAGACGGCCGCGGGCTGGCAGCCGGCCAGGGCGGGCAGCAGCAGGAATCCGGCCAGCCCGTTCAGGAGTGGTGAAGCGCGACGGGGCATGGCTGGGGGGACAGTTCCAGAAGGACCAGGTCGCGCAGATCGTGCAGCAGGGAGAGTTCGGCGCCGCTGAGCTGCCGCGGGCGGGTGTCGATCAGACACAGCGTGCCCAGGCAGGTGCCGTCCTCGAGGATCAGGGGCGCACCGGCGTAGAAGCGGATCCGGGGCTCCCCCAGCACGAGTGGATGGTCCGCGAAGCGTTCGTCGAGCCAGGTGTCCGCCACCAGCAGGTCCGTGCGCTGCGCCACCGCATGGGCGCAGAAGGCCAGGTCGCGGGAGGTCTCGTCGGTGGCCAGGCCATGACGGGACTTGAACCACTGCCGATCGGCATCGATCAGGCTGATCAGGGCGATCGGCACATCGAAGGCGGCCGCGGCGATCCGGGTCAGCCGGTCGAAGCGTTCCTCCCGCTCCGTGTCCAGCAGACCGAGCTCCGCCAGCCGCCGCAGCCGCTGGTCCTCGTCCCGGGGGGGCCGGGCCCGCTCCCAGCGGCAGGGGGTGCGCAGGCTCCAGGCCCGGATCCGGGCCCGCAGGAAGCTCTCGGAGACGGGCAGCACCAGCCATTCGCTGACCAGGGGATCGTCGCGGTGGGCCTGTTCCTCCACGGCCGTCAGCATCACGACAGGGATGTCGTCCATCGCCGT
>JAYKJA010000042.1:0-2966 GCA_035285905.1 Synechococcaceae cyanobacterium
GCGGCCGATGCCCTGCATCTGGCCATCGCCAGCGGCCGTGGCGCGACCCTCTGCAGCCTGGATGCTCCGTTTGTGGCCGCGGCCCAACAGCTGGGCCTGGAGGCTGAACTCCTGGGAGCAGGCAGCAGGCCAGTCAGGGATTGAGGGCTGCGTTGGCGGGCCGACCGCTCGTGCCTGCCACTGGGCAGGGCTACTTGTCGTGGCTCCAGAGGCGCAGCACCTTCACGATCTGCTCCCCTCCAGCACCTGGTCGACGAGGCGGTGCTGGATGTGGATGCGGCCTGAGCAGGTTCGTGAGATCGTCGATGGCTGGACCGCTGCAGCTTCAGCTCCAGAGCAGGGCGCCATCGGCCTTCGCGTAGAGGCCGATGGCGCCCTGACCTTGAGATCTGCCGATCAGCTTTCCCGCTTCAGATCGTGGCTTCCATGTAGCGAATCGGCCCGGGATAGGCCGCCAGCTGTTGATCGGCCGTGATCAGCAGCAGGCCTTCGCTCTGGGCCTGAGCCAGCAGCAGGCGGTCGAAGGGATCACGGTGCAGGGGTGGCAGCGAACCCACCGCCAGGGCGTGCTGAGCCTGGATCGGCAGCTCCTGCCATCCCCCATCCAGCAAAGCCCGACGCAGAACCGGCGGCTGAACCTTGAAGTCCGGCCGTCCCAGCCCCTGCTTGATCACCAGTTCCCACAGGCTGGCGACGCTGAACACAGGATCGTTGGCTGGATCCTCCAGCATGGAGGCCAGGCCGGCCGGTAACCGCTGGGGCATCCCCATCGCCCAGATCACCAGATGGGTGTCCAGCAGCAATCGCATCACTGCTCTCAGCGCCCTTCAAACAGATCGGCGATCGCCTCGCCACCCATCCGGTCGAAGTCATCCGGTACCGCGCACTCTCCTGCCAGCAGGCCGAGGCGCCGCCTGGGCTCCTGTCGTCGTTCGGAATCCAGCGGAATCACCTGGACCATCGGGCGCCCTCCCTTGCAGATCACGAACGGAGATCCGGCGGAGGCCTCCTCCACCAGCCGCGACAGATGGGTCTTCGCCTCATGCATGTTCACTCGCCGCATCCCCGACACCGTTCCTCTTCAACCAACTTAGTCGACTCATCCGGTCCCAGGCCTGGTCGCATCGGGGTCCGGGGTGATCGGCCGGATGGCCACCGGCTTCCGGTACGCCTGACGTCCCCATGCCGGTCGGGTTGGTGCATGGGGTTCGTTCAACGTCTCAGCCAGTGCCGTGCAGCCGCTGCGGCAGGTCCCATTGCGGCCCAGCTGTGCCGGCAACTCCCAGAAGGTCATGGCCTCCACGTTCTCCGGGTGCCACTGCCGCGGACCAGGCCCCGGCTCCAGCTCCGGCGGCGGTGGTGCCTGCCCGGGGTGTGAGCACCCCCTGCCGCCTGGCCTGGATCCGGGTCTCGCGGCTCACCCCCAGGGCAGCGCAGGTTTCTGCGGTCGTTCCCCAGACCGGCATGGGGGATAGCTGCGCGCACCTGAGGCTCAAGCCCCGCAGACAGCCGGGGCCGACCTGGCCGGCGGCGCTTCGCTGGGCCTCGGATCGGGGAGGGCCTGCTGCTGCGAGGCCGCTGCAGCTTCGCCTGCTCTCAGGCCCCGCGGCGCGCTCCCCCTCCCTCCGGGCTCCGGGCCGCTCGCGGCCTTACCTCCTACGGCTACTCGGCTACCCGGCTACCCGGCTGTCGCAGGCTGCGCCGCCGGGTCGCGTTGCAGCCGCAGCAGCGGGCCGGTGAGGGCCGTGGTGGCCAGGGCCATCACCACGAACAACCCGAAGATCGTCGGCGAGAGGATCTTCAGCCGCAGGCCGATGTTGAGCACGATCAGTTCGGTGAGGCCGCGGCAGTTCATCAGCCAGGCCAGGTTCCAGGCGGTGGCGGCCGGCAGCCGGCAGAGGCGGGCAGCCCCCCACACCCCCCAGGCCTTGCCCGCCACCGCCAGGCTCACCACCGCGGGCACCAGCACCAGCGTGTCCCGCCCCGCGAACAGCAGGCGCAGGTCGGTGTGGAAGCCGCTGAGGGCGAAGAAGATGGGCAGCAGCACCAGGGAGGCGAAGTCGGCGCTGCGCAGCTTCAGGGCCTGGCGGAAGCTGCGGTCCCGGGGCAGCATCGCGCCGCAGAGGAATCCTCCGAAGATCACATCGATGCCGATCGCTTCGGTGGCCATCGCCGCCAGCAGCACCAGCACGAACACCGTGGTCTGCAGGCCGGCATCCAGCCCCTGACGCTGAAAGCGCCGCAGCAGCGACGGGCCGAGGCGGGGCATCAGCAGCGCCATCAGTCCGAGGAACAGGGCCACCCCCAGCAGGGTGGGCAGGGCCGCCAGCAGGGAGCCGCTGCGGTGCAGGGCGATCGTCGCGGCCAGCAGGCACCAGGCGCAGACATCATCGACCGAGGCGCAGGCCACGGCCAGGGAACCCAGCCGGGTGCCCGTGAGTCCGCGATCCTCCACGATGCAGGCCAGCACCGGAAAGGCGGTGATCGCCATGGCGGTGGCGATGCAGAGGCTGAAGCTGGCGAGAGACACCCCTGCCAGACCGTTGATCGGATAGAGCACGGTGGCGGCGAGGATCCCCCCCAGCAGCAGCGGCAGCCCGATGCCGCTCAGCGCGATGGAGGCGATGTGGGTGCGGTTGCCGCGCAGGGCGCTCGGGTCCACATCCAGGCCCACCATGAACAGGAACAGGATCAGCCCCAGCTGGGCGAGAAGCTCCAGCGGCGAGCGCAGCGCGGTGGGGAACAGGCTGGCGGACAGGCCTGGAGCCAGCCAGCCCAGCAGTGAAGGACCCAGCAGGATCCCCGCCACGATCTCTCCGATCACCGCCGGCTGCCCGCAGCGCTGGGCGGCGGCGCCGCAGAGGCGGGCCAGGGCCAGGATCAGGGCGATCTGCCCGAGAAGCGTCAGCAGGCTGCCGGAGTCCATGGCGCCAGGGAGCCGGGGAGGGCTTCACTCTGCTGGAGCC
>JAYKJA010000043.1:0-12880 GCA_035285905.1 Synechococcaceae cyanobacterium
GCCCGGGCGACCACTGGCGCCGCCGCTACAAGAGCCTCTGCCTGCACGATCCGGTTCACTACTGCCACTTCCCCTATCTGCCCTTCCCCGAGGGCTGGCCCCTCTACACGCCGAAGGATCAGCTGGCCGACTGGATGGAGGCCTATGTGAGCGTGATGGGGCTGAACGTCTGGGGCTCCTCGCCGCTGCGTCAGGCGTGCTTCGATCCGGGCTCCGGGCGCTGGCAGGTGACGGTGGAACGGGAGGGAACCCCCCACCGGCTGAGCCCGAAGCATCTGGTGCTGGCCCTGGGGGTGTCGGGCTATCCGTTGGTGCCGCAGCTGCCCGGGGCGGAGAGCTTCGAGGGTGACCAGCACCACAGCAGCGCCCACCCCGGCCCCGAGGCCTACCGCGGCAGGCGCTGCGTGGTGGTGGGCTCCAACAACTCGGCCCATGACATCGCCGCTGCCCTGTGGGAGGGCGGAGCGGCCGAGGTGACGATGCTGCAGCGCAGCTCCACCCTGGTGGCCCCGATGCCGGCGCTGGAGAAATTTGCCTTCGCCGGCTCCTATTCGGAGCAGGCGCTGCAGCAGGGCATCACCCCCGAGCAGTCGGACCTGGCGATCGCCTCGATTCCCTACAGGTTGCTGCCCCAGTGGCAGAAGCCGATCTACGACGCCATGCGTGTGGAGTATGCCGATCTCTATGAGCGCCTGGAGAAGGCGGGTTTCCTGCTGGATTTCGGCGCCGATGAGTCCGGGGTGTTCATGAAGTTCCTGCGGCGCGGTTCGGGTTATTACCTCGATGTCGGCGCTTCCGAACTGGTGGCCGACGGTCGCATCCGACTGCGCAGCGGCGTGCGGATCGAACGGCTCACGCCCCGCTCGGTGGTGCTCAACGATGGCAGCGAACTGGCGGCTGATCTGGTGGTGTATGCCACCGGTTTTGGCTCGATGAATCGCTATGTGGCGGAGCTGATCTCGCCGGAGGTGGCCGATCAGCTGGGCAAGGTGTGGGGCCTGGGTTCCGACACCCCCAAGGATCCCGGGCCGTGGGAGGGGGAACTGCGCAACATGTGGAAGCCCACCCAGGTGGAGAACCTCTGGGTGCACGGCGGCAACCTGCACCAGTGCCGCCACTATTCGCTGCCGCTGGCCCTGCAGCTCAAGGCCAGGCTGGTGGGCCTGGAGACGCCGGTGTACGGCCTGATGCCGAGTCATCACAGGCTCTGAACGCCCTGCCCGTCGGGAGCTCGCCGGCCTGGCGGGTGTCGGGCTGCGCCAGGAGCCGCAGCGGGCCGGCAGCGCCCTTAAGGTTTCGGCACGCCGGACGGGTCCGCTCCTTCTGCGTGCCCCGACGCACCCGATCCTCTGAGCGATCTTCAGTCCCTGACCACCGCTCCTCCAGCGGCGGTCGCGCCCACCCTGCCCTCGGCTTCAGGGCCGGACGGGATCCCGGCCTTCACCCTGCCCCGCCGCCGCGATTTCGAGCTGCGCCCGTTCCTGGGGCGCTCGAACGCCATCGCGGCCTGGCAGCTCGCCAACACCCTGGGCCCCTTCGCCCTGCTCTGGGCGCTCGCGCTGTGGTGCCTCGATCACCAGCCGCTGCTGGCGATTCCGGTGCTGGCGCTGCAGGTGCTCTTCCTCGGTCGTTGCTTCTCGCTGATGCACGACTGCGGCCATGACGTGCTGTTCCGCAGTCGCCGGGCCAACCGCTGGGCCGGCGTGCTGCTCGGCCTCGTGGCCGCCATCCCGCAGCTGCCCTGGTCGCGGGGCCATGCGTTCCACCACCGCCACAACGGCGACTGGCAGCGTTATCAGGGGCCTTCGGCGTTGATCAGCACCGAGGCCTTCGCCGATCTCAGCCCGAACCGCCAGCGCTTCTACGCCCTGCTGCGGCATCCGTTGATGTTGTTTCCGGGGGGGTTCTTCTACCTGGTGATCAAGCCAAGGCTGGCCCTGTTGCTGGGCCTGGTCGAGCTGATTCCCTGGTTGATCACCAGCCTGCAGCGCACCCCGGACGCGCCGCTCTTCGATCTGTTGCGAGCCCATAAGAGCCGGCACTGGCACAGTCCCCAGGAGGGTCTGGAGCTGTTCTGGAACAGCATCGCGGTGGTGAGCTTCTGGGTGCTGATGGGGTGGCAGGTGGGCGTCGGCCGCTTCTGGAGTCTTTATACCCCGCTGATGACCTGTGCGGCAGCCTTGTTCATCTGTGTGTTCTTCGTGCAGCACAATTTTCCCGACTCCTATGCCCACCGCAGTGAAGGCTGGAGTCCGATGGCCGGGGTGCTCGAAGGCACCAGCGATCTCGAGCTGCCAGCGCTGCTGAACTGGTTCACGGCCGACATCGGCTGCCATGCCATCCATCACCTCTGTGAGGCCATTCCCAACTATCGGCTGCGGGCGGCGCAGCAGCGCAATGCCTCCCTGCTGCAGGGTGTCAGGCGTCTGCGGCTGCAGGACATCGCCGGCTGCTTCGATTACATCCTCTGGGATCCCGCCGCGGCCCGGCTGACGACCATCGCGGCCCGCCACGGCAGCGCCTGAGCTGGATTCTCGTGGATCGCCCGAGACGTTGTTTCAGCGACCTCTTAGGTTGATCCTCTGATCTGGCGCTGAGTTCTGTCTGATGGTGGCCCACCCCGCGCAGAGCGACCCTGGAGTCCGCCGGATCCCGATCCGCACCGCTCACGGTCCGTTCGAGGTGTGGACACGACGCAGCGGCTCCAGTTCCAGCATCAAGCTGTTGCTGCTGCACGGCGGCCCCGGCTGCACCCATGAATATTTCGAGGTCTTCGACAGCGTTCTGCCCCAGGCCGGCATCGAGCTGCTGTTCTATGACCAGCTGGGCTCCTTTCACAGCAGTCAGCCCGATCACGACGACCTCTGGGAGATCGACCGCTTCGTCGATGAGGTGGAGCAGGTGCGGCAGGCTCTCGCTCTGGACGCGAGCAACTTCTTCCTGCTCGGTCACTCCTGGGGCGGCATCCTGGCGATCGAGTACGCCCTGCGCCATCAGCAGCAGCTCAGGGGCCTGATCATCTCCAACATGATGGCCAGCGTGCCCGCTTACAACCGCTACGCCGAGCAGCGTTTCCTCAGCCAGCTGCCGGCGGCGGTGCTCTCTGAGCTCCAGGCCATCGAGGCCGCCGAGGACTATGACAATCCGCGCTATATGGAGCTGCTGGTTCCATACCATTACGAGCATCATGTGCTGCGGCGCCCCTATGCCCAGTGGCCCGAGAGCGTGCGGCGGTCGTTCGATCATCTCAACCCCAGGGTGTACATCCCCATGCAGGGGCCCAGTGAGCTGGGGGCCCGCGGCAAGCTGGCGAGCTGGGATCGCCTGGCCGATCTGCCGCGCATCCAGGTGCCCACCCTCACCATCGGCGCCGCCCACGACACCATGGACCCGGTGCACATGCAGGCCATGGCCCAGGCCCTGCCCCGCGGTCAGCACCTGCACTGCCCCGAAGGCAGCCACATGGCGATGATCGATGCCCAGGACACCTACCTCAACGGGTTGATCGCCTTTCTGCAGCAGGTCGATGCCTCCTCTGCCGCCTCCGCCGGAGCGGCCTGATCTGGTGTCAGCCCGGGTCCCTGGGCTGCCTGGCGCCCGTGGGCGCCTCCGTTCCGTCCGCCGCCAGCGCCTGCTGCGCCATGGCCCGGGCCGTGTCCAGGTCGAGCTGGCGCAGTGCCGCCGCCACCGCCGGCAGGGCCCGGGGCGCCATCGACAGGGCGCGGATGCCCAGGCCCACCAGCAGCGGTGCCAGGTCCGCGCTCCCGGCCGCTTCCCCGCAGACGCTGACCGGCACACCATGGCGCTGCCCGGCCTCGGCCACCCGGGCGATCAGGCGCAGCAGGGCCGGTTGCCGCGGGGAGCTGAGGTCGGCCAGCGCGGCGCAGCTCCGGTCCGCCGCCATCGTGTACTGCAGCAGATCGTTCGTGCCCAGGCTGATCCCATCCACCACGCCGCAGAGCTCCTCGGCGCAGAGGGCTGCCGCCGGCGTCTCCACCATCACCCCCGCCCTGGGCAGCCCCGCCGCCCGCGCCATGGCCACGAAGTCGCGGGCTTCGGCCACGGTGCTGATCATCGGCGCGATCACCCACACCTCCGCCTCACTGCGTCGCATCGCCGCCGCGATCGCCTCCAGCTGGCGGGTCAGCACCTGCGGCTGCCGCCGGACCAGCCGGAAGCCCCGCAGCCCCAGGGCGGGGTTGGCTTCCGGCTCCGCGTCCATCCAGGCCAGGGGTTTGTCAGCGCCGGCATCGAAGCTGCGGATCAGCACCCTCCGCCCGGGCCAGGCGGCCAGCAGCGAGGCGTAGTGCTCGCTCTGCTCCTCCACGCCGGGCTCCTGCTGCGCGGAGGGGAAGCAGAACTCGGTGCGCAGCAGCCCCACCCCATCCGCCCCCAGTTCGGCCGCCTCAAGGTTGTCCCGCGGGCTGCTGACATTGGCCAGCAATGCCACCGGCAGGCCATCGGCCAGGCGGCATGGCCCGACCGGTTGCCGCGGGGTGGCCCGCTCGCTCGCCGCTCCGGCTGAGGCGGTCGCCGCCCGTTGCAGGGCCTCCAGCTGCGGCGGCGCTGGATTCACCTGCAGCTCTCCCGTGCCGCCATCGAGCAGCAGCAGCGTGCCGTCCGCAAGGCCCAGGATCCCCTGGGCTCCCGTCACGGCTGGGATGCCGAGCTGCCGCGCCAGGATCGCCGCATGGGAGGTGGGCCCTCCGCTTTCGGTCACGATCCCCAGGCAGCTGCCCTCCGGCAGGGAGGCCAGATCGGCCGGGGCCAGCTCCTCCGCCAGCCAGATCGCGGGGTCCCCGGAGTCCGGGGAGACGGCCTCCTCGCCGCGCAGCTGCCGCACCACCCGGTCGCGCAGGTCGAGCAGATCGCAGGCCCGCTCGGCGCGGCGTCCTCCCGCTGCCCGGTAGCGCCCGGCGATCTCGGAGAGGGTCTGCCACCAGGCGGCTTCGGCGCTGAGACCCCGCTCCGCGATGCCCTGCGAGGCGGCGCGGCTGAGGCTGGGATCGGCGGCCATGGAGGCCAGGGCCTGCAGCAGCCCGGCCCTGGCGCCGGGGCTGCCGGCGGCGCGGTGACGCAGATCCGCCACGACCCGGTCCCGGGCGGCGGCAAGGGCGGCGACGGCGACAGGGCGTTCTTCGGAGGCCAGGGGCGGCGCCGCGGCGGGAGGGGCGAGGGCCACTCCGACCCGGCGCACCGGAGCGCAGACGCGGCCGGGGCTGACCCCGAGCCCGCGGCCGGGGATCGCGGCGGTCCGCGGGGTGAGCCGCTCCTCGCCGAAGCCGGCGGCGAAGGCCTGCTGCAGCAGCTGCAGGGCCCGCTCGGCCTCCTCCCCCTCCGCCGTGGCGGTGAGCTGGTCCCCCGCCGCGGCGCCCAGCAGCCCCAGGGCGATCGGACTGGCGGCATCGGCCTGCTCCCCCCGGGCATTGCGCAGCTGCACCACGGCCCGCAGCGGAGCCAGCAGGGCGGCGATGGCGGCAGCCGGTCGGGCGTGCATGCCGCCGACGTTCACCACCGGGAGGGTGATGCTGGCCACAGGAGCTGCCGGCTCGGCCGCTCCAGGCGTGATGGCGCTGGCGCCGAGCGCCCCTGGGGCCTCAGGGGCCGCTGGAGAGGGCTCGACCCCGGTCTCCAGGGCGGCGTCCGGCGTCTCCAGATGGGCCACTTTCGCGGCCAGGGCGTTGCGGGCGGCCTGCGCCACGGCCTGCAATGGGGAGCCGGCGGCGGCCGAGACCAGGGCCGCCACCAGCCCCTCGACGAACGGAGCCGCCACCAGCGCGACCCGCAGTTCCGGATCGGCGAACTCCAGGGCCATCTCGGCGCTGAGCACGGCCGAGCCCAGATCGCTGAGCACCACCACCCCGGAGCCGCTGTCCGCCTCCTCCAGGGCGGCGGCCACCCGCAGCGGATCGGTGCCCAGCTCGCCTCCGGCCGTGCCGGCCGCGATCGCCACGACCGGCGGGTCGACGGGAACCATCGCCCGGGCCAGCTCCAGGGCGGCCCCGGCCAGGGCGGGGCTGTGGGACACGAGCACCAGACCGACGCGGCTCATGGCGGTGAGGCCAGGGCGGCCGCCAGCGCCTCGATCAGCAGCGCCATCGAGGCGGCGCCGGGATCGAGATGGCCGATGGCCCGTTCCCCCAGATAGGCGGCCCGACCGCGGCGGGCCTGCAGCGGAGCCGTGCCGTCCCGCCCGGCCTGGGCTGCCGCGCTGGCCAGGGAGGCGGCGGTGTCGAGGGAGGCGCCGTCCGCCAGGGCCGCCTCGAAGGCTGACACCGCCGGCGAGAGGGCATCGAGCATGGTCTTGTCGCCGGGGCTGGCCCGGCCCCGTTCGGCGAGGCCGTCGAGTCCGAGTCGCAGGGCGGCGGCCAGATCAGCCGCGGCGGCGGAATCCGCCGGGCCGAGGCCGCCGGCGCAGCGCAGCAGGAAGGTGCCGTAGAGCGGCCCGGAGGCGCCTCCCACCGAGGCCACCAGGGCCATGCCGGCGGCCCGCAGCAGCGCCTGCAGCGTGGGGGCCGCTGCCAGCTCCGGCCGGGCTGCCACGGCCCGCAACCCCCGGGCCATGTTGGTGCCGTGGTCGGCGTCGCCGATGGCGGCATCGAGTTCGGTCAGCAGGGATTCCTGGGCCAGGACGCGGTCGTGGAAGCCGCGCAGCCAGGCCTGGGCCTGGGGCAGGGAGAAGCGGTCCTGCGTCGGGGCCATCGGCTCAGCGCCCCCAGCGCAGGGAGGGCGTCTGCACCGGCGCATCCCAGAGGCGCAGCAGCTCCTCGTCGGCGGCGAGCAGGGTGAGGGAGCAGCCGGCCATGTCGAGGGAGGTGATGGCGTTGCCGACCAGGGAGCGGGCCACGCAGACGCCGTGCTTCGCCAGCAGGGCGGCCACTTCACCCAGCATCAGGTAGAGCTCCAGCAGCGGCGTGCCGCCCATGCCGTTGAGCATCACGATGCCGTTGGTGCCGCGGTAGTCGCGGTCGGACAGGATGGGATCCAGCAGCAGGGCCGCGATCTCGGCCGCGGGAGCCCAGGGCAGCCGCTGCCGGCCGGGTTCGCCGTGGATGCCGATGCCCAGTTCGATCTGATCGTCGGGCAGCGCAAAGGTGGGCCGGCCCACGCTGGGCACGGTGCAGGAGCTCAGGGCCACCCCCATGGAGCGACCGCCGGCGTTCACCCGCTCCGCCAGGCTGAGCAGCCCGTGCAGCGGCAGTCCCTCCTCCGCGGCCGCGCCGAGGATCTTCTCCAGCAGCACCGTCAGGCCCACGCCGCGGCGTCCGGAGGTGAACAGCGAATCCTGCACAGCCACGTCGTCCTGCACGAGCACTGCGGCCACGTCCACGGAGCTCTCGGCGCGCACCAGTTCGGCGGCCATCTCGAAATTCATCACATCGCCGCTGTAGTTCTTGACGATGTGGAGCACCCCGGCACCGCGGTCCACCTCCCGGGTCGCCGCCAGCACCTGATCCGGGGTGGGGGAGGTGAAGATCTCGCCGCAGCAGGCGGCATCGAGCATGCCGAAGCCCACGTAGCCGCCATGCAGAGGCTCATGGCCGGAGCCGCCTCCGGAGACCAGGGCCACCCGACCGTCGGCCTTGGGGGTGGCCCGGTAGATCAGCTTCTGCTGCGGGTCGATGCGCAGCGAGGGTTCGGCGATGGCCATGCCCGCCAGGGCTTCGGCCACCACATCGGCCGGGGCATTGATCAGCTTCTTCATGCCGCCGGCCGCAGGGTGGGTCCAGGCCTCACGCTGACACGGGGGACGGCCGCCGCCGCGGATCTGCGGAGCCCTGCCTGCGGCGAGGTCCGATGGCGCCGCGGGAGGCCGTTGCCCCAGGCTTGAGAGGCGCCAGCCAACAGCAGCCAGCGGAGGACGGGAGATGGGAGACCAGGTCAACGGCCGGCGGCGGCGCAGGCTGCCGGCGGAGTGGGAGCCGGTGGGGGCGGTGCTGCTGGCCTGGCCCCGGGCCGACGGCGACTGGGCCCCCTATCTGCAGGAGGTCAGGGAGTGTTATCGGCGCCTGCTGGCGGCGCTGGCCGAGCGGGTGCCGGTGCTGCTGCTGGTGGAGGACCCGCCGCAGGTGCTGCAGGAGCTGGGGGAGCCCCTGCAGGCGCTGGCCCGCACCCCTCGGCTGCGCCTGCTGGCCAGTCCGGCCCGCGACACCTGGACCCGCGATTACGGCCCGATCACGGTGCTGGAGAGCGAGGCGCAGGGGCAGCCCGGCGGCGCCGGGGCCCCGTCGCCTGCGGTGGAGCGGCCGCTGCTGCTGGATTTCGTGTTCAACGGCTGGGGAGGCAAGTACGGCAGCGCCGGGGATGACGCCGCCTGCGCCGCGCTCCAGGCCAGCGGCGTTCTGGGGGCGGTGCCCTGGCAGCGCCTGCCGCTGGTGCTGGAGGGCGGCAGCATCGACAGCGACGGAGCCGGCACGCTGCTCACCACCAGCACCTGCCTGCTGGCCCCGAGCCGCAACCCGCAGCTGGACCGCCCGGCCCTGGAGCAGGAGCTGCGTCGCCACCTGGGGGCGGAGAGGGTGCTGTGGCTGGATCAGGAGGCGCTGGCGGGGGACGACACCGACGCCCACATCGACACGCTGGTGCGCTTCTGCCCGGGGGACACGCTCGTTTATGTGGAGGATGCCGTGACTGCCGATCGCGCGGTTGCGGACGGTCCCCTGCGCCGCCAGCTGGAGGGCCTGCGCACGCTGCGGGGCACGCCCTACCGCCTGGTGGCGTTGCCGGCGGGTCCGCCCCGCTGGGCGCCGGATGACGGCCGCCCGCTGCCGGCCACCTATGCCAATGCCCTGTTCCTCAACGGCACGGTGCTGCTGCCGGTCTACGGCGACCCGGAGCGGGATCGCGCCGCTGCCGCCGCCTGGGCGGAGGCCTGTCCGGGCTGGACGATCCAGCCGCTGAACGGCGAGGCGCTGCTGCTGCAGCACGGTTCGCTCCACTGCGCCACGATGCAGATCCCGGCGGCGGTGTTCCCGCAGTCCGCCTGCGCCCAGCCGCTGCCGCCCCCGTCCGCCGGGGCCGCGGCCCCGGCACCAGCCCCTGCCGCTGCGGTCGGAGGGACCCCGCCGGGAGGCGGCCGCCTGCTGCGGGTGGCGCTGCTGCAGCAGCGCTGGACCGGAGATGCCGCCTCGATGCAGCGCTCCACCGAGGCGGCCCTGCGCCGGGCGGCGGCGGCCGGGGCGCAGCTGCTGGTCTGCCAGGAACTGCAGGCGGGGCCCTACTTCTGCCAGAGAGAGGACGTGGCGCTGCACGATCTGGCGGAGCCGATCCCCGGACCCTCGACGCAGCGCTATGGCGCCCTGGCGCGGGAGCTGGGGGTGGTGCTGGTGATCAGCCTGTTCGAGAGGAGGGCGGCGGGCCTGAGCCACAACACGGCGGTGGTGCTGGAGCGGGACGGCACGATCGCCGGGATGTACCGCAAGATGCACATCCCGGATGATCCGGGATTTCACGAGAAGTTCTATTTCGCGCCGGGGGATCTGGGGTTTGAGCCGATCGACTGCAGCGTCGGCCGGCTGGGGCTGCTGATCTGCTGGGACCAGTGGTATCCGGAGGCGGCGCGGCTGATGGCGCTGGCCGGAGCCGAGCTGCTGTTGTATCCCACCGCCATCGGCTGGGATCCGGCGGAGGCGCCGGACGAACGCCAGCGGCAGCGTCAGGCCTGGATCACGGTGCAGCGGGGCCATGCGATCGCCAACGGACTGCCGCTGCTGGCGGTGAACCGCTGCGGGCTGGAGCGGGATCCGCAGGCGGCCGGCCAGGGCCTGGAGTTCTGGGGCAGCAGCTTCGCCTGCGGTCCCCAGGGGGAGCTGCTGGCCGAGGCGCCGGTCGACGGGGAGACGGAGCTGCTGGTGGACCTGGATCTGGGGCGCAGCGAGACGGTGCGGCGCTGGTGGCCGTTCCTGCGGGATCGCCGCCTCGAGGCCTACGGGGACCTGCTGCGGCGCTGGCGCGATCGCCCTGCCCGAGGCCCGGCTGCTGGCGGGGTGGAACCCGAAGGAGGGGAGCCATGCTGAGGCCGCGGCATCGCACCGCACCCGGAGGCCTGGGGGGAGAGAGGCGATGTTGAGGGTGCAGGGTCGCGCCGGAGGGCTGAAGGTGCTGGCGCTGCTGGGCTGGACGATGCGGGGGGAGCTGCTGCTGGTGGTGCTGGTCTGCCTGCTGAGCCTGCCGCTGAGTCCCCAGCTGGGTCGACGCCTGACCCCCGATCTGGTGGTGCCGTTGCTGGGGGTGGCCAGTTCGGTGCTGCTGGCCTTCCGGCTCAACCTCTCCCATGGCCGCTGGTGGGAGGCGCGCAGGCTGTGGGGAGCGCTGCGGGGCCATTCCCGCGCGTGGCATCTCAGCCTGATCGCCCTGAGGCCGGTGTTGTCGCCGGGGGATCCGCAGCGGCTGCGGCATGACCTGCGGCAGCTGCAGGAGCGGCAGGTGCTGCTGGTCTGGACGCTGGCGGCTGAGCTGCGCCCGGGGCTGGAGCCGGTGCAACCGCAGGCTCTGGAGACCCTGAGACGGCGGGTGGAGACGCCGGCCGCGGCCTGGCGGCAGGCCCCCATGGCCGGGTTGGAGCCGGAGGAGCAGGAGGGAGCGGCGGGCTCGGCGCTGCGCTGGCCCTGCCCGAATGCCGGCAGCCGCGCCCTGCTGCGGGCCCAGGCTGAGGCGCTCCACGGGCTGGCGGCGGAGCACGGCCTGGAGCCGATGGCGCTGAGCACGCTGACCCAGGTGCTGACGGCGATGGAACAGCCGCTGGGAGCCCTGGAGCGCCTGGCGACGACGCCGTTTCCGGCGGGTTACATGCTGCTGGCCCGGTTGATGGTGTGGGCGTTCGGCTATGCGTTGTTCCTCTCGCTGGAGACCCACACGCGCACCCTGCCCCATGCGGGGGTGCTGGGGGCTCTGCTGATGCTGGGGTTCGTGGCGGCGGAACGGCTGAGCTGCTGGCATGACGAGCCGCTGCGCAACCGGCTGACGGGACTGCCGCTGGGGCATTACTGCGCGGGGTTGAGCGCTGATCTGCTGGGGCCTTCCCATCCGCTGGCCCAACCGCCCCAGGGGCCGCAGGAGATGGTCTGGACCTGAAGCGTCCCTGGCCCGGAGCGGGAGCCGGGGGCGGCGTCGGGCTGCAGAGGAGCTGGAGGAGGAGGAGGGAGTTGGCATGATCGGAGCATCCCGATCCCACGCCCTGCGGGGCGCGAGAGAGCATGCACAACGGCACCTCCCGAGGCCCGGAGCGCACCGGCAGCATCCACCGCGTCACCGGAGAGACCGATGTGCAGGTGACCCTGAACCTGGATGGGGAGGGGCGCTGCCAGGTGGCCACCGGCGTGCCGTTCCTCGATCACATGCTGCATCAGCTCAGCAGCCATGGGCTGATCGACCTGGAGGTGACGGCCCGGGGAGACACGCACATCGATGACCACCACACCAATGAGGATGTGGGCATCGCCATCGGGCAGGCCCTGGCGATGGCCCTGGCGGACCGGCGCGGCATCCACCGTTTCGGCCATTTCGTGGCGCCGCTGGATGAGGCGCTGGTGCAGGTGGTGCTCGATTGCAGCGGCAGGCCCCATCTCAGCTTCGGGTTGACGATCCCGGCGCAGAAGATCGGCAGTTACGACACCGAACTGGTCAAGGAGTTCTTCGTGGCGGTGGCGAACAATGCCGGGCTGACGCTGCACATCCGCCAGCTGGAGGGGGTGAATTCGCACCACATCGTCGAGGCGGGATTCAAGGCCTTCGCGCGGGCGCTGCGGATGGCGGTGGAGCCCGATCCGCGACGTGCCGGAGCGGTGCCGAGCAGCAAGGGGGTGCTGGAGCGGGCGGGAGCCCAGGGCTGAGCCCCGCGCACGGAGCCGCGGCGGAGGGGCCCCGCCACCGGGGCCGCTCCACGTGCCCGGCTTTGCAGGGTCGGCTCAGTGGACCGCGCCGCGGTCGTCCACCAGCCGCAGAGGAGCCAGGCCGGGGGCCACGGTCACGCTGGAGAAGCGGGCGAGGCCATCAAAGCTGTTGAGGTAAAACCCGCCGGGCACTTCGATCAGCAGGGTCACCGTGCCGGGGGGCAGGGACAGGCGGAAGCGCCCCCGCGAATCGGTGACGGCACGGCCGAGCAGGCGGCCGGAGGGCAGAGGCAGGGACCACAGAGGCTGGCCGGAGGACGGAAGCAGGCCGCGGATGGCGACCACGGAGCGGCCGGGGGAGGGGGAGGAGGGGCGAGGAGATCCGGGGCCGGGCATGTGGTTGCCGCTGATCCGGAGCACCACGCCCTCGACGGGGAGGAGTGCGGCGGCGGAGGCTGGCTGCAGGCCGGGCAGACGGGGGTCAGCGGGGAGGGACAAGCCGGAGAGGAGCAGCAGGGAGGGCAGCAGATGGAGAGGTCGCAGAAGCGGGAGGGGGGAGATCATGGCCTCCGGACGCCGAGGGACAACGGGTGCCGCGTGAGCAGGCGCGGACGGGGATGAGAACAGCCTGGCGCGTGCGTGGCTCCCTGTCGGGTCCGTTTTGCCGGCAGTCCACCTGGTCGCCACCGACTCCAGTGGGATGCGGCCCTGGCTGTCTTGCTGGAGGAGCTCCGATTGCCTGGCGCAGGGAAGTCCCGAGCGCATGGCTTGCCCATCCAGCAGAGCCCATCGAGGCCGCCATGGTGCAGATGTACTATAAGCAGAGCGCACCGCCGCTGGCGCCGTTAGCGTCATGGTCCAAGCTTTGCCGCCGGAAACTCCTGAGGATCCAGAGTTCCCAGAGCCCCTGCTGCCCCGGCGCCCCTGGCTCGACACCCAGGGATTCACCACCCTGATAGCCGGCAGCCTGCTGCTGCTGATTTCGTTCATCACCAACTACGGGCATGACGACATCTTCCAGATCGGATCCCTCCCTGTCGATGAGCAGA
>JAYKJA010000044.1:0-9968 GCA_035285905.1 Synechococcaceae cyanobacterium
CCAGAGTGTCCCGGTTTCCGAGGGATCAGGGACCGGGTGATGGGTGTTCAGCAGGTTCCTCGCCCTGGAGCGCAGCCTTGCCCTCCAGATCCCATCCGGGCCGTGCAGGGCTCGGGATCCTCGGGTCTGGCCCGTCTCCCGCCCAGCCCCCAGGGATGCCGCTGCTGCAGGGGTCAGGTCGCCGGGTTCTGACGGCGGGTGAGGTTGCGCAGCTTGCGCAGGGCTTTCAGCTCCACCTGACGGACCCGTTCCCGGGAGACATCCAGCTGGCGTCCGATTTCGGCCAGGGTCTGGCGCTCGTTGCCCTCCAGCCCGAAGCGCAGAGCCAGAACTTCCCGCTCCTGATCCGTCAGGTGGGTGAGCCAGCGTCCGAGCTGCTCGTGATGCATGCCGCGCTCCACCTGCTCCAGCGGCTCCTCGGTGCTGGAGTCGGCAATCAGGTCGCCGAGAAAACTGCGCCCCTCGTCGGCATGAATCGGTGCATCGAGGCTGGAGGTGGTCAGGGCCTGCCGCAGCAGTGAATCCAGCTCCTCGATCGGCATGTCCAGCGCTTCAGCGATCTCCCGGCGGCTGGGCATGGCGCCGAGCTTGTGGGCCAGATCCAGGCTGACGCGTCTGATCGCGGTGAGACGTTCGCTGAGGTGCACCGGCAGGCGAATGGTGCGTGACTGGCAGGCGATGGCGCGGGTCATGCTCTGGCGGATCCACCAGAAGGCATAGGTGGAGAATTTGTATCCGCGGGTGGGGTCAAACTTTTCGACCGCCCTCTCCAACCCCAGGGAACCTTCCTGAATCAGGTCGAGGAGCTCCATGCCTTTGCCCTGATATTTCTTGGCCACACTGACGACCAGACGCAGGTTGGCCTTCATCATCCGCTCTTTGGAGCGGCGGCCGATCTTGATTAATTTCTGCTCCTGGCTCGTATAGCTTTCCTTGCGCTGTTCAACCAAGGCCATCATCGCCTGGACCTGATTGCCAAGCTCAATTTCCTCTGCGGGCGTCAGCAGCGGCTCCCGGCCGATCGAGGCGAGATACCAGGTCATCGAATCGCCAGAGCGACGACTCGATCGTTCGCCCACCCTGGCGGAGGATGCCGACATGAGGTCAAAGAGAGGGGCTTTTAACTATCAGGGACACGTTGCCCAGGGCCGAGCTAATTTCAGCAACCCTTTAGATTCCGATTGCGAAACCACACGATTCCCACACATCATGCCCCGGGTCGGGCGGTGTGCATGCGCTGATTGGCCTGAACAAAGCCCGTTATTGCGTTGTCGCGACAATCTCACTTGCGCCACTCCGGTTCATCGGCTGGCGGTGGATCCCGTTGCGCCCCGGGGCCTGGACCAGTTCAGCCGCTTGCCGACAGGCCGAGCTGTCGGGCGACGGCCATCGGGGTGACCTGACCCGTCCCTGCCTCGGCCAGCCGCATTCCGGCCAGCGCGTGATCCAGGCCCGCCACAGCCAGCAGGGAGCCCTCCGCCCGCCCCTCCGCCGCCATCCCCACGGCCCCCCAGCCGGCCGCGTAACCCGCCAGCACGTCCCCCAGGCCCGCCCTCGCCGCGGCGGAACTGGCTTCCAGCAGTTGCCAGCGCCCACCGGCCGGGTCCGCGATCACGCTGCGGGCTCCCTTCAGCAGCACGGTGGCGCCGCTCTCCCGGGCCGCCCGGGCGGCGGCCTCGAGCGGCGGAAGGTCCGCCAGGGAGGGGAACAGCCGCGCAAACTCGCCCGCATGGGGCGTCAGCCAGGTTGGTCCCTGCCGTCGGCGCAGCCAGTCCAGCGCCGGCTCCCCGGCCGCTGCGGCCGCCAGGCGGTTGAGCCCATCCGCATCCAGCACCAGCAATCCCGCGAACCGTCCCAGGGCGGGCCACAGGCGATCCTCCCCAGGAGAGCGATCCAGGCCCAGCCCCGGTCCGATCAGCACCGCATCCAGCCGGCCCCGGTCGAGCAGGTGCCCGGCGCCCGCCGCCAGGGAGGCAAGAGGTGAGCCATCCCGGCAGGCTCCCTCCGCCGGCAGGGCGATCACATGGGGCAGCACCTGCCAGAGGTCACGCGACAGATCCGGGGGCAACAGAGCCCGCAGGCTGCCGCAGCCGCTGGCGCCGGCGCCCAGCAGGGCCAGGTGGGCGGCTCCCGGGTAGGCGCGGCTGCCGGCCACCACCAGCAGCCGCCCGCGCCCGTATTTGGCGGCATCGGGCAGCGGCTGTGGCCGTGGTGCCTGCCGCTGGTCCGCTGCGGTGAGGCCCAGGGGCCGCGACGGTGGCAGGCTCGCCAGCAGGTCCGCCGGCAGGGCGAGGTCGATCCGTTCCAGGCGGCCCACATGGGCGAGGGCGGCATCCTGCACCAGGCCCCGTTTGATCAGGCCGATGCTCCAGGTGAGCGATGCCATCGCGGCCGTCGCCCCCAGCCGGCGCCCGCTGTCGGCGCAGAGGCCCGTGGGCACGTCGATCGCCGCCAGCCGTCCCGGTCGCTGCCGCTGGCGCTCCTGCAGCAGCGCCTCCAGCTCCGCCCCTGGGGCCCGGTTCTGGCCGATCCCGAACAGCGCATCCACCCACAGGGCGTCGTCGCGGCCCTCCGGAGGCTCCTCCAGCCGCGGTACTCCGAGCCAGAGCGCATGGCGCAGGTGGGTCTCGCAGAGGGGCCGCAGCCGCTCGAACGGACACCACAGCCGCACGGGCACCCCCGCCAGATGCAGTTCCCGTGCCACCACAAGCCCGTCACCGCCGTTGTGTCCCGGGCCGACCAGCACCACGACGCCGTCCCCCCGACTCCAGTGCGGACCCTCCGGGCCCTGATCCGACAGGCGCTGCAGCAGCTGGCGGCTCACCGCCAGGGCCGCTTTCTCCATCAGCGACTCCACCGGCAGCCCACTGGCGAACAGGCCGGCCTCCAGATCCGCCATCTGGGCCGACGTCACCAGCAGGTGGGAGGCATCGGCCTCCGGCCAGGCCTGCGGCGACGGGACGGGGGGGGACGCGGCGGCACGGCTGGCGGAGGACAAGACGCTCGGGCGGCACCGCCCCCCATGATGGAGGGGATCCCATTCCGCGCAGCGGTTCCCTCCCCGTGTCCGCGCCAGCCCCTCCCCGCCCGCTGGATCCCTCCGGCCCCTCGGCCCAGCAAGCCATGCTCCGCCGTTCCGCCCAGGGGTGCCCCGCCACGCCGGCGGGCCGTGCCGTGCTGGAGCAGCTGCGCTGCTGGCCCGGGGAGCGACGGGTGGTGGTGGGCCTCTCCGGCGGCGTGGACAGTTCCCTCACCGCGGCCCTGCTGGTGGAGGCCGGCTGGGAGGTGGAGGGCCTGACCCTCTGGCTGATGAAGGGGAAGGGGGCCTGCTGCGCCGAGGGTCTCGTCGATGCCGCCGGCATCTGCGAGCAGCTGGAGATCCCTCACCATCTGGTGGACTTTCGCGAACGCTTCCGCCAGCAGATCGTCGCGTTTCTGGTGGAGGGCTACAGCCAGGGGCAGACCCCGCTGCCCTGCTCCCGCTGCAACCGGGAGGTGAAGTTCGGGCCGATGCTCGCCTGGGCGGAAGCGGAACGGGGCATTGCCCGGCTGGCCACCGGGCATTACGCCCGCGTGCGCCCGGCGACGGAGCCCCAGGGCCGCCATGCGCTCCTGCGTGGCCTGGATCGCCACAAGGACCAGAGCTACTTCCTCTACGACCTGCCGCAGCAGGTGCTCTCGCGGCTGGTGTTTCCCCTGGGGGAGCTGTCCAAGCCGGACACCCGCCTGGAAGCGGCCCGGCTGGGGTTGCGCACCGCGGAGAAGCCGGAGAGCCAGGATCTCTGTCTGGCTGATCATCACGGCTCGATGCGGGCCTTCCTCGATGCCCATCTGCCGCCTCGCCAGGGTGAAATCGTCCTGGCGGACGGGACCCTGGTCGGCCAGCACGATGGCATCGAGCACTTCACCATCGGTCAGCGCAAGGGGCTCGGGGTCGCCTGGAGCGAACCGCTGCACGTCATCCGCCTCGATGCCGCCTTCAACCGGGTGGTGGTGGCCCCGCGGCGGGAGGCTTCGCGACCGTCCTGTCTGGTGGGTGCGGTCAACTGGGTCTCAATCCCGCCGCCGGCGCAGGCCAGGCCGGTGGAGGTTCAGGTGCGCTACCGCAGCCAGCCGGAGACGGCCCTGCTCACGCCCCTCCCCGCCACAGACCGCGATCGCGAGGCCGGCCGTCCCCACCGCTGTCGGCTCGATTTCGCCGAGGACCAGTTCTCGATCACCCCGGGGCAGGCGGCCGTCTTCTACGACGGGGACACCCTGCTCGGAGGGGGGCTGATCGAGCTGGAGCCCTGAGTCCTGGAGCGGCGGGGGCAACTCCCGCCGAGGTCACCAGTAGGGATCGGCCGCCAGGGTCACCGACAGCCGTCCGGAGCGGCTGTTGGGCACGGTGGCAACGCAGGCTCGCACCACCTGGCCGTTGACCTCGATCTCGCAGGCACCGCAGGATCCCCCCAGGCACCCGGTCGGCACCATCACCCCGGCCTCAGCTGCTGCCTGCAGCCAGGGCTGGCCGATCGCGGCCTGCGACAGGCGGCCCTCCGGCCAGTCGATGCGGATCGCTGGCTGCGGCAAATCCTTCGCTCCCAGGCTGACTCACCACGCTAGGTGGGGCCCTCGGCCCCAAGCCGCTCCCGGGTTCAGGACAGCAGGGGCCCGAGGCAGACGTGCCGCTCGAAGGCATCGGCCAACCGGTCGAGCAGCAGCTCCCGCTGCTCCCCATGGTCGGGCACCTGTTCGGAGAGGGGCGTCAGGCTGCGGCGGTCCCGCAGGCGGTTGAGCCAGCGGCGCCTCCAGGGGCCGTTGTCGAAGATCCCGTGCAGGTAGGTGCCGGCGACGGCGCCTTCTCCATCCCACCAGCCGAGGCCCGTTTCGGCGGCCAGGGGCAGTCCCTGGCCTTCACTGCGACCGGCATGCAGTTCGAATCCCTGCAGCGGCAGCGCGGGGCCGGCTGGCCAGAGGGCCTGGCTGCGGCGCTGGCGCAGGGTCTTGCTCGCATCGAACACGGTGTGCAGCGGCAGCAGGGCCAGGCCCGGCACGCTGCGATCCCCAGGGGCGGAACCGCCCTCCTGGCCCAGGGGATCCCGCAGGGTGCTGCCGAGCATCTGCAGGCCGCCGCAGATGCCGAACAGGTGTCCGCCGCCGGCGAGGTAGTGACGCAGCGCCTCGGCGGTGCCGCCCTGCTGCAGGGCCTCCAGATCCCGCAGCGTCTGTTTGCTGCCCGGCAGGATCACGGCATCGGGCCGGCCCAGCTCCTGCCCCGGCTGCAGCCAGCGCAGCTGCACCGAGGGCTCGGCCTCCAGCGGATCCAGATCGGAGAAGTTGCTGAGCGAGGGCAGCCTCAGCACGGCGATCTCCAGTTCCGCCCCAGCCTTGCGCCCCCGTCGCTCGAGCAGATCCAGCGAATCCTCCGGAGGGAACAGCTCCTCAAGCCAGGGCATCACTCCGAGCACCGGGACCCCGGTGGTCCGCTCCAGCCAGAGGCGCCCCTCGTCGAACAGTTCGGAGCGGCCCCGGAAGCGATTGATCAGGATGCCGCGGATGAGGCGCCGTTCCACCGGTCTGAGCAGCGCCAGGGTGCCGACGACCTGGGCGAACACGCCGCCCCGCTCGATGTCGGCCACCAGCAGGCAGCGGGCGCGCAGGTAGAGGGCCAGGCGCAGATTGGTGAGATCGCGGGCCTGCAGATCGACCTCCACCGGGCTGCCCGCCCCTTCCAGCACCAGGCGACCGCCGGGATGGTCGCTGACGAGATCGTCGAGGCCCCGGCGGATCGCCGCCCAGCCGGGGCGGAACCAGTCGCGGTAGTAGTGCTCGGCCCGGGCGGTGCCGACGGAGCGGCCCAGGTGGATCACTTCGCTGACGCTGTCCCCCCGCGGTTTGAGCAGCACGGGATTCATCGCCACCCGCGGCTCCAGCCCGGCCGCCCAGGCCTGCAGGGCCTGGGAATAGGCCATCTCGCCGCCGCTGCCGTCCACCCAGGCGTTGAGGCTCATGTTCTGCCCCTTGAACGGCAGGGGCTGTTGGCCGCGACGGCACAGCACCCGGCAGAGGGCTGCCGTCATCAGGGATTTGCCGGCGCCGCTGCTGGTCCCAAGCACCATCAGCGGCGTGGCCGGTGCGGTCGGGGCCGCCTGCGGGCCGGAGGTCTCGGGGCCGTTCACGGCAGCCGTGGCCGATGGCGGCTGCAGAATCCCCGCAGCCGCCGCCAGGGACCTGCCCGAGGCACCTCGGCCGGCAGCCCGTCCAGCAGCTGCCGGCCCATGGGGGTGAGCCGCACCCGTCCGGTGAGCCCCTGGCCGTCGACTTCGCGGCGCAGCACCCCGAGGCGGATCAGCCACAGAAAGTGGTCTTCGGCCTGGTCGGCCGAGAGGGGAGCGAAACAGAGTTCTGCGGCGGGGCCGCCCCGGGCCACTGAACCCGCCGCAAGGGATCCCTCGCGGAGGCTGTCATAGAAGGCGCGACGGAACGGCAGGCAGGCCAGGGCCCGCCTGGCCCGCAGCAGGGCGCGATGATCGGACAACAGAGCCTCCATGGCGGCATTCTGGCCGCCGGCCCCGCCGGTGGTGGAGCCAACGTCCGGGGTGTCGGGGGGCAGGCTGGGGTGGCTCGCTCCCCTGGTCATGCTGCTGCTCGCCTCCGCATCGCCCGCCCGTCGCCGCCTGCTGGAGCAGGCCCGCATCGCCCATCGCTGCCAGGTGAGCGGCGTCGATGAGGAGGGCCATGCGGCGGCCGGCCCGGCGGAGCTGGTGCAGCGGCTCGCGGAGGCCAAGGCCCGGGCCGTGGCCGCATCCCTGGGCCTGGAGGGGGTGGACCGCTGGCCATGCGGGCCCTCAGCGGCGGCCCTGCCGCAGGCCGCCCAGGGCGAGGGCCGGCACGAAGCCGGAGAGGCCGGATTCCGCTGGATTCTGGGGTGCGATTCGCTGCTGGTCCATGGCGGAGAGCTGTTCGGCAAACCCGTTGATGCGGTCCAGGCGCATCAGCGCTGGAGACGCCTGGCGGGTCAGCGGGCCGAGCTGATGACCGGTCACTGCCTGCTCGGCCCTGAGGGATGTCTCCTGGAAACGGTGGTGACGGGGGTGGTGTTCGCGGCGCTGCGGGAGGAGGAGATCGCGCGCTACATCGAAACCGGTGAACCGCTGGCCTGTGCCGGCGGATTCGCCCTGGAGGGTGTGGGAGGACTGGTGGTGGAGCGCATCGAAGGGTGCTGGAGCAATGTGATCGGCCTGAGCCTGCCGCTGCTGCGACGCTGGCTCAGTGCGCTGGGCTGAGGGCCGGGGCCGTGCCGGGGCTCCCAGGATGCGATGGGGGGTCGCAGGCGTCGCCGGGATGCCGGCGCTGCGGCGTTCCGCATGCTCAGCCGCCCAATCGGGTCTGGATCCAGGGGACCAGACGCCATTGGGCGGCGGGCTGACGGCGAGCGGTCAGTTGAACAGACCCTCCAGCAGGTTGCCGAGGGTGCGGCCGAGACCGGGGGTCCCGATGTAGGAATTCTGCGTCACATCCAGGCTCATGTCGGCCCAGCGGAACTGGGCTGACCGCCCCCGGTCCGTGTGGCTGACGGGCCAGCTGCCGCCGCTGCCGTCACTGATGCGATAACTGCCATCCCGGGCGATGAAGGTATAGCTGGCGCCATTGCCCAGCTGGGCGATGAAGCGCAGACGATTGCCATCCTGCTGCTGAATCAGCTGGCAGCCGCCGTTGTACAGAAGCTGGAAGCCGCGCTGCAGGCGGCAGCTGCCGGTTGCCGTGCCGCTGCCGCCGCCGGAGGGGCTGGTGCCGAACAGCTGGGCGTTGATGCCGCTGGCGGGAATGCGCCGGGCCGCTCCATCGGACCAGCAGCCCGGGGTGCGCACATCGCAGAGGGTGCCGTTGCTGAGCACGAACTGGCGCTGCAGGCCCTGCTGGATGGCGGCCGTGGCATTGCGCATGCCGACCGCCCCGTAGGTGCTGGCGCTGATCACCTGGGAGACACCCTGACGGTCGTAGCAGATCTTGAAGAATGTGTCACAGATCACCCCGGGCATGGGGTAGGTCAGGTTGGCCGCAGGGGTGGGCGACGGGGTCGGCGTGGGAGTGGGAGTGGGCGTGGGTTTCGGCACGGGCCCGGGCAGGGAGCCGAACAGGTCACGGGTGAGGCGCTCGGCGATCTGGTTGCGGTTGCGACCATCGCGCCAGCAGGTGCGCACGTCGACATCACAGAAAACGCCGTTGCTGAGATTGAAGCGCCGGGGCGGTCTGCGCCCACCCAGCTCGGCCATCGCCCGTTGCTCCGCCATCACTCCGTAGTAAGTGCGGGTGAGGCCGAGCGAGAGACCCATCTCGTCGTAACAGCGCTGGGCCTGCTGATCGCAGAGCACCCCCTGGTTGGGAGATTCGATCGGTCTGGCCCGGGAGGCGGCCAGCAGGGCATCCGAGCCGGTGATGGCCAGAGTCGTCAGCGCGAGGGAGCGAATCAGCAGCGCCGGACCATGGGCACGTTTCAGGCTGGAGATCATCTGCCGCAAAGGTGAAGCTGTTTCAAATTAGCGAGTTTCCGCATTCCGGCACCCTTTCAGACAGGGTCCGATGTGAGTTGGTGTGGGCTGGTCGCGCTCGGGATCTCTGGCTCAGAAGCCCTGGCAATGGCGATAAGAAGGCGTGTTCTGGACCATGAAAAAACCCCCGCCGGGGCGGGGGTGAAATGGCTGAGTGACCAGCGAATCGACAATCAGTCGAGGTCAGGCATGGCAAGGGTGGGCTCGGCCTGACGGTCAATGCCCTTCTCGAAGCCAGCGGCTGCAGCGCGGGCGCGACCGGCGTGCCACAGGTGGCCCACCAGGAAGAAGAAGGCGAGCACGAACTGGGTGGCCGCCAACCACTGACGGATGTTGACGTAGTTGACCGAATTGGGCTCGGTGATGATGCCACCGACCGAGTTGATCGACGCGTTGGGCGCGTGAGTCATGTACTCGGCTGCACGACGGACCTGCCAGGGCTGGATGTCGTTCTGGAGCTTGTCCAGGGACAGGCCGTTGGGGCCACGCAGGGGCTCCAGCCAGGGACCGCGGAAGTCCCAGAAGCGCATCGTTTCACCACCGAAGATGATCTCACCGGTGGGGGAGCGCATCAGGTATTTGCCAAGGCCGGTGGGGCCCATGGCGGAACCGATGTTGGCACCGAGACGTTGGTCACGGACCAGGAAGGTGAAACTCTGGGCCTGGGAGGCTTCGGCGTTGGTCGGGCCGTAGAACTCCGAAGGATAGGCGGTGTTGTTGAACCAGATGTAGGCCGAGGCGATGAAGCTCATGAAGCTCAGAGCGCCGAGGCTGTAGCTCAGGTAGGCCTCACCATTCCAGATGAAGGCGCGACGCACCCAGCCGAAGGGCTTGGTGATGACGTGCCAGATCCCACCGAAGATGCAGATCAGGCCGATCCAGATGTGGCCACCGATGATGTCCTCCATGGAGTCGACACCGATGATCCAGCCTTCGCCACCGAAGGGGGCACGGGTGAGGTAGCCGAAGATGACGGCAGGACTCAGGGTGGGATTGGTGATCAGGCGCACGTCACCGCCACCGGGAGCCCAGGTGTCATAGACACCGCCGAAGAACATGGCCTTGAAGACGAGCAGCAGCGCGCCGACGCCAAGCAGAATCAGGTGATAACCAATGATATTGGTCATCTGATTCTTGTCCCGCCAGTCCTGGGAGAAGAAGGCGGAATAGTTCTCGAGGATCTCAGGGCCACGCAGGGCGTGATAAAGACCGCCGAGGCCGAGAACCGCCGAGCTGATCAGGTGAAGCACGCCGACCACGAAGAACGGATAGAGGTCGGTGACCTCTCCGCCGGGACCGACGCCGTGACCAAGCGTGGCCACGTGGGGGAACAGGATCAGACCCTGCTCATACATCGGCTTGTCAAAGGTGAAGTGACTCACCTCGAACAGCATCATGGCGCCTGCCCAGAACACCATCAGACCGGCGTGGGCC
>JAYKJA010000045.1:0-6116 GCA_035285905.1 Synechococcaceae cyanobacterium
TGTTCCCGATCCCGGCCGGTGTCCAGGGCGTTGAGGGCCGTCTGCAGGTCCACAGGGGCCACGGCTTCTCCGCAGCTCCACAGGGGCTGCAGCAGGGAGATCAGGCTGGCGGCCCGTTCCACCTGGGGGGGCCTGCCCTGGATGACCAGATCCAGCCCGCGCAACACCAGTGAGGCTCCCGTCAGGGACGCCAGGCGCTGCAGGGTTTCATTGGCGGCACCAGCCAGGGCCAGGGCTGCTTCCGGGGTGGGCAGGGGAATCAGCCGGGATTCCCCTGCGCTGCCCTCCCCGGATGGAGCCGCGGAATCGTCCGCGGCGGATGAACGGGGGGCGCTCAGGCTTCCGCGTCCGCTTCGGTGGCCGCAGTGGCCGCTGCAGCCTCGGCTGCGGCCTTGGCTTCCGCGGCAGCGGCGGCCTTGGCTTCCGCCTCGGCCTTGCGGGCAGCCGCTGCTTCGGCCTCCCGGGCGGCCGCCTGCTTCTGCTTGCCGACCACCTCGGCAGGCCTCAGGGTCTTGGGAAGCAGGCCTCCCTTCTCCAGCAGGGAACGCACGGAATCGGTGGGCTGGGCACCCTGCTCCAGGCGCACGCGGATGGCCTCGGCATCGAGGCGGGTCTCCTTGGTGCGGGGGTTGTAAAAGCCCAGTTCCTGCAGCGGCCTGCCGTCCCTGCGGGACGTGCTGTTGGTGGCCACGAGACGGAAACTCGCTTCCCGCTTCTTGCCGAACCGCTTCAGGCGGAGCTTGATCATCGTGGCCTTACCCGTGAATGTCCAAACGGCAACCCTACCCCACGACCTCCCCGAGCCAAGTCAGAGGTCGGCGAAGCCCTTGCGCTTCTTGGGAGGGCGCTGCGGTCGGGGAGCCCCGCCACCGCCGGCGCCGCCGCGGCCGGCGCCCCCCCCGGGCTGGGGGAAGCCGCCCATGCCGGGCATGCCACCCATTCCAGGCATCCCTCCCATGCCGGGCATCCCTCCCATGCCGGGCATCCCCGGCATCCCCGGCAGGCCTCCGCGGGTCATCTGCTGCATGAAGCCGCGCATCTTCTGGAAATCGGCAAGCATCTTGTCCACGTCGGCCGGTGCGTGACCGCTGCCGGAGGCGATCCTGCGGCGCCGGGCCGGTTGGGAGGCCAGCAGTTCCGGCTGGGATCGCTCGGCCGGGGTCATCGAGCCGATCATCGCCTCGATGCGCTTGAGCTGCTGCTCCCCCTGCTTGAGCATGCCGTCGTCGATCTTGTTCATGCCGGGGATCAGCTTCATCAGGCCGCCGAGGGAGCCCATGCGCTTGATCAGGCGCATCTGCTGCAGGAAGTCGGCGAAGTCGAAGCTCGCCTCCTGCAGCTTCTGCTGCATCTTGGCCACATCGGCCAGCTCCACCTCCTTCTGGGCCTTCTCCACCAGGGTGAGCACATCGCCCATGCCCAGGATGCGACTGGCCATCCGTTCGGGATGGAAGGGCTGCAGGGCCTCGACCTTCTCGCCGGTGCCGATGAACTTGATCGGAGCGCCACTGACCTTGCGGATCGAGAGGGCGGCTCCGCCACGGGAGTCACCGTCGAGCTTGGTGAGAACAGCCCCGGTGATGCCCACCTGTTCGTGGAAGGCGCGGGTGAGATCGGCCGCCTCCTGGCCGATCATCGAATCCACCACCAGCAGCACCTCGTCGGGGGAGGCCGCTTCGCGGATCCGCACCATCTCCTCCATCATCGACTGATCGATCTGGAGGCGGCCGGCCGTGTCCACCAGCACGGTGTCGAAGCCCTCGCTGCGGCCGCGGGCCACCCCCTCGGCGGCGATCTCCTCCGGTTTCCGATCCGTGCCGAGGCTGAACACCTCCACCCCGATCTGACGGCCGAGGGTGCCGAGCTGGTCGATCGCGGCGGGGCGATAGACATCCGCCGCCACCAGCAGGCAGCGCTGACCCTGATCCTTGAGATGCAGGGCCAGCTTGGCGGTGGCGGTGGTCTTGCCGGCGCCCTGCAGGCCGGCCATCAGGATCACGGTCGGGGCCTGCTCGGCCCGCACCAGGGGAGCGTTGGCACCGCCCATGGTCTCGACCAGCTGTTCATGCACCAGCTGGATGAACTTCTGATCCGGGCTGATGCCGCGGACCACCTCGGTGCCGATGGCCTTGCGGCGCACGTCCTCGACGAACTCGCGCACCACCGGCAGGCTGACATCGGCGTCGAGCAACGCCCGGCGAACCTGCCTGAGGGCCTCCTCGACGTTGCTGTCGGAAATGGAGGCCTGGCCGCGCAGGCTCTTGACTGCGTCCTCGAAGCGCTGGGAGAGCTCGTCAAACATGGGTGCAGGGTCTCACTGGCCTGAATAGGTGGCCGCCAGGCGCCAGGTGTCGCCGTCGCGTCCGAATACATAACCATTGCGCAGGGTCGTCGTGGGCGTGCGCTCCACCACCCGTCCCTGGGCATCGCGCCGGCTGTCGCGATAGGTCAGTTCCGCCTGGACCTCGATGCGACCCGGGGAACGCTCCATCACCTGGAGGCTGCGGACCTGCACCTCGATCGCCTGGGTCTGGCCGGCCTCCCGATCCTGGCGGCGTTCTGCCTGCAGGCGATCGATCGGCCCGGGGCGGGCCAGGCGATCCAGCTCGCCCTGGGGCTGGGCTCCGGAGAGCACGGCGGTCTTGGCGCGGAGCCAGGCCTCCAGAAGTCCGCGCAGCTGGCGTTCGTCGGGGGAGGCGATGGTGAGGGGGATGGCTGCGGGCGGCTTGCTCAGCGGTGCCGGGCGGGGCTGGCGAGTCGCGGTCGCCCCAGGGGCCGGTGCGGCACCGGAGGGCACGACGGGGATCGCCTGCACCCGGGCGATGGCGGTCTGGGGCGGCTGCCGGGAACGCCACCATGCGGCGGAGAGGCCCAGCAGCACGGCCAGACCGAACAGGCCGATGCCCCAGCGCACCCGCGTGGAGGAGGCGAGGCGCGTCAGCCGGGGCGGAAGCGGGCCAGGTCGCCAGCGTGGTTTCGGCGGTTGGGGCTGGGCATCCTCCCCGGGTTCGGCTGCTGCACTGAAGGGCAGGTCGGTGTTCCAGGTCTCGGAGAAGGTCCAGCTGGAATCCCCCAGGGGCAGTGGGGCCGCCGAAGCGGGAGCGGCGGGGGCGCTGCTGTAGTGGCGACCGCTGCGCCGGTCCTCTCGCTCCACCCAGGCCAGCACGTCCCGATCGCTGAAGTAGGCGTCCAGATCGGGATCGGCGTCGAGATCGCGATAGCCGGGCAGCACGTCGCGACTGAGCCAGTCCCGGCAGTAGGCGCAGATGCGCGCCAGGCCGTCGTTGCTGTGGCGGGAGGCCCAGGCGCGCAGATCCTTGGCGGCCCCCTCCTCGAACAGGGCGATGGCGCTGTCCACCTCCCCCAGCAGCAGATGCAGGTTGGCCAGCAGCGGGGTCACCGCCGGGCGGCCGCCGGCGGCCAGCCTGTCGCGGGCGGCGGCGATGCGTTCCGGTTTGCGCCGGGCGAATCCGGAGGCCGTCAGGGCGATGCCCGCCAGAAAATCGGCGGTGGAGGATCCGGCATCGGCCCAGCGGCTGAACAGATCGACCTGCTCCTGCACGGTGAGAAAGCCGCGGATCTGTTTGAAGAAGGCCTGGAATTCATCGGCGGGGAAGGACGGATCCCCTTCTCCCTCCAGGCCGCCGCGGCGCCGCACCAGCTGCTCCAGCAGCGCCATCCCCTCCTGTCGCTCCGCCGTGCAGCTGAGATCGCGGCTGAGCAGGTCCAGCACCCGGTAGGGGGTGAGGTCCTCCAGTTCGCGATGCATCGATTCGCGCAGGGCCGGGTTCTGGCCCATGCGCTGGAGGAGCTGCAGTCCCTCCTGCAGCAGCCGGGCCGCCTGCTCGAAGCGGCGTTCATCGCGGTAGTCCCGCGCGGCATCGAGGGCGGCCAGGCCGGCCAGCAGGGTCAGATCCGCTTCGCGGCTGCTGCCGAGGGCGGGGGCCTGGGGCGGTTGCAGGCAGCTGCGGGCCATGTCCCAGCACTCGAGCGGCTGACCGGCCTCCAGCAGCAGCAGCAGTCCCGCGACCTCCCGTGAACTCGGGATCTCCAGCGCGGGCTGCACGGGCTGATCGGTGCGGATCAGGGCGGTGAGATCCGCCTCGTAGGCCGAACGGCGCACCGGGTCGCTGAGCAGGTCGGCGCTGGAGCGCAGCAGATCGGCCCTGGCCTCCAGGGTCTCCATGGTGAAGCCCTGGTCGGGGGCGCGATCGAGACGCTGCTGAAGCGTCCGCAGCACGGCCTGGGCATCGGAGGCGGGGCTGACGCCCAGCAACCTGAAATGATCGATCGGCAGATCCAACCGTGACACCGAGGGTGGAGGCAGTGTAAGGAGAGTGTTCGGCGGGAATCGCCGCTGTCGGCTTTCGCTGAGCTGCGGCCGTGGTTGCCCCCGGAGCTGCCGCAGTCGGCGGAGGGAGGTCTGCGCTGAACCGATCGACGTGGGGAGACCCTCTACAGTCAGCGCACGATCGGCTGGTCGGTCGGCGATCTTCCGTAGCTCAGTCCATGCCGCAGGATCTCTCCTCGTCCGCAACCACCACCCCCACTACCCCCGCCGTGAGCGCTGAGGCCGGCAGCCACGCGGTTCGCCTTGAGGGGCTCTACCCGGCGGAGGGGGCCCGGATCAGCCGCGAGGAAGGGCTGATGCTCTATCGCGACATGACCCTGGGCCGACGCTTCGAGGACAAATGCGCGGAGATGTACTACCGCGGCAAGATGTTCGGCTTCGTTCACCTCTACAACGGTCAGGAGGCGGTCTCCACCGGGGTGATCAAGGCCATGCGCCTGAAGCACGACTGGTTCTGCAGCACGTATCGCGATCACGTCCACGCCCTCAGCTGTGGTGTGCCGGCCCGCGAGGTGATGAGTGAGCTCTTCGGCAAGGAGACGGGCTGCAGCAAGGGGCGGGGCGGTTCAATGCACCTCTTCTCCAAGGAGCACCACCTGCTGGGTGGCTATGCCTTCATCGGCGAGGGCATCCCTGTAGCCCTGGGCGCTGCCTTCACCAGTCGCTACAAGCGTGAGGTCTTCGGCGAAGCCGACAGCGATTCCGTCACCGCAGCCTTCTTCGGGGATGGCACCTGCAACGTCGGGCAGTTCTTCGAGTGCCTGAACATGGCGGCGCTGTGGAAGCTGCCGATCCTGTTCGTGGTGGAGAACAACCGCTGGGCCATCGGCATGGACCACAACCGGGCCACCAGCGACCCGGAGATCTGGCGCAAGGCTGCGGCCTTCGGCATGGCCGGTGAGGAGGTCGACGGCATGGATGTGCTGGCGGTGCGGGCTGCGGCCCAGAGGGCGATCGAAAGGGCCCGTGCCGGAGAGGGCCCCACCCTGCTGGAGTGCCTCACCTATCGCTTCCGCGGCCACTCCCTGGCCGACCCGGATGAGCTGCGCGCTGCCAGTGAGAAGGAGTTCTGGGCCAAGCGAGATCCGATCAAGCAACTCGCCGCCCGCCTGCTCGACCTGGGCCTGGCCAGTGAGGCGGATCTCAAGGCGATCGAATCCGAGGTGGATGCGGAAGTGGCCGACTGTGTCAGCTATGCGCTTGCCGCTCCCGAGCCCGATGGAAGCGAGCTCACCCGCTACATCTGGGCCGAGGACTGAATCCGGGCTGGCGGTCCTGCTCCACAGGCTCGCCTTCCCAAGGGGCTGAGCCTGTCTACGGCCGTGATCCCGGTGCGCCACATCCCGGAAGCCGACCCGAATCCGCGGGTGCTGTGGCAGGCGTTCGTTTGAGTCGGCACAGCGTCTGCAGTCCCCTGGCCTGATGGCGGGGAACCCTCCCGTTGCCTCTGGGCTGTGGGGCGCAACCCGGACTGGTCCGTTTCCCGGCGAGCACTCGCGCTTTCGGCAACGGCTGGAGCCCCTGTGCGTTCCTCTTCTGTTGGGCTGCAGTGTTCGGCCACCTTCCAGGAGTTGGCTGAACAACCCTGGCCAGGACTCGATCTGAGCTGGGCGCCAGCAAAACATGCTCAGTGCCCCACCAGAGTGTCCCGGTTTCCGAGGGATCAGGGACCGGGTGATGGGTGTTCAGCAGGTTCCTCGCCCTGGAGCGCAGCCTTGCCCTCCAGATCCCATCCGGGCCGTGCAGGGCTCGGGATCCTCGGGTC
>JAYKJA010000046.1:0-11143 GCA_035285905.1 Synechococcaceae cyanobacterium
CCGGTGGCAGGAAGTTCAAGGCGGCGGTGACCTTCCCGGGCGGCACCCACGACCTCTGGATGCGCTACTGGCTCTCGGCCAATGGCATCGATCCCAACAGCCAGGCCGATCTGGTGGTGATTCCGCCGCCGCAGATGGTGGCCAACATGCAGACCGGCACCATGGACACCTTCTGTGTGGGTGAGCCCTGGAACCAGCGTCTGGTCAACAAGAAGCTCGGCCACACGGCCCTGGTCACCGGCGAGCTGTGGAAGGAGCATCCTGAAAAGGCCTTCTCGATGCGCGCCGATTGGGTGGACCAGCACCCGAAGGCGGCCAAGGCCCTGCTGATGGCCGTGCAGGAGGCGCAGATGTGGTGTGAAGACCCTGCCAATGTTGATGAGATGTGCGAGATCCTCTCCAAGGACAAATACATCAAGGCGGCGGCCAAGGATCTCAAGCCGCGCCTGACCGGCACCTACGAGATGGGCGACGGTCGTTCCGTCAGCAACAGCGATCTGGTGATGCGCTTCTGGAAGAACAACGCCTCCTTCCCATTCAAGAGCCATGACAAGTGGTTCGTGACCGAGGACATGCGCTGGGGCTACCTGCCGGCGGACACCGATATCGATGCCCTCGTTAACAAGGTGAATCGGGCCGACCTGTGGCGCGAAGCGGCCAAGGCGATCGGCCAGTCCGCCGCCATCCCTGCCAGTGATTCGCGCGGCAAGGAGACGTTCTTCGACGGCGTCGTGTTTGATCCTGAAGATCCCAAGGCCTATCTCAACAGCCTCAAGATCAAGAGCATGGCCTGAGCGCTGTAGCGCAGCGACCACCGCAGCCTCCCAGCTCCCCCGGGCCGCCCTGGCCGGGAGGCGTGGTGCCCTCTGATTTCCTTCCCCATTCCTGATGACGCTTTCCGCCACCAGCGGCCGACCGCGCCGCGCCACGGGCCAACGCCGTGCTGCCGCCTCCCTTCGCCAGGTGATGCCCTATCTGGTCTGCATCGGCGGGTTTCTGCTGCTCTGGCAGCTGTTGTCCTTCGCCCTCGGGGTGTCCCGGTTGCCCGGACCGATCAATGTCATCAGTGAAACCTGGGATCCCTATATCAGCCAGCCCTTCTTCGATGAAGGTGGGACCAGCAAGGGGCTCGGGCTTCAGATCCTGATCTCCCTGCAGCGGGTTGCCGTGGGATATGGACTGGCGGCCGTGGTGGGCATCTCCATCGGTGGCCTGCTGGGGCTGAGCCGCTTCATCGGCAAGGGTCTTGATCCCGTCATCCAGGTGCTGCGCACGGTGCCCCCCCTGGCCTGGTTCCCGATCTCGCTGATGGTGTTTCAGGACGCCAACACCTCGGCCATTTTCGTGATCTTTATCACCGCCATCTGGCCGATCATCATCAATACGGCTGTGGGCATCCGGGAAATCCCTCAGGATTACACCAACGTGGCCAGGGTTCTGCGTCTGCGGCAGGGTGAATATATCCGCAATATCGTCATTCCGGCAACGGTGCCTTACGTGTTCACCGGTCTGCGCATCTCGGTCGGCCTGGCCTGGCTGGCGATCGTGGCTGCTGAAATGCTTAAGGCTGATGGCGGCATCGGGTACTTCATCTGGGATGCCTACAACGCCGGAGGCGATTCCAGCAGCAGTCAGATCATCCTCGCCATTCTGTATGTGGGCCTCGTCGGTCTGGCCCTCGATCGCCTCGTCGCCTGGGTGGGACGTCGCGTCGCCCGCGGAGGGGCCTGACCATGGCGGCCTATCTCACCGTCGATGACGTCACCCAATGCTTTCCCCTGGCGGACGGCGGACGTTACGTCGCTCTGAGGGACATTGACCTGGAGGTGCGGGAAGGCGAGTTCGTCTCCCTGATCGGTCACTCCGGCTGCGGTAAGAGCACCCTGCTCAACCTGATGGCCGGCCTCACCCAGGCCAGCAGCGGCGGCATCCTTGTCGATGGCCGTCAGGTGACCGAACCTGGGCCCGACCGCATGGTGGTGTTCCAGAACTACTCGCTGCTGCCCTGGCAGACGGTGCGTCAGAACATCAGCCTCGCCGTCAACCGCGTCTGGGGGCAGCGCAGTGCCTCCGAACGCCGGCAGGCCGTGGACCAGAGCCTGGCAATGGTGGGCCTCAGCCAGGCGGCCGACCGTTTCCCCTCCGAACTCTCCGGCGGCATGAAACAGCGGGTGGCCATCGCCCGAGCCCTTTCGATCCGGCCCCGCCTGCTGCTGCTGGATGAACCCTTCGGGGCCCTCGATGCCCTCACCCGCGGCAATCTGCAGCAGCAGCTCATGCAGATCTGCCAGGAGGCGGGCGTCACCGCCGTGATGGTCACCCACGATGTGGATGAGGCGCTGCTGCTCTCCGACCGCGTTGTGATGATGACCAACGGCCCCGAGGCCGGCATCGGTCAGATCCTCTCGGTTCCCTTCGCCCGGCCCAGGCAGCGGCTGGAGGTGATGGAGCACCCGGACTATTACCGCCTGCGTCAGGAGCTGATCGGCTTCCTGCAGCAGCAGCGCCGCCTGCGCCAGCGCCGCAGCCAGGCCGCCGTCTCCGTCGGTGCTGCGGTCGCCGCCGGGGAGGGCGCCGCTGCTGCTGCAGCTGTTCCCATCCCGACCCCGGCCGCTCCCTCCCAGGTCCGCCCCGCCCTGGTGCGCATCGGCTTCCTGCCCGGTCTCGATGCCGCCCCCCTGGCGATGGCCCTCGACCGGGGCCTGTTCGACACCGCGGCGATCGAGGTGGTGCCTGTGCCCTTCGCCCGCTGGGACCGGCTGGAGCAGAGCCTGGTGGCGGGCGATCTGCAGGCGGCCTTCCTGCCGGCCACCACCCCCCTGCAACGCAGCCTCGGCCTCGGAGGCCGCCAGCCCTGGACCGCGATCACCCCCCTGACGATCAGCCGCAACGGCAACGCCGTCTGTCTCTCCCGTCAGCTGCACGAGCGCGGCATCCGCGACCGCGACAGCCTGGCCTCCTGGCTGCGGGAGGAGGACCGCTGCCTCACCCTGGGGGTGCCTCAGCACTTCGGCATCGCCGAGCTGCTGCTGCGTCACTGGCTCGCCGCTGCCGACATCGATCTGTCCCGCCGGATCCGGTTCGAGGAGATGTCGCCCCTGGTGATGCCCGGTGCCCTGCGCACCGAACGCATCGATGGCTTCATCGCCGGTCGCTACCGGGTGGCCGAAGCGGTGGAGAACCGGGTGGGGGTGGTGCTGGCCAGCGATGTCGACATCTGGGACGGCCACCCGGAGAAGGTGCTCTGCTGTGGAGAGGACTGGGCCGATGCCCAGCCCGAGGCGCTTGAGGTCTTCAGTGCCGGCCTGCTGCGGGCCTCCCTGCTCTGCGATGACGGCGGTCAACGGGAAGCGCTGGTGCGGGTGCTCAGCCAGTCCCAGTGGCTCGGCAGCAGCGCCCGCTACGCCCTCAGCCGACGCTTCCACGACGGCAGCACTGCAGCCGGTGCCAACGGATCCGCCAACCAGCTCTCGCTCACCCGGTTCCACGCCGACCGGGCCAACGTGCCCAACCCTGCCGACGGCTGCTGGCTGCTGTCCCAGTTCTGCCGCTGGCAGCAGTGTGCCTTCCCGCTCAACCGGGTCGAGATCCTGTCCCGTCTCTATCGCCAGGATCTGTGCAATCGCGCCATGGAACGGGCCGGTCTGGCGATCCTGCGGCCCGATCGGCATCCCTTCCTCCTCGCCGACGGTCTCGCCTTCGACCAGGACGAGCCGCTGGCCTACCTGGCAGACCTCGGCCTTCCCCGCCCGGCCCAGGCCACCCTGCCGTTGCCTGAGGACTCCTCTCCGCTTCCCCTGCCCCACTCCCAGCGATGACCTCCTCCCACGACTCCGAGCTGCAGGCCATGCCGGCGGGAGGCGAGCGGACCACCACCGCTGCGTCGCCCCCGCCACGTTCGGCCGCAGCAGCCCCGACTCTGCTGGAGTTCCGCGAGGTGGGCCATGTGTTCGAAGGTCGTCGCGGCCGGTTCGAGGCCCTGCGCGACATCAACCTTGCGGTGAGTCAGGGGGAGTTTCTCTGCGTGATCGGCCACTCAGGCTGCGGCAAGAGCACCCTGCTGAACATGGTGAGCGGCTTCCTGCAGCCCAGCGCCGGTTCGGTGACCCTGTCCGGACAGCCGATCGAGGAACCCGGCCCCGACCGCATGGTGGTGTTCCAGAACTATTCGCTGCTGCCCTGGCAGACCGCGCGTCAGAACGTGGCCCTGGCTGTCAAGGCCGCGCGTCCCGAGCTGTCCGTCAGCCAGCAGCGGCAGGTGGTGGACCATCACCTGGAGATGGTGCATCTCAGCGAGGCCGCCGATAAGCGTCCCGGGCAGATCTCCGGTGGCATGAAGCAGCGCGTCGCCATCGCCCGGGCCCTGGCGGTCAACCCGGCGGTGCTCGTGCTCGATGAACCGTTCGGGGCCCTCGATGCGATCACCAAGGAGGAGCTGCAGGAGGAGCTGCTGGCGATCTGGCGGGAGCAGCGTCCCACCGTGCTGATGATCACCCACGACATCGATGAGGCCCTGTTCCTGGCTGATCGCATTGTGATGATGACCAATGGCCCGGCCGCCACGATCGGGGAGATTCTCTCCATTCCCTTCGAGCGTCCGCGAAGTTACGAGCAGATTCAGGCCGACCCTCGCTATGGCCAGCTGCGCAATCATGCGCTCGATTTCCTCTATCGTCGTCATGCCCATGATGATGGCTGAGACACTCCATGCCGGACGGCAGCAGCCCCGCTCGCTGTCGATCCCTGAGGGGCACACGTTGATCCTGGATGCGGTGTCCCGCCGCCAGATGAATCAGCTCCACATCCGTGAGGGGTTGGTGAGGGTGGCCTACAGCAGCTGCAGCGTGGAAGCTGCCCAGCGGTTGCCGATCACGATCGGTTTTCTGCAGGGCGGCGATCAGGTTCCCCTGGAGATGCTGCACCATTCCTGCCTGCATCTTGAGGCGATTCAACGCACCAGCCTGAGCGAGGCCCTGCAGCCCGACCCCGTCTCCGAGGCCATCACCCTGGCCGACTGGACCGCCTCGCTGCTGGTGATCCAGCATCTCGCCGATTCCGAAACCCGCCTGCGGGCGCTGCTGCGGCTGCTGGTCACCCGGCTCGGGCAGCGCCGCGGCCCCTGGTACTTCCTGCCGATGCGCCTCAAACATGAGTGCCTGGCGGAACTGGTCAACCACTCCCGCGTCACCGTCAGTCGCCACATGTCCCGCTGGCGTCAGCAGGGCTGGATTGAGCCCGGAGTGGGTGGTGCGGCCCAGCTGCTGATCGCTCCGGCCCTGATCGAGGAGCTCGCCGACTGAGGTCCTCCCTGCCCTGCGCTCGCCCGTGCTCCAGCTGCGGCGGCGGCGGGAGGATCCGCAGGCAGGCTGTTCAGCCGCGATCGCTCCCGTCCCCGGCAGCTTCGGGTTCCTCCGGAGCGATCCGGACGGCGGCGGCCTTGAGCTCCGGCTGACTGGAGTGTTCACACGACAGCTCATGCATCAGGCGGTTCGCCTCGCAGGCGTTCGGCTGGCTGGCTCCCCAGTGCATCGGCAGGAAGATGGTGCCGGGCCGGATCCTGTCGCTCAGCTGCACCCTCGCCAGCAGGCTGCCCCGCCTGGAGGTGACCCGTGCCGTTTCCCCATCGCGCAGGCCATGGCGCACGGCGTCCTCGGGGTGCACCTCCAGCCGCGGTTCGGGGTGCTGCCTGACCACCCGGGCCACATGGGCGGTGCGGGTCATCGTGTGCCAGTGGCCCAGGTAGCGGCCCACGGTCAGCACCAGCGGATAGCGCTCACAGGGTGGTTCCGCCAGGCCCAGGGGGGCATCGGCGTGGAGCCTGGCGCGGCCGTCGCGGCTGGGGAAGCGCTGGCCCGGGGCCGCGCCGGGGAAGGGGTTGTCGGCCCCGTAGAGCCGGGCCTGGCCGCCTCCGGGGGCGGTGCCGGCGGGGAAGGGCCACTGCTGCGGGCCGTGTTCGGCCAGCAGGGCGTGGCTGAGGCCGCTGACGTCGCACAGCCGTCCGGCGGTGATCGCCGCGAATTCGTCGTAGACCTGCGCTGCGGAGCTGTAGCTGAACTGCTCGGTGAAGCCGAGGCGCCGTCCCAGCTCGGCGAAGATCTGCCAGTCGGCCCGGGCCTCCCCCGGCGGCTCCCGGAAGGCCGGGCAGAGGGTGACCCGCCGCTCCGAGTTGGTCATCACACCGCTCTTCTCGCTCCACTGGGCCGCCGGCAGCAGCAGATGCGCCACCGCAGCGGTCTCGGTGCCGGCATAGGCCTCGCTCAGCACCACCAGGGGACAGTTCTCCGCAGCGGCCCGGGCCCGGTCCAGGGACGGCAGGCTCACCAGCGGGTTGGTTGCCGCCACCCACCACAGACCGAGCTCTCCGCGTTCCATCGCCTCGATCTGCTCCCAGACGGCCAGCCCGGGCCGCGCCGCGATCGAGCCTGCAGGCAGGTCCCAGTGGCGCTCCAGCTCCTCCCGGTGCCGGGGGTCGGCGACACGGCGGTAACCGGGCAGCAGCTGGGCCAGTCCCCCCACCTCCCGGCCCCCCATGGCGTTGGGCTGGCCCGTGAGCGAGAAGGGGCCGGCCCCGGGGCGGCCGATCTGGCCGCTCACCAGGTGCAGGTTGATGATTCCGGCCACGGTGGCCGTCCCCTCCCGGCTCTGGTTGACCCCCATCGACCACAGGCTCAATGCCGCCTCGGCGTCGGCCCACCACTGCGCCAGGCGTTGCAGGTCGGCGCTGGAGATCCCGCAGAACGCGCTGACGCGCGGTGGGGTCCACTGCCGCCACAGCGCCTCCAGCTGCGGAAACCCCTCGGTGTGGGCCTCGATGAAGGGGCGATCGAGGGCCTGCCGCTCCAGCAGCAGGTGGCCGATGCCACAGAGCAGGGCCAGATCGGTGCCGGGACGGATCGCCAGGTGCAGATCCGCCGCCTCGGCCGTGGCCGTGTGGCGCGGATCCACCACCACCAGGCGCAGGCCCTGCTGTCTGCGCCGGCGTTTGAGCAGCCGCTGGAACAGCACCGGATGGCATTCGGCGGTGTTGGTGCCGATCAGCAGCACCAGATCGGCCTCATCCAGGTCGTCGTAGCAGCAGGGGGGGCCGTCGGAGCCGAGGCTGCGTTGGTAGCCCGCCACCGCCGAGCTCATGCACAGACGTGAATTGGCATCGAAGTTGTTGCAGCCCAGGGCCCCCTTCAGCAGCTTGTTGGCCACGTAGTAGTCCTCGCTGAGGAACTGACCCGAGCCGTAGATCGCCAGGCCCTGCGGGCCCCGCTGCTCCAGGGTGGTGCGGATCTGCCGGACGAGACGATCGAAGGCCCCGTCCCAGGAGATCGGGCGGAACGGCTGGCTGAGGTGTTCCCGCCACAGGGGCGTGCGCAGGCGGTTGTGGTGCAGGGTTTCCCCGACCGTGGCCCCCTTGATGCAGACCTGTCCGAGGGAGGAGGGATGGTGGCGATCGCCGCGGGCGATCCAGCCGGGGTCTGCGGGGTCGGCCGCCGGTTTCAGCTCCAGGCCGCAGCCGACACCGCAATAGGGACACTGGGCCCGGGAGGTGGAGGCTGACGCTGCAGGGGAAGCGGAGGCGGTCAGCGCAGGGTCCAGAACGGGACCCCCATTGCAGCAACCGGCACCGGGGCCCGATTGTGGTCGTTGCTACATCTGTGCCAGCCAGCCGTTACAGCCACTGGGCCGCCGCACGGCTGGACAGGGCGTCAGCAGCTTGCTCGGTCAGCCCTAGCGTCAGGCGATGGAGGCTGCCTCGGAGGCTGCGGCTGCCCTGCCCCTGCGGGCCTGCCTGCTCAGCGGCGGGGACAGCCGGCGCATGGGACGGGACAAGGCTCTGCTGCCCCATCCGGCAGGGGGCAGCTGGCTGGAGCACAGCCTGGAACGGCTGCTGGAGCTGCAGCTGCCGGTCACCCTGTTCAGTCGCCATGGGGCCCACCTGGCCCTGGCGGCCCGGCTGGCGGAGCTGCGCAGGATCCCCCCCGCGGCCCCGGGCGGGCCCCCGACTCCCGGCCCAGGGGCGTCCCGGCCGGATTCGTCGCAGGATCCGGGCGAGTGGCTGCCTGGCGATGGTCCCGGGGAGCAGGGGCTCAGCCTGGCGTCCGGACGCCTGACCGTCCTGGTCGAGCCTCCTCCCTGGGAGGGGCCGCTGCTGGCCCTGCAGCGCCTGATGGAGCGGTATCCCCAACAGCGGCTGCTGCTCTGTCCGGTGGACATGCCCTGGTTGACGCCGGCCACCCTCTCCGCCCTGGTGGAGGCCTCCGAGCGGGATCCGCAGCAGATCCTGCTGGCCCATGACGGGCAGCGGCTGCAACCGCTGCTGGGGATCTACCCGGCGCAGGCCCTGACCCGCAGGCACCTGGCCGAGGCCGTGCGGCGGGGGGAGCGGCGGCTGCAGCGCTGGCTGCAGACCCAGGAGGTCCGGGCGCTGCGGCTGGACCCCCGGGCCCTGGGCAATGTCAACCGACCGGAGGAGTGGCGGCAGGGGCCGCTGGCCGGGGATGGCTGCCTGGAGGGGGGCCTGGAGCTCGGGTCAGCCCCCTGGTCCTGGGTCAGTCCCGCAGCTGCACCAGCACCTCGCGCTGCCGCGGACCGTCGAGTTCCACCAGCAGCACCGCCTGATAGCGCCCCAGGCCCAGAAGCCCGTCGCAGATCGGCAGGGTGAGGTGGTTGCCGAGCATCAGGGCGATCAGGTGGCTGTGGGCGTTGCGGGGTTCATCCGGGGGCACGTCCGGACGCAGCTCCAGATCGTTGTGCAGGTAGGCCAGTTCCGCTGGAACCAGCTGCAGGAAGGTGCGGCGGATGTCCTCGAGCAGGCGGGTTTCGTTCTCGTTGACCACCAGCGCCGTGGTGGTGTGCTGTCCCGCCGCCACCAGCAGGCCATCGCGCAGACCGCTGCGCTCCACCAGCGCCTGCAGCTCCGCCGTGATGTCGTGGCAGTGAAACGATCCAGAGGTCTGCAGCCGCAGGCGGTGACTGAGCAGGGTGGGCATCGCGGCGGGGTGTGGGCAGGGGGCTTGCGCTGAGGAGTCTGCAGAGCTGCGCGGTGGCGAGGGGCGGAGGAGAGGAGCCCCCTGTCGGGTGCCGGAACCCCTGCCTCTGCCGGATCGCCCGCGGTCGGGGCTCCGCGTCCTCTGCAGGCCCCGGGCTGCCCGGTGTCAACTCCGTAGGCGAAACCTTCTCCGAAGGAGTTGCCCTTCGGAGGATCCGGTTGGAGGACGACCGGCAGCGGCTGCGCGACTGCATCCCCATCCACAAAGCGCTGTCTGTGAACCGTCAGGCGGCGCTGCTGTCGTTCACCACCAACTGCGGTCCCCGTTGGTTTGGCGCCCAGGGGTTCGACACCCTCAGCAAGGCCTTGAAAGCAGGCCAGCTGGAGGCGGTGCCCGCCGCCTTGAGGCTCGACGTGAACCCCGGTGGCCCCAGCGAAGCCGGGCTCAGGCGCTGCCGCAAGGCAGAAGGGGCCCCTCCGGAGCGCCTCCCCCGACCAGGGGAGCCCGCCGTCAACCGAACCGGTGACACCCAACCAGGTGGGCAGGCCTCCCTCAGATGAGGAAGATGGTCGCAGCCATCCCGATCCGCTGGTGGGTGTACCGCGGTTCCAGCAGCGGGATTCAGCCCAGCTGGCCCAGCGCGATCGCACCTGCTTCTCCTCCAGCTGCGCCATGCTGCTGGAGGCGATCAAGCCCGGCACACTCCAGGGCGTCGATGGCGACGACCAGGTCCTGGCGGTGGTGCAACACCTTGTCGTCGCAGACGACAAGCAACTAACCAATGGCGACACCATCGACGCCAACGCCCAGCTCCGCGCCCTGGCCCCTTTCGGCGTGTCGGCTCGGCTGATGCAGAACGCGGACTTCCAGCTGATCGAGCAGCAGATCGCCCGCGGTATCCCCATTCCCTGCGGCTACCTTCACCGCGGCCCAGTGGATCGCCCCACCGGCCCGGGGCACTGGCTGATCGTGATCGGCCACACCCCCACCCAGGTGGTGGTGAACGATCCCTGGGGTGAGCCGGACCTGATCCACGGCACCACCCTCAACGCTTGGCCTGGCTGCCGCTTGGTGGCCGGGTTTTCGGTTGGACGCTCAATGGCGACAAGCTCACGACACCGATGTCGAGGGCCGCAGAAGCAGGAACCCGGCTTCTGGGTGGGAGCAGAACTGCTCAATCGTCTCTGCCTGCTGGAGCAACAAAGACGCCGTAGCGGCGTTGCTGGCGTTGCCGATGGCCAGGCAGACAACCTTGGGCGGAAATCCCCGGGCCACGCTGAGATCAAGGAAATCCTCGTCCTTGGTGACTAGTACGAGGCCCTGCTGAATAGCCCATGTCCAGATCGCCGAGTCACTGGCTCCCCCCAGGCCGACTAAACGCACATGACTGGATCGCGGAAACCGCTCAATGAGCAGTGGCAGCAACCGCTCCGAGAGGTTTTCATCCAGCAGCAGCTGCGGTGCACGCACGCTGCGGCTCAAACCGCAGCAGGGCTGGTGATCAGGCGTTTTTCACGCTCTGCCGCAAAGGCCAGACACGCCAGAACGTCCTCATGACTGAGCTGGGGAAAATCCTCAAGGAGTTCTGCTTCCGTGCTGCCGGCGGCCAGGTTGCCGAGCACGTCGCCCACGGTCAGACGCGTACCCCTCACGCACGGCTTCCCAAAGCGCACCGCCGGGTCAATGGTGATCCGCTCAAGCAGGTTCATTGCTGCAGGCTAAAGGGATTCCAGGTGGACGTCCCGAAGTGGGCTTGATCCTCTGGGGGACCTGGGTCTTGCTCCGGGCCTCTCCAGTCTGAGGCTCACTTTGGCTCGGGCCTCCGGTGGGACAGGTTCCGTCACTGCGCCGCTCTCGGCGCTGATTCCATGACCAAGCTGTCTGCCGCCGGCTCGCCGTTCTGGAGGCCTAGTGCACCGGATCGTCCTCACTGCCAACCGCCTGGGCAATGGCCCGGTCCATGTCGTCGAGGCTCATCACGCGAGCCACCTTGGGGCGGTCTTTGAACAGGATCCTCCGGCTCGTACTTGGAGGGCACCAGCACCAACCGGCCATGGCGGTCGATAGAGGCCTGCAACCGGGCGCCTGCTGCCAGGCCCAACGCCTCGCGCAACTGCCGCGGGATCGTCTAGTTGCCCCTTGCTGGTCAGCGTCACGGTGGC
>JAYKJA010000047.1:0-12153 GCA_035285905.1 Synechococcaceae cyanobacterium
CAGCGGAGTCCGTCGGCGGCCCCTGGGCCGATCCACCCGGCGGATCGCTGCGGAGTTCGGCGGCGACGGGCATGGCGACGCGGCGCGGAGGCCAGCATCCTCCAGCTTCGCGCCTGACCCCTTCGCCACCCTCCGCCTGGGCTGTTCAGGCGTGGGGGGCGGATCACAGCTGCGCTGCCGGACATCACGCCACCCGGCGATGGCGCACGAGAGGCCTTGGCGGATCACCGCTGCGGTGCCAGCCACGGCATCCGACGGTGGCGCAGCAGAGGCTGGTGGTGGATCAACCTGCGCCGCCAGGCCCCGCACCAGGTCCGGCCCGCGCCGGTCAGGGCTATCCCGGCCGCTCCGCCGTTGCGACAGCGCGGCCCGATCCAGGCGCTCGGGCGCAGGGCCGGGCGCGCGGCATGGGCAGCCCGCCGAACGACGTCGCAGCCGAGGGCTGCCGCTGCTGTTCCGGCCCGGTCAGCCCCGCGGAGCCGGGGGATCCGCGCCCCCCGGAGCCGACGGATTGCGGGGGCCTGCGGCGGCGGGCGAGCTGAGGCCGCCGCCGACCCTGTCCATGGCGATCATGGTGTCCCGGACCGGAATGCCGATCGATGGCCGCAGAGCCTGCCGCCCCCGCTTCCTCCCCCGCCGCCTGGCCCCTGAGCCGGGCGCTGCTGGAGGCGGTGCTGGCCGACCGCACCAGCGACCGCTTCGTCTGTGAGCTGATCTGGCCGCGGCTGGGCTACGCGCCGGATGGGGAGGGACGCTGGGCTGCGGGGCCGGCCGCACAGGCCTCCTGGCGCGAGGCCTTTCCGCTGGAGCCGCAGTTCATCGCCGAGCGGCCGCCGAGCGTGGCGCTCACCCGGGCGATCGTGCGGGAGCACAAGCAGCTGCTCAAGCAGCAGCTGGGCTTCGCCGGTTACCGCATCGGGGAGCTCTATCCGCGCCGCACCCGCCGGGCCACGGCGGTCAACTGGTTGCTGGCCCATCTGGCGGAGCGGGGAGAGCCCCTGCCGGAGACGGGGCCCCTGCCGCCGCTGCTGCCGGAGCCCGCCGATCCGGTGGCGGGCCATCCCGGGGATCTGCCGGTGGGCTGAGTCGCTGGTACCGGCTCCGCCCGTCAGGGCCGGCGGATGGAGGCGCCCGGCCGGCTCAGATCCTGATCTGCACGAGGGTGTCCAGGGGGATGGGGGCGCACGATCGGCGCACCTGGTGATCGAACGGTGCCTGCTGAGCACGCGGCCCCGCCTGCGCGACGCACGGTAGGGTCAAGCCATCGCACCGGTTGCAGGATTCAGGCCCTTGGCGCTTCCCGTCGTCGCCATCATCGGGCGCCCCAACGTGGGCAAGTCCACGCTGGTCAACCGCCTCTGCCGCAGCCGTGAGGCGATCGTCCACGACGAACCCGGCGTCACCCGCGACCGCACCTATCAGGAAGGCTTCTGGGCCGATCGCAGCTTCCGCGTTGTCGACACCGGCGGTCTGGTGTTCGAGGACGACAGTGAATTCCTGCCCGAGATCCGCGAGCAGGCCGCCCTGGCCCTGCAGGAGGCCGCCGTCGCCCTGCTGATCGTCGACGGCAAGCAGGGCCTCACCGCCGCCGACGAATCGATCGCCGAATGGCTGCGCTTCCAGACCGTGCCGGTGCTGGTCGCGGTCAACAAATGCGAGTCCCCCGATCAGGGCCTGGCGATGGCGGCCGAGTTCTGGAGCCTGGGGCTGGGGGAGCCCCAGCCGGTCTCCGCCATCCACGGCGCCGGCACCGGCGATCTGCTCGATCGCGTCATCTCCTTTCTGCCGGCGGCGTCCGACAGCGATGAGGTCGAACCGATCCAGATGGCGATCGTCGGGCGCCCCAATGTGGGCAAATCCAGCCTGCTCAATGCCATCTGCGGGGAGAACCGGGCCATCGTCAGCCCGATCCGCGGCACCACCCGCGACACGATCGACACCACCCTCGAGCGGGAGGGTCTCACCTGGAAACTGCTGGACACCGCCGGCATCCGCCGCCGCCGCAGCGTCAATTACGGCCCTGAGTTCTTCGGCATCAATCGCAGCTTCAAGGCGATCGAACGCAGCGATGTCTGCCTGCTGGTGATCGACGTCGTCGATGGCGTCACCGAACAGGACCAGCGCCTGGCCGGCCGCATCGAGGAGGACGGCCGCGCCTGCGTGATCGTGGTCAACAAATGGGATGCGGTGGAGAAGGACAGCCACACCATGTCCGCCATGGAGAAGGAGCTGCGCGCCAAGCTCTATTTCCTCGACTGGGCCCCGATGCTGTTCACCTCGGCCCTCACCGGCCAGCGGGTGCAGAGCGTCTTCGCCGCCGCCTCCGCTGTCGTCGATCAGCACCGCCGCCGGGTCAGCACCTCGGTGGTCAATGAGGTGCTGCAGGAGGCCCTGCGCTGGCGCTCGCCGCCCACCACCCGCGGCGGGCGCCAGGGGCGGCTGTATTACGGCACCCAGGTGGCCAGCCGGCCCCCCAGCTTCACCCTGTTCGTCAACGACCCCAAGCTCTTCGGCGACACCTACCGCCGCTACGTCGAGCGGCAGATCCGCGAAGCCCTCGGGTTCGAGGGCACCCCGATCCGCCTGTTCTGGCGCGGCAAGCAGCAGCGCGACGCCGAGAAGGATCTGGCCCGTCAGCAGCAGCGCAGCCACTGATGGCCTTCAGGATGGGCGCCGCCCCCCCGTCACCCCGCCCCTGAGATGGACTGGCTGCGTCAGCTGCCGATCGGCCAGTACGTCGATGCCCTGCCGGGGGAGCGCGGCAGCTGGCTGAATCGCCTCGATCCCCGGCTCAAGCTGGCCTGGACCCTGGCCTTTCTGATCACTCCGGTGCTGGCCGGCCCTGGCTTCCGCCTCGGTCTCGTGCTGCTGCTGCTGCTGGTCACCGCCTGCAGCGGTCTGCCCTGGCGCCTGTGGCGCAGCAGCCTGCCGCTGCTGCTGGCCCTGGCCCTGCTGGTGGGCCTGCTCACCGCCGTGCTCCCCGCCGATGCGGTGCCCTCCGCCAGCCTGCAGCGCCCGCCGGCCGAGCTGGCCCTGAGACCCGTTCCCGCCGGGCAGCCACCGCCGGCGGCGAGCGGCAGCGCCTGGCAGCTGTGGAGCTGGGGGCCCGTGCAGTTCGGTCCGCTGCCGCTGGGCCCGCTGACGGTCAGCCGCAAATCCGCCGATCTGGCGATCAACACCTCCACCCTGCTGGTCACCCTGATCCACAGCGCCAACCTGCTGCTGCTCAGCACTCCCCCTGAGGATCTGGCCTGGGCGATCAGCTGGTGGGTCGCTCCGCTGGAGCGGCTGGGCTGGCCGATGCAGCGCCTCGGCTTCACGCTGCTGCTGGCCCTGCGCTTCCTGCCCCTGGTGCAGGAGGAACTGCAGAACCTGCTGCGCGCCCTGGCCACCCGCGCCGTGAACCTGCGCACGATGGGCTGGAAGCCCGGCCTGGCCCTGCTGCTGGCGATCGGCGAACGACTGCTGGCCAATCTCCTGCTGAGGGCGGAGCAGGGGGCCGAGGCGTTGATCGCCCGCGGCGGTGAGTGGCGTCCCGCCGACCAGCTGCAGCTCCCTCCCGCTCCGGCCGGACCCGTCACCTGGCTGGGCCTGATCGGGCTGGTCAGCCTGATCGGGCTGCGCTGGAAAGTCGGTGCCCTTTAATGGCGCCAAGCCCGATCCCGTGGTGACGTGAGCGCAGAGCGGTACCTCAACCACCCCACCTTCGGGATGCTCTATCGGGTGTCTCCCGCCGGTGAAGGCCGTGATCTTTACGCCACCCTCTATGCCCAGCGGATCTTCTTCCTGGTGACGCTGCAGTCCCGCGGGGCGACATTCGAGATCGTGCCTCAGATGGATGCGCGCCACGTCGCCGAGCAGAACCTGGCCCGGGCCCGTCGGGAGGGGCCGGACGTGCACGCCCGCTGGCGCCAGCTGTTCGACCAGACCTTCATCTGACCCGGACGGTGCTCCGCTCCGCCCCTGACCCCAGCGACGAGACGGTGCCGGCTCCCGGTTCCGGGCTGGCCCTCCGCCTGCACGATCTGCGCGCCGCCCTGCCGGACGGGGCCCGGTTGCTGGCGGTCAGCAAGGGCCAGCCCGCCGCTGCGATCCGCGAGGCCGTGGCCCTGGGGCTGCGCAGCTTCGCCGAGAGCCGCCTGCAGGAAGCCGCCGCCAAGCAGGCCGACCTGGCGGACCTGGAACCTCTCGACTGGCATTTCATCGGACGACTGCAGGCCAACAAGGCCCGGGCGGTGCTGCGGCATTTCGGCACCCTGCACTCCCTCGACAGTTTCTCTCTGGCGGAGCGGCTGCAGCGCATCGCCGCCGAGGAGGGGCTGAGCCCGGTCGTGTTCCTGCAGGTGAAGCTGCGCCCCGACCCCGCCAAGACCGGGTTCAGCGCTGAGGAGCTGCGGCAGCTGTGGCCCCGCCTGAGCCGGCTGGAGCCCCTGCGCCCCCGCGGCCTGATGACCATCGCCCCCCTGGGTCTCGAGGCCCCCGGGCGGCGGGAGCTGTTCGCGGAGTGCGCCGCCCTGGCGCGGGAGCTGGGGCTGCCGGAGCTGTCGATGGGGATGAGCGGCGACTGGCAGGAGGCGGTGCAGGCCGGCAGCCCCTGGGTGCGGCTGGGCAGCGCCCTGTTCGGCCCGCGCACCGCGGCGGCCCCGCCCCCGCCAGCCTGAGCCGGCGGCCGCCGGGATCTTGCACCCCGCGGCATGGGACGCTATTCAGGACCCAAGCATCCAACCAGAGGCTTTCTTCCGTGTCGTTGTTCTCCCGTCTGCGTGCCGTCGTCTCCGGAGACGAATACCTGGATGACGGCTACGACGATGAGCTCGACTACGACGCCGGTGAGTCCAGCACCAGCAGCTCCAGCAGCAGCCTCGGCTCGAGCCGGGGTCTCGGAGCCGGCAGCACCGGTCTGACCAGCAGCTCCCTGGCCCTGAGTTCCGATTTCAGCGCCGACGACCCCTTCGCCGGCACCAACGTCATCGGCCTGCCGGGCATCAGCAGCTCGGTGGCCGAGGTCTGTCTGATGGAGCCCCGCAGCTTCGATGAGATGCCCCGCGCGATCCAGGCGCTGCGCGAGCGCAAGACCGTCATCCTCAACCTGACGATGATGGAGCCGGACCAGGCCCAGCGGGCCGTGGATTTCGTCGCCGGCGGCACCTACGCCATCGACGGTCACCAGGAGCGGGTGGGCGAGAGCATCTTCCTGTTCGCCCCCAGCTGCGTCAGCGTGACCACGGCCGGTGGTGAGGAAGCCGCCTCCCCCACGGTGGTGAGCAGCCGCCCGAGCACCCCGGATCCGGCCGAAGTCGCCCCCAGTCCCGCCTGGGGACGCAGCGACGCGATCGGCTGAGTCCGACCCGGAGGGACTCCCGCTTGAACGATTCCTTCGGAGTGGTGGGCCTGGGCCGGATGGGCCAGGCCCTTCTTTTTCCCCTGCTGGATGCCGGCCTGATCCCGCGCGAGGCGGTGCGGGCCGTGGTGGCCAGCCCGGCTTCGGCCCAGCGCCTGGCCGCCGCCCACGGCCTGCAGGTCTCCTGTGACCCATCCCAGGCGTGGGTCGCCTCCCAGGTGCTGCTGGCGGTCAAACCCCAGCAGCTGGAGGCCGCCGCCGCCGCCGCCGCCCGGGTGGAGAGCACCGGTGGGGATCCCCCCGGGCCGCGGCTGCTGATCTCGGTGCTGGCCGGCGTCACCCTCCGACGCCTGCAGGCCCTGTTCCCGGGTTGGAGCTGCGTGCGCGCCGTGCCCAATACCCCCTGCCTGGTGCGCCAGGGACTCACGGGCCTGGCCTGGGGGGATTCCATCGCTGCGGACCAGCGCGAGCGGGTGCTGCAGCTGTTCTCCCTGGTCGGCGAGGTGCACGAACTGCCGGAGACCCAGCTGGACGCCTTCCTGGCGCTCACCTCCTCCGGCCCGGCCTTCCTGGCGCTGGTGGCCGAGGCGATGGCCGACGGAGCCGTGGCCGCCGGCTTGCCGCGGGCGCTGGCCCAGGAGCTGGGCATCCGCACCATGGCTGGCACCGCTGCCCTGCTGCAGGGCCAGCAGCTGCATCCGGCGGTGCTGAAGGACATGGTCAGCAGCCCGGCCGGGACCACCATCGCCGGGTTGCGGCAGCTGGAGCGCGGAGGCCTGCGCTCAGCCCTGCTGGAGGCGGTGCTGGCGGCCGCCGAGCGCAGCCGCGCCCTGGCCTGAGCGGCGGCCGAGCTCCGCCCGGGGTCCGGCTCAGCCTGCGCGGGAGCCTTCGCTGTCCTGGCCGGCGCCGCTGCCCAGCCGCGGTTCCTGGCCCGCCAGCAGGCGCTGCAGGTTGCTGCGATGCCGCCACACCACCAGCACCGTGGTGAGCACGGCGAGGGTGAGATAGGCCGGGCGAATCCCACCCGAGCCGAACCAGGCGAGCATCAGCAACGGCAGGGCCAGGGCGGCCACGATGCTGGAGAGGGAGACGATGCGGCTGACGGTCAGCAGGGTGAGAAACACCCCGAAGCAGGCCAGCCCCACGGGCCAGGTGAGGCCCAGCAGCATGCCCAGCCCCGTGGCCACGGCCTTGCCTCCCTTGCCCCCCAGCCAGACGGGCCAGCTGTGGCCCGCCAGGGCCGCCAGGCCCGCCGCCACCACCCACCAGTCGCTCACGGCCGTGAAGCTGTCGAGCGGCTGCAGCACGGCCTTGGCCAGCAGCACGGCCAGGGTGCCCTTGAGCACATCCAGCACGAACACCACCAGGGCGGGCCCCTTGCCCACCACCCGCAGCACGTTGGTGGCGCCGGTGGAGCCGGAGCCCTGCTGGCGCAGGTCCACCCCGGCCAGCCAGCGGCCGGCCAGCCAGCCGAAGGGGATCGAGCCGAGCAGGTAGCCGGCGATCAGCACGAACAGATTGGGCAGCAGAGCCATGGTGGAGAAGGGGGATCAGGCGAGGTCGTCGTCGAGGCTGAGTTCCTCGGCGCTGGCGGAATAGGCGATCCAGAGCGGGAACTGCAGTACGGGAATGTCCACGGCCCGCTCGGCGGCGTCCACCACGATGAACGGCAGGTCGCCCTGCTCCTCCAGCCGGTCGGCCCGTTCCACCAGCGCCTCGGCCCGCTCGAACAGCACGATGCCGCTGTTGGGGCCGAAATCCTCGCGGCTGAGGCCGAGCGCATCCTGCAGGCTGCGCCGCCATTCCCCCAGCCGCTCCGGCTGCCCCGCCAGCACCAGCGTCTGGAAGCGGTCGCCGTAGAGCTCACCGAGGATGGCCACCGCCGCGGCTGTCACCAGGGCGTTGCGGCTGCGGCTGCCGCGGCTGGCCTGGGCGCCGCGCCCTCCCTGGCTGAGGAACCAGTCCTCCAGCAGGGCGGCGCCGGCCGCATCCAGGGTGCGGCGCAGCTTCCAGGGGTCGGCCTGGAAATCCGGCTGGCCCTGGAAGCGTTTCAGCTGCCGCCGGATCAGCGTCTCGTCCTCACCGAACAGCCCCGCCACGGGGGGCGGCGGCGGCTCCGGAGCCGGGCCGGGTTGGTCGAGAGGTGAGGGCTGCACCAGCACCGGGGCGGCCACCAGCTCCAGCCGCTCCGCTGCCGCGGCCAGGTCCTGCAGGGCCCCCACCAGGTAGTCCTGGAACCCCTTGAGCCGTCGGGCGATCGCATCGGACTGGCCGGCGAAGCTGGCCCCCAGGTCGCGCTGCAGCTGTTCGCGGCGCTGCTCCAGGCCTGCGATCTCGGCCTGCAGGGAGTCCCGCCGCTGCTGCAGCTCCGTGAGCGCCAGGGCCAGCAAGGGTTCGGCGGCGGCTGGGAAGTCGGAGGCAGCTGCCGTCGCGCCAGAAGCATGCGGGGCCGGCTCGGAAGCGACCGGCGATGCCGGCGCCGGCTCCCGGGGGGGCGGGACTGGGCTCGGCCCCGCCTCCTCAGCGGACGGTGCCTCAGCGGGGGAGGCCGCGCCGGGCCGTGGATCGCTCCCGGGGGGCAGGGGCTCGGAGCTCATGCTGCAGGACAGGCTGACGTCCAGGCTGCCAGCCCGCCGACTCCGGTGACAGGCCCCTTCAGGCCTGGTCCGCTCCACCGGCCTGGGGCGGCAGGCGCCGCTCCAGCTCCTGGCGGAGGCTGACGGCATCGAACAGCACCGGCAGGAAATGGATGCTGCGCTGCTCGCGGAAGTAGAACAACACCGGAACCGCCGGCCAGAACAGCCTCCAGCCCAGCCATTCGGCGTAGGGGAAGCGCCGGATCTCGCTGTCGTTGCGCCGCACCACCAGCGCCTCCGCTTCGAACACCAGGCGCAGCTGGGACGATTGCAGCAGCAGGAAGCCCCCGAAGGCGACCAGCAGCAACGCCAGCCAGCGGACCGGAGACCAGAACGGGATCAGCGGCAGGCAGAGCGGGCCCAGCAGGCTGACACCCAGAGGCACCCAGTAGCGGGGCTCCAGTGTGACCGTGGGCCAGGGGGAGGCCGGGGAGGGGTCGCCTGACGCGGGGTCGGCGGGGGAGGGGGAGTCGCTGGAGGCGGAGGCGGTCACGGCGTCGTCGCAGGGATCCCGGAAGGAGCCGGGGCAGCGTCCATTGTCCAGCCCCTCAGGCGCCCGCGTGGTGGGAACTCAGCCTGGGTGATCGGCGACCCTCTGCACCTCCCCGCCTCTCTGCGACGTTGGCAGTCGTCGAGCGCAGGCGCGGTGGTGGATCGGTCCACGCTCAGTCGTCGTCCTCGAACAGGGAGCTGCTGCCTGAGGCCTGACGCTCCTGTCGGGCCTTCTCGGCCGCCGCCTCGGCGCGGCGGGTGCGGCGGCGCAGGTCGCCCTCCCGGCGGGAGCGTTCCCGCCAGCGGCGCCAGCGCAGCGCCTGGGCCTCCCAGCCGGCGGGGATCTCCGCCAGCAGGGAACGGCTGGCCCGGCTGCGCTTGGACCCAGCCGCGAAGGCCAGAGACAGCACGATGGCGGAGACGCTGGAGCTGACCGCCTCCTTGATCACCTGCCAGACCTGCCTGGGATCCGGGCCGGAGGGCTGGTTGCGCAGCCGCCCCTCCAGGATCTGGATCGCCACCAGGAAGCGCTGGCGCAGCTGCGGCAGGGGATCCTGCAGGCGGCTGAGATCCAGGGGCAGGCCCCGGATGCGGCGCAGCCGTTGCTGCAGATCCGCCGTGCTGGTGGCCGCCAGCACCTCGCGGCGGACGTCGCTGATCCGCCGCTGGGACAGTTCCCGGGCCTGGATGGCCGACTGGTTGGCGCTGTGGAGCCCCTGCACGATCGCCGCCGCCTGCAGGGGCAGCAGCAGCAGGAAGCCGAGCACCGCCACCAGGCCCAGGCGCTGCACCCGGGTGGTCCAGCGGGCGATCCGCTGGGAGCCCGGGTCGATCCAGGCGGCCAGGGGCATCAGCAGAAAGCCGAGCAGGGCGATCGGCCCGTTGTTGATCAGCACGGAGCTGACCCGCAGCTGCCAGCTGGGATTGAGCAGCTCCGTGGGCAGCAGGGCCGGCAGCACGGTGGAGAGATAGATGGCCAGTAGCCCCACGGAGGCCCAGGACAGCAGGAAGGCCAGGCTGTCGCTGGTCAGACCGGTCTTGCCGGATCCGGAACGGGTCACTGGAGCCTCCTGCGCTGCAGACCCAGGGACCCTATCCGCAGAACGCCCGATTCTTCCTAACCGAACAACACCTGGGTGAGCAGCACATCCATCAGGGCCACGGTGACCAGAATCATCACCACGGCTCCGGTGGTGCTGGTGCCCACCTCCTTCGGGCCACCCCGGGTGGTGAGGCCCCAGCCGCAGGACAGCACAGCGATCTGCAGCCCGAAGACGAGGGCCTTCAGCAGCATTGACGGCAGATCATCCGGTTTCATCCAGGTGCGCACCGAGTTCCAGAACACCTCGGGAGGCACGTTGTAGAGGAGGGTGCAGCTCACCTGGCCCGACCAGATGGCGGTCCAGAAGAACATCAGGCACTGCACCGGCGCCATCACCACCATCGCCACCACCCGCGGCACCACCAGGTATTCCACCGGGTCGGTGCGCAGCATCGTGATCGCATCGATCTGTTCGGTGACCTTCATGGTGCCCAGCTGGGCGGCATAGGCCGTGGCCACCTTGCCCGTGAGCAGGGTGGCGGTGAGCAGCGGAGCGATCTCCCGCGACAGGCCGAGGGCCAGCAGACCTCCCACCGCGGCGCTGGCCCCCCGTTGGGACAGCTCCGCCGCCACCTGGATGTTGAACACGGTGCCGGCCGCCAGGGAGGTGATCACCACGATCAGCAGGCTGCCGGGCCCGGCCTCCAGCAGTTCCTGCATCAGGTCGGGGCCGCCGAAACGACCGCGGGCGATGGCGCTGACCGCCTGTCCGCCGATCAGCAGGCTGCTGCCTAAGCGCGAAAGCCAGCGAGGGGGCCTCATGACTGCGGCACCGGGCTGGACAGTCCGGCGGTGTGCGGGGGGCGGGGCCAGCGTCGCATCAGCAGCAGGCCGAGCACCACCAGCGAGGCCGGAATCAGGCCCATGCAGAGCCGGATCGCCAGCAGGGCGGCGCCGGGCTGGTCGGCCCCGAGGGAGGCGCGGTAGCCGCTGAAGCTGAGCAGGTTGCCGAACAGCAGCAGGGCGATGCTGATGCAGATCTTCTGGGTGAACACCATGAAGGCGCTGTACAGGCCGGCGGGTGTGTCGGGGTCGGCATCGATCGCATCCGGCAGCAGCGACCAGGGGATCAGGTAGGCGGTGGAGGCCCCCAGGCCCACCAGCAGGATCGCCAGCAGCAGCAGGCCGAGGCGCAGCAGGTTGCTGCCGGGCACCAGCATCGGCAGGGCCGGATCGAGGGGCGCCAGCAGCATCGCCATGCCGCAGCCGGCCAGCCAGCAGACGGTGCCCAGATGCAGGGCCCGGATGCGGTCCCGACGGTTGGCCACCCAGGTCCACAGCTGCAGACCCAGCAGGGTGACCAGCTGGAACGGCAGCAGGATCCAGTTGCTCCAGCCCTCCGGCACCCGCATCACCACCGGCAGAAAGATCAGGGCGGCCGTTTGCATGATCTGCAGGGCACACCACAACAGCAGGTAGAGCCCCAGCACCAGCCGGAAGCGCGGATTGGAGGCGGCGGAGCGCAGCAGCCGGCGGCTCGATCCCTGGTGCTGGGCGGGCCTCTGGCAGCTGCGGGCGATCGGGGCCAGCCCCCAGGCGCACAGCAGGGTGGAGAGGCTGATCAGCACACCCGAGGCCACCCCCAGCCGCCAGTAGTTCTCCGCCCTGGTGTGGTCCTGCAGCAGCAGGGCTCCCAGCACCAGCCCCGCCAGGCCGGCGCAGATCGAGCCGGTGAAGCGGGCGGTGTTGAGCCGGGTGCGCAGGGGGACGCTGGTGGTGAGTTCGGCGGCGAGGGCCGAGTAGGGCAGGTTGACGCAGGTGTAGAGGCTGTTGGCCAGGATCGAGATCAGCAGGAAGAAGCCGAACTTCAGCCAGAGGGAGCCCGGAGGCAGCCACCACATCAGGGACATGCTCACCCCCAGGGGGATGGCGCTCCAGGTGAGCCAGGGCAGGCGAGGACCCCAGGGGCTGCGGGTGCGGTCGCTGAGCCAGCCGACGACCGGGTCGTTGATGGCGTCCCAGAGCCGGGCCAGCATCAGCACCAGTCCGGCCATCCAGGCGGGCAGCCCGGCAGCGGAGGTGTAGAAGACGAACAGGTAGAAGCCGATCAGGTTGGCGGCCATGCCGGTGCCGGCATCCCCGAGGCTGTAGGCCCAGAGGAGCCGTCGCCGCACCGCGGCCCCCATGTCGGCCGGATCCTGGGTTCCGAGGGAGGCCAAACCTTCACTGCGCCGGGCAGGTCATAATGCTGCAGGTCCGGGTCATCCCGTAGGCTGCGGGCCGCAGGGCCGGCTCCTCACCAGGGTTTCCGGATCCGCAGAGCACCACTGGTTGGTGCATCTGTACTGCGCGGGCGTAGTTTAGTGGTAAAACCTCAGCCTTCCAAGCTGATGATGCGGGTTCGATTCCCGCCGCCCGCTTCCTGTTCTCAATAAGGGTTTTCGGCTCAAAGCCCTTGCCGCGATTGGCGTTAGGGCTTCCAGTCTCTGCCAGCGCCTGAGTGCCCGTGCCAGGCCGTGAGACGAAACATCCCGCCAAACGTCTCCCATCCCGGCGGCCCGTGACTGGGAGGACAGGATCAGGGCGGTGGTGTCTCGCGCCCTGTCTCAGAAGGGCTGCCGTCGTGGCTGGACGGTGCTCAA
>JAYKJA010000048.1:0-8471 GCA_035285905.1 Synechococcaceae cyanobacterium
CCACCGATCACGAAGGTCGCCTGACCCTTGAGCTTGGTGGTGGTGGAGAACTGGGTGGCTTCGAGCTCACCGACCTTGGCCTCGAGACCATCAACACGGCCGCGGAGCACGGCGAGTTCCTTCTCGAACTCCTTCATCAGGCGCTTCAGCTCGTCGGTGACTTCGCTGATGCGGTCAAGGCAGGCGTTCAGCAGGGCCGCCGCTTCATAGCGGGTCATGGCCTGGCCGCCCTTGTAGGTGCCGTTGGGGTAACCAGCCACGCAGCCGTAACGCTCGATCAGGTTCGAGAGCGCCTGGTAAGCCCAGTCGGTGGGCTTGACGTCGGAGAACTGGCTGATGCTGGTGACCTGCTCCTCGCTGCCGGCGTACTTGTTGATGCCGTCGAGGTTCATGTCTGCGGCCGAGGCAGCGACCGGAGCCAGAAGGCCCAGGGCTGCAGGGGCCAGCAGCAGTTGCTGGAAGAGTTTCATTGGGTCCTCACACGAAAGGGCGCAATGCGCCTCGCCCATGATGCGCAGCACTCCCGCGGCGCTGGGCGCCGGCTGTGCCAGAAAAGCCAACGGCCGAGACCCGCTTCCGCCCTGCCAGGGCACCGCCGCCGGCAGGCCCCCATCGCCCCTGCTGCAGTAGGGTCTCAGCCCTTACCAGACCGTCATGGCCAGCCCCATCCGCCGTCGCGATGGGCTGCTGCTGCTGACCTTCTGGTTCTCCGGCATCGCTCTCGATGCGCTCTGGCTGCGTCTGAACACGCTGCCGCCCGGCTGGGATCAGGGCGACCATCTCAGTCGCGCCCTGGGCCTCTGGCGGCAGCTCCAGCTCTTCTCCCCCCTGTCCGCCTCCTGGTGGCATGACCTCTGGGCCGAGGCCCCCAGTTACCGCGGCCCGCTGACCGGCCTGGTCACCGCACCGCTGCTGCAGTGGCTCGGCCCCGGCTACAGCAGCGCCGTGCTCTCCAACAGCCTGTTCCAGGCTCTGCTGCTGCTCAGCCTCTACGGCCTCGGGCGCCTCATCCACAGCCGCCGCGCCGGGCTCTGGGCCGCAGGCCTCTCCTGTCTGGCCCCAGCCCTGCTCAACCAGCGCAGCGATTACCTGATCGATTTCAGCCTCACGGCCGTGGTCACGGCCTGCTGGTGGCTGCTGAGCTGGGTGGTGCTGCACCGCCCCAGGCCGCGCTGGCTGTGGAGCCTGGCCCTGGGCCTCGGCTTCGGGCTCATCACCCTCACCCGCGCCACCGGGCTGCTGCTGCTCTGGCTGCCGCTGCTGCTGCTGGCCTGGCGCCTGCTGCGCACGCGGGGGCGCCGTCGCCTCTCCCTTCTGGCCCAGGGCCTGATCACCACCCTCGGGGCCGCCGCAGTGGCCGGACCCTGGCTGGCCCAGAACTGGCTGACGATCCTCACCAGCGTCAACATGGCGCGCCGCTGGGGCCTCGTCTATCAGGACGGACTCGAGGCCAACACCCTGGAGGGATGGCTCTGGTATCCACGCATGCTGCCCTCCACGGCAGGCGCGCTGCTGGTGGCCGTGGTGCTGGCGGGTGGCCTGCTCGCCTGGAGGCCCTGGAACCGGCGCCCGCTCTGGCCCCGGCAGCCCCCCGCTTCCGTCTGGCTGTGGTGGTTGAGCTTTCCCCTGGGGGGCTTGCTGCTGGCCACGGTGATGACCACCAAGGACATCCGCTTCGCGCTGCCGCTGGTGCCCCAGCTGCTGCTCGCTCTGGCACTGGTGCTGGCCTCGGTGCGGCAACCCTGGGCGGCTCCCTGGCGCCTGGCGGTGGTCGTGCTGGGGGTGTGGGGACTGGCGTCCTGCCAGTTCGGCCTGGGCCCCAACCCCACCGGGTTCCTGCCCCGCCCCCCCCGTTCCGATGCCCACTGGCCCCTGGCCGAGATCATCACCCGGATCCGCGACCAGGCCCCCCACCAGCTCTCCACGCTGGTGGTCGTGCCCGACAACAACATTCACCTCAACCCGTTCAACCTCGAGGCGGAAGGTCGACGCCAGGGCTTCCGCGTCGCCGCGCGGCAGAGTGTGGCCAGTCCGGCCCAGCTGGCGGATGAACTGGCCGGCTTCGACTGGTTCCTGCTGCAGGGACGCCTGCCGGGCCAGCCGGCGGAGAACCAGCTCACCGCTCTGGTGCGGCAATCAGCCGCGCTCGAACCCAGCGGCAGCTGGCCACTGCCGGACGGCAGCCGGGCCGAGCTCTATCGCAAACGCGTGCGCGGGCTCGAGGTGCTTCCCCATGCCTGCCCCTCCGACGGGCTGGCCCGGCTGCGGCTCAGCCCTGGCAGCGCCGGCAACCAGCCGGGACTGACTCGCACCGAGGTGATCGCCCCGGCCGCGCTGGTGCAGCAGGGCCTGATGCTGCTGGTCGACGGCGGGGAACAGGCCATCGGCCAGGGCCTGGTCCGCCACGACGGCGCCGGCTGCCTGCTGGTGCGCGACACCCTGCAGCGGACTGCCAGCCCGGCCGCGGCAAGGCGGCGCCAGCCCGATGCCGCCACGGCGCCTGTCAGGCCACCGGAACTGCTGCGAGCGGACGGACGCCCCCTCCCCTATCGGCTGCTGCCGCCCGGCAACGCCCCCGAGGGAGCCGCCCCGCTGGGCCAGCCCCATCGCCTGGCCCAGCTGCGAGCCCTGGGGAGCCAGCTGCGCCGCGGCGAGCTGGACCCTCTGTTCTCCCGCGTCGGTCAGATCAACCAGCAGGATCCCGAACAGCGCTATCTCTCCCAGGGGGAGCTCCTGCTGAGCGCACAGCTGCAGCGGCACCCGGATGATCTGGAGGCCCGCTACGCCCTGGCCCTGGCCCAGGCCCTGCAGCGCAAGGCCACCGCCGCCGCCGACACGCTGGAGCAGATCGTGGCCCGTGATCCCGGCAATCCGCAGGCCCGCATGGGCCTCGGCTTCGTGCAGCTCTACCGCTTCCGCCCCTGGGCGGCCCAGCCCCCCCTCGATCAGGCCGCCCGGCTCAACCCCTCCGACCCCACCCTGCACACCCTGCGCGTGGTGGCCCGGGCGATGCGGCTCGACCTGGCGGGAGCCCTGCGGCTCAGCCAGCAGCCACCGCCTCCCCCCGCTGGCAGCGGGACCGCCAGCCCGTCTCCCTGACCGTGCCCTCGCCCCCAGGCCCTCGCCCCTCCGTCCCCCCCGACGGTGCGGCCACACCCGGCGCCCCCGGATCCGCACACGTCTACCGCCCCGAGATCGACGGCCTGCGCGCCATCGCGGTGCTGGCCGTGATCGTGAACCACATCGATCCCCTGTGGCTGCCCAGCGGCCATCTCGGCGTCGACATCTTCTTTGTCATCTCCGGCTGCGTGATCACCGGGTCCCTGGCCCGGCAACCCGGTCGCGAGCTCGGCGATCTGCTGAGCGGGTTCTATGCCAGGCGGCTGCGGCGGCTGGTGCCGGCATTGCTGCTGATGGTGGTGCCCACCGCCCTGCTGATCTGCCTGGTGGATCCCCATCCCCACGGCGCGCTGCGCACGGGACTGATGGCCCTGGTGGGACTCTCCAACCTGGAGCTGCTGCAGCAGGCCACCGATTACTTCGCCCGCGCCGCCCAGCTCAACCCCTTCACCCACACCTGGTCCCTCGGGGTGGAGGAGCAGTTTTACCTGCTGTTCCCACTGCTGGTGTGGAGCTGCGGCTTGGGACGCCGGCCCCAGGGCCGGCGTCGCCTCGCCCTGGCGATGACCCTGCTCTCCCTCGCCTCCCTGATCGGCTTCGTCGTGCTGTGGCAGCGCGCTCCGGCCAGCGCCTACTTCCTGATGCCCACGCGCCTTTGGGAACTGGGAGCCGGCTGTCTGCTGCAGCTGGCTCTCGAAGGCCGCGGACGGCTGGAACAGTGGCTGGGGCGGCTGCCGCCGCTGCCGCTGGCGGTGGCCCTGCTCGCCAGCCTCACCCTGCCCCGCAGCCAGGGCCTGCTGGCCCACGTCGCCTGCGTGCTGCTCACCGCGCTGCTGCTCGGCAGCCTGCGCCGGGGCCAGGGGCTTCAGCGCCTGCTGAGCCACCCCCGACTCGTCTACATCGGTCTGCTCTCCTACTCGCTGTACCTGTGGCACTGGGTGGTGCTGTGCCTGGGGCGCTGGACCATCGGCCTGCGGCCCGCCACCCTGGCTCCCCTGCTGCTGCTGATGCTGCTGCTGGCGGTCGCCTCCTACGAGCTGGTGGAGACTCCCCTGCGGCGGGCCCGCTGGCACCGGCGGCGGCGTGGCACGGTCGCCCTCGGCATGGGGGCCCTGGGCCTGGGCAGCCTGGTCGTGCTGGGGCTCGATCAGCTGCCGCCGTACAGCCTGTTCAGCGGACGTCGACCACAGCTGCAGGCGGAAGGGGTGAAGTCCCTGTCGGCGCCCTACCGGATTCCAGGGACCCCCTGGCGCTGGGCCGGTGAAGCCTGCGTGCTCGGCGACAACAGCCAGATCGGCAAGCGGCTGCCGCTGCGCGCCTGCACTCTGGGGGATCCGCTCCAGGCTTCAAGGCGGGTGCTGGTGCTGGGCAACTCCTTCTCCGCCAGCGTCGTCGCCGGTTTTGATCGGCTGGTTCGCGAAGACGGGTTCGCGGTGACGCTCACCTCCTCCTGGGCCGCCTCACCCGTTCCCGAGATCAGCAATCTGGGGCCCTACGCCCCGATCAACGCCCATTACTGGAACCGGGAGGTGCCGGCGCTGATCGCCGGGCTGCGCTCCGGGGACTGGGTCTTCCTGGTGAGCGACATGATGATCTTCTCCCCACCGCTCAAGGATCGCGGCCCGGGCCACGACCAGGCCCTGCAGCAGCTTCAGCAGGGCCTGATCCGCCTCTCCGATCGCCTGGGACAGCGGGGCATCCGCCTGGCGGTGCTGCATGGCAATCCCTTCGCCCGGGAGGCCGAGTGCCACCCGGCCAGCGCCATCCCGCAGTGGTTCGCCCCCGGGGGAGGTCCCTGCCGACTGCCGGATCGAACGACCTCTCTGCAGCGCCGCCTGCCCCTGGACCGGGTGCTGCAAGGGCTGGAGCAGCAGGGTCGGCTGCGGGTGATCGACCTGTTCGATCTGTTCTGCCCCGGGCCGCAGTGCACCTACAACGCCAGCGACGGCACGGTGCTCTATCGGGACGAGCACTCCCACCCCTCGATCGAGGCGATGCGCCTGGCGGCACCGACGATCCGCGAGCGGCTGCTGGACGACAGGCCAGCCGCTGCAGGACGCCGGCGTTGACCCGCCTGCAGCGCGGTTGCCGCCCGGCCCGTGGGGGTCGAGGTCAGCCCCGGCATTGAGGCAGGCCTCCCACAACGATGCCCCCGGTCAGGCAGCCGAAGCACCTGACCGGGGGCTCTCGCCGGGTCCGCCCTGTCGCGGAACCGATCAATCAGAGGTCTGCCGCAGCGGCACGATCAGCCGGCGTTCTCCACGATCGACGAACCCTTGCGCATGGAACTGGATTGCATGGACACCTCCTCCGGTTGGATCGTGCCAGCCGGTGTCGCCTGCGGCCGTGGGACAAGCCCGGACCACGACACTGCTGACGGGACCATTGGACCTTAGCGGCAGCAGCGGCCGCGGCGTGGACCGGCCGATCCGCGAAGCGAGACAGATCGCGGCAGGCAGCAGGCCGGAGCGAGCCCGGGCGTTGCGGTTAGCATGGCCGGCAAACACAAACCAGCGAGGATCAGCTTCATGAACGTCTTGCTGGTCTATCCACGCTTCCCCAAGACTTTCTGGTCCTACGAAAAGATCCTCGAGCTTGTCAACAGGAAAGTTCTTCTTCCACCGCTCGGGCTGATCACTGTTGCGGCCATCCTGCCGCAGGAATGGACATTCAACCTGGTTGATACCAACATCAGGGAAGTGAAGGAGGAGGAGTGGAAATGGGCCGATCTGGTGATCATCTCCGCCATGATCGTGCAGAAGGACGACATGATGCGGCAGATCGACCTGGCTCACAGGCACGGCAAGCCCGTCGCCGTCGGAGGTCCGTATCCCTCCTCCACCCCTGAGGAACTCGATGGCGCCGGGGTGGAGTTTCTGATCCTGGATGAAGGGGAGATCACCCTGCCGATGTTCGTGGAGGACCTGCGCCGGGGGGCCCGCAAGGGCCGCTACAGCGCCGATGGGGCCAAGCCGGATGTCACCTCCACACCGATTCCGCGCTACGACCTGCTGGAGCGGAGCGCCTACGACTCGATGTCGGTGCAGTTCTCACGCGGCTGCCCCTTCCAGTGCGAATTCTGCGACATCATCGTTCTCTACGGACGCAAACCCCGCACCAAGACGCCCGAGCAACTGATTGCCGAGTTGCAACGTCTCTACGACCTCGGCTGGCGCGGCGGCGTGTTCATGGTGGACGACAACTTCATCGGCAACAAACGCAACGTCAAGCTCTTGCTCAGACAACTGCGCGACTGGCAGAAGGAACACGGCTACCCCTTCCGCTTCGACACGGAGGCCTCCCTGGATCTGGCCGAGGACGACGAAATGCTCGATCTGATGCTTGAGTGCAATTTCGCCGCGGTGTTCATGGGCATCGAGACTCCCGACACCGACAGCCTGGCGGTGACGATGAAGTATCAGAACACCCGCTCACCGCTGCACGACTCGATCGACAAAGTGACGCGAGCCGGATTGCGGGTGATCGCCGGATTCATCATCGGCTTTGACGGTGAAAAAGCCGGCGCCGGTCAACGGATCGTGGACTTTGCCGAGAGCACCGGCATTCCCACCACCACCTTCGCCATGCTCCAGGCGCTTCCCCACACCGCCCTGTGGCATCGCCTGCAACGGGAAGGTCGGCTGATTGCCGACGGTGGCAATATCAACCAGACCACCTTGATGAATTTTGTCCCCACCCGGCCGGTGGAAGACATCGCCAAGGAATACGTGGATGCATTCTGTTATCTCTATGCCCCAAGGACCTACCTCGATCGCGTCTATCGCTACTTCCTCAAACTCGGGGCCCCTCGGGTCAAACCCCGGTTCCAATGGCCGGAATGGGCCGTGGTGCGCGCCCTGGGAATCGTCTGCTGGCGCCAGGGGGTGCTGCGCTCGACCCGCTTTGCCTTCTGGCACCACCTGATCCACATGCTGGTCGCCAATCCCGCGGTCGCCGAGCAATACCTGGCGGTGTGCGCCCACAACGAACACTTCCTTGAGTACCGCGATGTGGTCCGCCAGCAGATCGAGTCCCAGCTGGCCGTCTATCGCGAGCGGATGCCGGAGACCAGCCCGGCGGAGGTGCTGGCCGCTGCAGGCTGAAGCTCCGCTGCCCTGGTCCGCCCGGGAGGGGGAGGTCCGCTGAAAGTGCCTCTCGATCGGATGCGCCAGGGCCATCACCGTCAGGGCGATGGCCAGGCCGATGCCTGTGGCCTGGATCCGGATGTCGGCCATGCCGAGCAGATCCGTCCAGGTGCTGTGGAACAGCACGATCGTGGCCGTCAGAGCCGCCACGACCAGGATCGGCCGGCCATGCCTGATCGCGACCATCGCGGTGAGTGCACCCATCAGGATCGCCGGCAGCTGCAGTGGCAGTTCCCTTGGCAACGTGAAGGCGAACAGCAAGGCGGCGGCCAGCTGCGCCAGATCGAGGGCTGAGGGCAGGCCGACGAACGGACTGTTGGTGATCAGCAGGCAGAGGCTGACCATCATCGGCCAATACACCTGCCGCAGCTGCCAGCGGGAGCTCAGCCCGAGCACGCAGGCACTCAGGGGCATCACCGCCGTGGCCATGGGCGGATCGCTCTGGCTGAGCGCTGCCGGAATCGACAGCGCGATCAGCCCGGCCACGGCGACCAGGGCCTGGCGCCAGCCCAGGCGAGCGCCGATCATCAGGGCGGCCAGGCTCGTGAGGCAGACCAGTCCCGCCGCCCGCTCGAGACCGAGGAAACGGGCCACGGCGTCAGCCAGGACGAGCGCGAGCCACCCCACCAGCAGCTGCAGCAGGGAGCGATGCCTTGGCGTCAGGGGGGCGACCTCCACTGGGGTGGGCTCCTCCATCGCAGGGTTCCACAGAGAGGGAGCCTCCAGCCAGGGTGGCGGCCTCGCTCCCAGGAAGGAGGACGGACAGCCTGACACGCAAATCCACGGTCCGAACCCCTTGCCCCAGGGGCCAACGAAAAAGCCCCTGGCTGTCCAGGGGCTTGGGGTCTGAGCCAGACCCGTGAGGGAATGACGGCGTAGGGGATCGTGAGATCAGAGAGCGTTGCCGCGGGGCAGAACTTCCTCAGGGAAGACGAAGTTTTCGTGCGGCTGGTCGGCGGGAGCCATCCAGGCGCGCAGACCCTCATTGAGCAGGATGTTCTTGGTGTAGAACGTCTCGAACTCGGGGTCCTCAGCCGCGCGGATCTCCTGCGACACGAAGTCGTAGGCGCGCAGGTTCAGGGCCAGGCCGATGATGCCGATGCTGCTGGTCCACAGACCCATCACCGGCACGAACAGCATGAAGAAGTGCAGCCAGCGCTTGTTGGAGAAGGCGATCCCGAAGATCTGGCTCCAGAAGCGGTTGGC
>JAYKJA010000049.1:0-38094 GCA_035285905.1 Synechococcaceae cyanobacterium
AACCGCATCTACACGCCGATCCTGCGCCAGCAGATCCCGGAGATCGTCGATTTCTTCCTGCCGATGGAGGGCCTCAGCTACAAGCTGGCGGTGATCGCCATCGACAAGGCCTACCCGGGCCAGGCCCGGCGCGCAGCGATGGCCTTCTGGAGCGCCCTGCCCCAGTTCACCTACACCAAGTTCGTGGTGGTGGTGGACCGCAGCATCAACATCCGCGACCCGCGCCAGGTGATCTGGGCGATCAGTGCTCAGGTGGATCCGTCCAGGGATCTGTTCGTGCTGGAGGACACCCCCTTCGACACGCTCGACTTCGCCAGCGAACGCCTCGGGCTCGGCGGTCGCCTGGCGATCGACGCCACCACCAAGATCGGCCCGGAGAAACGCCATCCCTGGGGGGAACCGCTGCGTCGACCGGCCGAACTGGAGGAGCGGCTCGATGCCCGCTGGGCCGAACTGGGCCTGGCGGACGTCGGCGCCAGCCAGCCCGATCCCGAACTGTTCGGCTACACCCTGGAGCATGTGCTGGAGCGGCTGGTCCAGCGGGCATCGAGCTGAAGCCCCGAGGGTCAACCCGCCGACAGCCCGGGCGGGGGACCCTCGGGGCACTGGCCACCCTCGCCGAACTGACCGCAGCAGCATCGGGATGGGGATGTTGGTCTCGGCCGCCACGGATCTGACGGGAGCGCGCCGCAGCCGCCCCAGGCCCGTGAACATCCCAGCGCTGCCCAGCCAGGATCGGCCCGGCGGAACTCAGCGCGGTCGGGCGGCCTGCAGCATCCGACAGCTGCTGGGATCCACCAGCGCGACGATGCGACGGGACGGCTCCTCGACGATCCGGTAGTGGCGACCATCCGAACAACAGCGGGTCTGGGCCTCCTGATAAGCCCAGTATTCGACCTTGGCCTGGCCTTGATCTCTCCAGCCATCGGGATGGAGAGCTTCAATCACGAACACGGCTGTACCGCAATGACAAAGGCAGTGAAGCGAAGACCGTTGGGGAGAGCAGAAATCAGCGGTTCTGCTTCGGGATCAATGTGATCCTTGCGACAGTTCCGCCTGCTCCCCTTGTGAAAACCAACCTGCAGAAGCCGCTGGATGCTGAGATCACAACAACCTCAACCTCAATCTCAGGCGGTGGCCGGCCGGTCCCAGCCCTGATCGCCCGGCCAGCTCGTCGTCTCGGCCGGGCCGCACAGGTGGGACGGAGCGTCCGGTCCCTCGCAGCGCAGGGCGTCCTCGGTTCAGCCTCCGGCCCCAGCGGCTCGGGGGCGGGGCCGCAGCAGCGTGAGCGCACTGACGGCTCATCCCCCCATCCGGCAGGCTGGAACCCCTGCCACTCCGGAGACCCATGGTTGCTCGCCTGCTGCTGCGGTCGCTGCTGGCCTGCCTGGCGGCCCTGCTGCTGGTCGGGGGGGCCGCCCCCGTCCGGGCGGAGTTCTCCCTGCCGCCGCTGCCTTACCCCGCCGATGCCCTGGAGCCGGCGATCGATGCCGCGACGATGACCCTGCATCACGACCGTCATCACGCCGCCTATGTGGCCAACCTCAACGCCCAGATCCAGGCCAACCCCGCCCTCGATGGGTTGAGCCTCGATGCCCTGCAGAGCCGGATCTCCCGCTTCCCCGAAGCGGTCCGCAACAACGGCGGCGGCCACTGGAACCACACCCAGTTCTGGAGCGTGATGGCCCCACAGGGTCAGGGTGGCGCCCCGTCGCCGGAGCTGCTGGAGGCGATCCGGAGCAGCTTCGGATCCATGGAGGCCTTCGTGGCGCAGTTCAACCTGGCGGGCGCTGCCCGCTTCGGTTCCGGCTGGGTCTGGTTGATCCGCCGGGCTGACGGCAGCCTGGCCATCACCAGCACGGCCAACCAGGACAACCCGCTGATGGATCTGCCGGGCATCGAGCGCGGCGTGCCGCTGCTGGGTCTCGATGTCTGGGAACACGCTTACTACCTGCGCTACCAGAACCGCCGGCCCGACTACATCAAGGCCTGGTGGTCGCTGCTGAACTGGAACGAGGTGAACCGCCGCTTCGCGGATTCCGGCCGGGCAGCGGCTCCGGCGCGCTGAGCGGGAGCTGCGGGATCCCTCCTCTGCCTGCAGGCGGCTGAGCGCAGCCGCTCCTGCCGGCTCCCGGCGCAGAACGGACTCGCGAACGCTCGACGAACGCGCACGCGGTGGGGCTGCAGAACAGGCCGCCTGAGGCAAAGCCCGGACGGAGCGCTGCCAGGACTCAGCTCAGCGTTCCATCGCCGTCCTCGGAGACCCCGGTGGCCGTGACGGTGATGGTGATGTCACTGGCGGGAATCTCCGCGGCATCGCGCCGCACCCCCCAGCTGCCCATGGCCGGATCCGCCACCCCCGACTCCACCTGAGCGGCATCCAGCTCGCTCCAACCACAGGCGGGACAGACCGCCGGATCGCTGCGGAAGCTGGTGAGACCGCAACTGGGGCAGGTGCGCAGCCGGCTGGACAACACCCGCCAGGCCAGCAGCCCAAGCCCCGCCAGCACCAGCGGCGCGAGCAGCAGCAACAACGTGATGCCCCCCAGCAGATCGAGCAGCAGGCGGCCGGCAGGCCCGGGAAGCATCAGCACGATCAGGCCGAGCAGCAGCCAGATCCAGACCACGGGGCGGTTCATGCGGGAGTCAGCGACGGAAGCGCGGGGAGGTCTCCATCCAGCGCTCCACAGCAGCCAGGACTTCAATCCCCGCCCAGCCCAGCAGCAGGGCAACGATCACCCAGAAGGCCAGCAGGGCCAGACCGACAACCAGGGGCACCACGGTCAGGGCCACCAGCCCGAAGATCACGAGCCCACCGACAGCGGAGCAGGCCAGCACCAGACCCAGCTGCAGGGGGCTGAGCCGCAACGCCAGCTTCATGCCAACAGCCTCCGAGGCGCTTGATGCACTGCATTCTCTCCTGCCGCAACGAGGCTGGACGCCCGGCAGCGGGCGGTTAGCCCACCCCGGCCGGGCCGGAGAGCCGCCGGTGTGTTGCCAAGCGGCACGGTCGACGGGGAGCATGGAGCCGACTTTTCAGATCTCAATCCATGGCCGTGGAACGCACCTTTGTCGCCATCAAGCCCGATGGAGTGCAGAGGGGGCTGGTCGGTGAGATCCTCGGCCGCTTCGAGCGCAAGGGGTTCAAACTCGTCGGGCTCAAGCAGCTGACCCCCAGCCGTGACCTGGCCGAGCAGCACTACGGCGTCCACCGCGAACGCCCCTTCTTCGCCGGACTGGTCGACTTCATCACCAGCGGGCCCGTCGTGGCGATGGTCTGGGAAGGGGATGGCGTGATCGCCAGCGCCCGCAAGCTGATCGGCGCCACCAAACCCCTGGAGGCCGAGCCCGGCACCATCCGTGGAGACCTGGCCGTGAACATCGGCCGGAATGTCATTCACGGCAGCGATGCCGCGGAAACGGCGGCGTTCGAGATCGGCCTCTGGTTCACCCCGGCCGAACTGAGCGACTGGACCCCGGCCGATCAGGTCTGGCGCGTCGAGTCCTGAGGGCCGCAGGCCACACACCCGGCTGCCGGCTCGCCTTCAGGCGCCTCCTCTGAACAGCGTGGCGGCATGCGGCTGCCCCAGGTCCCCCCGGGTCACCCCCGGGGGGACCTTTCCGTTCAGGCCTGCAGCAGAACAGGCTGGGAACCGCCGACAGCCGGCGGCCGCTCCCGAGGCCCCTGCCGCAGCAGGTTCAGGCGCAGCCGGTCGCTGAGGGCTTCGCCGATCAGGGTCAGCACGGCAGAGGCCAGCACCAGCGCCGCCACCTGATCCCAGGCGAAGCTGCTGAGGCTCTCCTGAAGCTGGCTGCCCAGCCCCGTAGCCCCCACCAGCCCCACCACCACCGTCTCCCGCAGCATCACATCGGCCCGGTAGGCGCCGTAGGCCAGGTATGGCCGGGCCAGGGCCGGGAAACTGCCATACAGCAGGGCCAGGCGCGGACCGCTGCCGGCGGCCAGCAGGGCCTGCCGGCGCTGGGGACCGCTGTCCTCCAGCCCCTCCAGCAGCAGGCGGCCCAGGATGCCGAGGTTGTGCACACCGATGGCCAGGGCTCCGGTCCACAGCCCCGGCTTGAGCAGGAACAGCAGCAGCAGGGCCGTCAACGGCGGCGGCCAGAGGCGCGCCAGGGCCCAGCTGAAACGCAGCAGCCCCTGCAGCCAGGGCCAGGGAGCCAGCAGCAGCAGCTGCAGCGGGGCCAGTCCCACCGCCAGCGCCGCCGCCACGGCCGCCAGCACGACGGTTGTTGCCAGCAGGGTGGGCCAGGGCAGGCCCCACACCGCGGCCCAGGAGCCGCTTGCCGGCGGCAGGGGTTGCCAGTCCAGCAGCGCTGCCGGATGCACCCCCAGGCTCCAGCCCGCCAGCCCGCTCAGGACGACCAGCAGCAGCAGCAACCAAAGCAGCTCACGCCCCACCCGACCGACGCCGGCCTGGCCCAGGCGCAGGCGGCCCGGGGCCTGCCAGTGCCGTCGCAGGCGCCGCAACCCAGCCTCCAGCGGCAGCATCACCGCCAGCAGCAGCCACAACCCGGTCCACAGCTCACGGAACTCCAGCGATTGCAGGGTGAGACGCAGCTCATTGCCCAGGCCCCCCAGGCCGAACACCCCCAGCAGGGTGGCGCTGCGCAGGGCGCATTCGAGCCGGTAGCCGCCGTAACTCAGCAGCCCCGGCAACAGCGGCGGTCCAATGGCGGTGAGCAGGGCAGCCGGAGCCGGGCAGCCGCCGGCACGCAACGCCTCCAGGGCCGCCGTCGGCTGGGCATCGAGCTGATCGGCCACCACCCGGGCCACCAGGGCCCCGAAAGGGATGGCGATCGCCACAACCGCCACCGCCGGCTGCAGACCCAGCAGCTGCAGCAGCAACAGCCCCCAGAGCAGTTCGTGCACCGAGCGGGGCAGGGCCAGCAGCCACCGCAGCAGCTCCGCCGGCCAGGTCAGGCCCAGCAGGGTGCGCCACACCAGCCGGGAACTGGCCAGGCCGAGGGGAAGCCCCAGGACCAGGCTGGCGGTCCAGCCCAGCAGGGCCATGGCGAGCGTCACCGCCAGCCCGCTCAGGGCCGAGCGCAGCACAAGGGGATCGAGCGAGGGCTGCAGGGCCGCCCGGGCAAAGGCCGCGATGGCCTCCCCGCCGCCGCCATGCACCTGGGACGGCAGCAGCAGGGCCAGCGGCAGCAGCACCAGCGCCGGCAGCAGGGGCAGCAGCGGAGCTGCGGGGCGGGGCAGGGTCATGGGGCCGGGGGGGGTGCGTCGTAGAGCGCGGCCAGGGCATCGGCCTCCAGCGCCGCCGCGGGGCGGTCGAACAGCAGGCGCCCCTGCCGCAACCCCAGCACCCGATCAAAGCCCTGCAGCAGATCCGGACGGTGCAGGCTGAGCAGCAGCGCGCGGGGCGCCCTCGCCTGCTGCAGCAACAGCAGCAAAAGGTCAGCGGCGAGGCGCGGGTCCAGGCTGGCCAGCGGCTCATCGGCCAGGAGCAGCGTCGGCTCCTGGCGCAGCAGACGCGCCAGCGCCACCCGCTGCCGCTGCCCTCCGGAAAGCTGGCCCACCGGCACCGGCAGCAGGGCCGGGTCGAGATCGAGGCGGCGCAGCACGGCGGCGCAGTCCGCGGACTCCAGCGGCAGCAGCAGGTTCAGCACCGCCCGGGGCCACCCCCAGGCCGCCAGCCGTCCGGCATTGAGGTTCTGCTGCACGCTGAGCTCCTCGACCAGGCGCAGGTCCTGCCACAGGCTGCCGATCCGGGCCTGCTGCAGCCGGCGACGGCGCCGTTGCCGGCTGGGCGGTTCCCCTTGCCAGAACACCTGACCTTCCCCTGGCGACAGCAATCCGTTGGCGACGGCGAGCAGGGTGCTCTTGCCGGCGCCGCTGGCGCCCAGCAGGGCCACCTTCTCGCCGGGTGCCAGGCAGAGATCAAGCCCGGCGAGCCGAGGGCGGTCGCGACCGGGGACGGTCACACCGCGCAGCTCGAGAACGGGGGGGGTCAGCTGGCCGGGGGCTGCCATGGGGAGCTCAGCGGATCTTGCCGATCTGACGGCCCACCTGCTCGATCTGGCGGTAGGCCCCCGGACTGGCGGTGGTGAACTGCTGGGCCCCGAACAGCCCCAGGATCTGCTTCTGCTGCGGATTGCTGGGGCGCCAGCTGAGGATGGCCTGGCGCAACCGACCCGTGAAGCCCTTGCCGAAGCGGCGGTCGAGGTCGCCCTGGGCGATCCAGTGATAGTCCTGATAGGCGGGGCTGCGCCAGAGCACGATCAGCTTGTCGCGGCGGGCCTTGCCGTCCATCAGGCTGCTGCGCCAGACCTGTTCATTGACCACCCCCGCGTCATAGGTGCCGCTCTGCACCAGGGCGATGGTGGCGTCATGGCTGCCGCTGAAGCCCGGCGCCCCGCCGGCGAAATCCGTCAGCTTCACACCGGCCTGGGAGAGGAAATACTGCGGCATCAGCCGGGCTGAAGTGGAACTCTCCGAGCCGAAGGTGAAGCGCTTGCCCTTGAGCTGGGACAGGCCGCTGAGGCTGCTGAACGGCCTGAGCCCGCTGCTGCGGTTGGCGATGAAGATGCTGTGGAACGCCGCATCGATGTCCCGCTGGGCGATCACCGTGGACCCGGGTTTCTGCAGCCGGGCCTGGACTCCGGTCAGCCCACCGAACCAGACCAGATCCAGATCTCCGGTGCGGAACGCCGTCACGGCCGCGGGGTAGTCGACCATCGGCACGTACCTGACCCGGACCCCGAGCTGACGGCTCAGTTCCTCGGCCACCAGCGGGTAAAGGCGATTGAGCTTCTCGGGCTTCTGATCAGGGATGGCACTGATGCGCAGCACAGGGGTGGTCTGGGCCTGGACCGCCGCGGGCTGGAAGGGGCGGGCCAGGGGTTCGAGGGCTGGCGGCAGGGTGCCGGCCATGGCCAGACCCACTCCGGCAGCACAGAGCAGCCCGGCCGCCGCGGAACGCGAGCGGAGCGGCAGGGTGGAGCGGAAAGCCATGACGCGAGAACGGAGCAGCTCCATCATCCAGACCGGACTGCCCGATGGAACGAGAGCACAGGGGGCCCCTCCGGCTCAGGCAGCCGGGGGGCCGCCCACGTCCGGGGCCACCCCGGCGAAATGGGCGATGAGCTGGTGATGAAGCTGCAGCACCCGCTGGGGGAAGTCCTCAGCGGCCTGGATCACCATGGCCGTGTAATCCGCCTGCCGTTGGGCGTAGTCAGCGAGTTCCCGCGCCGAGAGCTCCAGGATGAACGGCGTCGCCACCGGCTCCTGCCGCAGCTGCAGGCGCGGGATCGGCTGGTCCCTCAGCAGCACGGGAATGGCTCCGCAGAGCGCCGCGTCGGTGCAGACCGAACTGACCGTGTCATAGGAATAGAGGTAGCGGCAGCAGCGCAGCAGGGTGGCCAGCTCCTCCTTGCGGGCAGGCCAGCCGGACGCCAGTTCAATCGCCCCGGGGATCACCGGACAGGGTCCGAAGCGCGATCCCTTGCCTACATAGAAGAGATCGAGGCTGCGCTCGCACGGATGGAGGCTGCCCCTGGCATGAAACAGGGATGGATCGCTGATGGGGTGGTACAGCAGGGCCCGGGCATCGGGCTTGAACATCCGCGCAAAGGCCACGAAGAAATCGTGGGGCCCGGCCTGCACCCGCCGGCCGCTGGCCCCGTCGAAATAGAGCATGTAGCGCACCACACGCCCGGCCCCCAGGGGGTTGTCGGTGATGACATCCGGGTAGATCACGATCGCCTGCTGGCGCAACCGTGGCGGCAGCCCTGCAGCCAGGGGGGTGACGAAGGCGGGATTGGAGGGTTCGGCCACCTCACGGGTGGGTTGCAGGAAACAGGGGATGCCGAGCTGGTTGAAGGTGTGGGTCAGCAGATGCAGGACCCAGATGCCGGCGGAACTGGCCCGGTAGGGGGGCGCCATCACGATCAGCGGCGGATCAGCGGCGTTGTCCGGCCAGGGTCCCCGCTGCCTGGCGGTCGGTCGACCCGGTTCCGCCGGAGTCCCCGGGGCTGGGGGGGCAGGCGAGTGCCCGGCTGAAGGAGCGGGGACGGCAGTCGGCTCGATCCGCTCGTTCCAGCAGCGGCGAATCAAAGCCTCGAAATCCCGGCAGAAGCCGGAGGAATCCATCAGCGGACTGGCCTCAAGCCGTTGACGCAGTTCGCGGCGCCAGCGCTGCAGCCTGGCCGGATCCGCCGCCAGGGCCACGCCCTTGCGCACGTACTCCTGGGGATCGGCGGCGACCAGATCCTGCTCCAGCCCAAGCAGCGTCAGCAGGGCCTGGCACTGGCGTGAGACGACGCGCCGGCCGGCCAGACAGAGCACGGGAACCCCCATCCACAGCGCCTCGAGGGCGAGGTGACCGCCGCTGAGCGGGAACGGATCCAGGACGATGTCGACCTCGGCGTACTGCGCCAGGCGCGAGGCAGTCTCCGTGGGGCAACGCAACTCCAGCCGCCCGGGCTCCGCGATGCCCTGCTGGCCGAAGAAGGCCCGGAGGTCCCGGGCCAGCACCGGATCCTCCAGGGTGCGGTTCTGCAGCAGCAGCCGGCTGGAGGGCACGGCGCGCAGCAGGGCCGCCCAGCAGCGGAGCAGCTCCGGGTGCAGGCTGGAGCCGTCGTGAAAACAGCCGAAGCGGAGCGGCCCGGAGCGCTGGCTCGACCCCGGCGGAGGGGAGGCGGCGTCCTGAGGGGGAGCGAAACACAGTCGGTTGTGGGGCAGGCGCAGGATGGATTCGACGAATCCCACGTCACGGCCTTCAGGCGCCAGCAACGCATCGAGGATCACCGCATCGATGGCTGCCAGACCGGTGGTGGCAGGGACTTCCGACCAGCTCAGCTGCAGCGGTGCCGGCCGGGCCGCGCACACCGCCAGGCGGGAGGGGGACTGATGCCCGCCCAGGTCGATCAGCACGTCGATGGCATCGCCGGCGATCCGCTGGGCCAGGGCCGGGTCATCCAGATCCTGCACGTTCACCAGCCGGCCGCCGAGCGCAGCGGCGGCCGCGACTGGATCCGCGGTGACGCCTTCAGCAGCGGGACCACACCCATAGAGGAAGGGAGTGACCTGGGCTGGATCGTGCGCCTGCAGCAGTGCCAGCAGGGTCAACCCGAGGGGAGGGTGCCGCAGCGGCGGAGACAGATAACCCACCCGCAGAGGCCGCCGGACTGCCGAGCGGGCGACGGGGCGTGACGGGATGACACCGAGCCGGCGGATCGCCTCGGCCCTGGCCCGTTGCCCCCAGCAGCAGGCCTCCTGCAGGAAGTCGCCCTCCGTGATCTGCGGGAGGTGCTGAAGCACGTGTAGCAGCAGGCTGCCGAGGGCCAGGTCCATCGGGGGGCCCAGCTGCACGCGACGCAGGGTCGGGAGGATGCGTGAGCCCAGTCCCAGATCGACGAGGGCCGCGGCGAGCACCGGGAGGGCAGCGGGCTCGGGGGGTTGCCGTCGCCGCAGGGTCTCCGCCAGGCGGGCGGCCTCACTGGGCAGTCCACGGGCCTGCAGAGAGGTGGCCAGCAGCAGCGTCGCCCGGGGCTCCTCGGGCAGCTGGGCGAGCAGCTGACGACAGACCTGGATCGCCTCGTCATGGCGGGCGAGCTGCGCCAGCAGCGTGCCCCGCTTCAGCAGGAGGGGGCCATCGCAGGGGGAGACCTCCAGCAGGCGATCGATGTCCTGCAGCGCGGCGACAGGATCGCCCTGGCCGGCAAGCCGTCCCCGGGAGTCGTTGTCGTTCGCAGGAGCGGCAGTGGACTCCGGCAGCATGACTGTGTCTCGCAGATTGGAGAGGACCAGGAGGACCGGAGAGGTGTGAATGGATCGCGCATCTGCAGTCCCGCGGTCATGCTGAAGCCTTCAGGCAGCCTTGGCAGAGCGATGCGTCAGGGCGCCGGATGGAACGCCACTCCGCCATGGGCCGCACGATCCTGTTCATCCACCAGAACTTCCCCGGGCAGTACCGCCATCTGGCGCCGGCGCTGCTGGCCCGCGGCGATCGGGTCGAGGCGATCGGCGGACCGACAGCCAAGGGGCTGCCGCAGATTCCCCTGCATCGCTACGACCCGATGCCGACTGGCGGGGTCCCCCGCTGCCACCCCTGGGCGGCGGATTTCCAGACGAAGGTGCTGCGGGCCGAAGCGGTGGCCCATCTGCTGGAGACGCTGCGAGGCGAGGGCCTCAGGCCTGATCTGATCGTCGGCCACCCGGGCTGGGGCGAGCTCCTGCTGGTGAAGGACCTGTTCCCCCGGGTGCCGGTGTTGCACCAGGTGGAGTTCGTGTATCAGGTGGAGGGTGGAGACAGCGACTTCGACCCGGAGTTCTCCAGTCGGGACTGGCAGCAGCGATCCCGGGTGCGGCTGCGGCGCGCCACCCAGTTGCTGGCTCTGCAGGATCTGGACTGGGGCCTGGCACCGACCCCCTGGCAGGCCAGCACGGTGCCGCCCCAGTACCGGGAGCGCCTGAGCGTGATCCATGAAGGCATCGACACCGAGGCGATCCGCCCCGATGGGACGGCGGAGATCCAGCTGCAGAACGCCGGGTTGCGCTTTCGCTGCGGGGATCCGCTGATCACCTTTGTCGCCCGCAATCTCGAGCCCTACAGGGGCTTCCACATCCTCATGCGTGCCCTGCCGGAGCTGCAGCGACGCTGCCCCGAAGCCCATGTGCTGCTGGTGGGCGGCGAGGGCGTCAGCTACGGCCAGCCTCCGCCGGGCGGGGGCAGCTGGAAAGAGCTGCTGCTGCGGGAACTGGGGGATCGCCTCGACACCAGCCGCCTGCATTTCTGCGGCCTGGTGCCCCATGCCCTGCTGCATCAGCTGCTGCGGGTCAGCGCCTGTCACGTTTATCTGACCTATCCGTTCGTGCTCAGCTGGAGCCTGCTCGAGGCGATGAGCTGCGGGGCTCTGGTGGTCGGTTCGGCCACTCCGCCGGTGCAGGACGTGATCGAGGATGGAGTCAACGGGCACCTGGTCGATTTCTTCGACGCGGCGGGGTTGGTCGAGAAGGTCTCATCGGTGCTGGCCGACCCGCGGTGCCAGATTCCCCTGCGCCAGGCGGCTCGTCGCACGGTGCAGGAGCGGTTCGATCTGCGGCGCATCTGTCTGCCGCAACAGCTGGCTCTGGTGGACAGGCTCAGCAGGGGCAATGTCAGCGCAGTGTCCTGAGGGACCGCTCAACCGGGGCGGCGCAATCGGCGGCTTCGAGGTCGGGAATGGCCGCTTCAGGGAGCCCCCCTCCCGATCCGGGGCAGGCGGACGGAGCCGGACTTGGATGGAGGCAAGCGAACAGGGTTCCTGGGTCGGAGGGTAGGGGTAAGGCGAAAGCCTGGGGTAGCTGAGACTCGCAGGGATCAGCATGGACGTTGAATCGTGAGTCGCTACTATTCGAACGGTTCTCATCTCTCCTCATGCTCACCGGACCTGACCTTCTCGCCAAGGTCAAAGAACTCGGCGACGCCTCCAAGTCCGAACTCGTCCGCGCCGCCGGGTACGTCAGCACCAAGAAAGACGGCACCGAGCGGCTCAACTTCACCGCCTTCTACGAGGCCCTGCTGGAGGCCAAGGGCGTCAATCTCGGCGATGGCGCCGGCCGCACCGGCAAGCGCCCCGGTCGCCAGCTGAGCTATGTGGCCACCGTCCAGAACAACGGCAACCTGTTGGTGGGCAAGGCCTACACGGCTATCCTCGGTCTGCAGCCAGGCGACGAATTCCAGATCAAGCTGGGCCGCAAGCAGATCCGCCTGCTGCCTGCCGGCGCCACCGACGACGAAGAGTGATCGGCTGAGCCGATGACAGCCAGGCGCCGAGCCCGGCGGCTGGGTCAACGGCTGATCGCGGGGCTTGCGAAAGCGGCATTCAGCCACCACAGGCCTCGCGTGCGGCCCTTCAGTCCACCTCCACGCACCAGTCCTTGGTCAGATCACGATCGGCTGGACACAGGCAAAGGGACAGGCCAGCAGATCGGGATGCCGGATTGTGCGCCAGCCTCCGCAGGGGGTGCTCACCTCCAGCCCGATCGTCGCCAGGTCGGCTCCGGGGCCAAGGCTTTCCAGCCACTCGATCGCATCGCGGAATGCATCCTCGACGGATTCGTACAGGCCGTCCAACTGGGGATGGGGCTGCAGCAGGGCATCGATCAGGCGGTAGGCGCGGGGAGGGAGCTGACGGAGCCAGAGATCGCGGGCTGCAGGACGCACCATCGGGACAACCGCATCAATGTCCCCACTTTCGCCCCTTGTGACGCCTGGCGAACCGTCCGCAAGATCAAAAGTTGTTGCAGCGTTCGCGCCCTGTCTTAACAGTCGCGCAACACGACCAGGAGAGCCCCGCCCTCAGCGACCCTCGCAGGACTGCAGCGGAGGCTCAGGAATCCGGCTTCCCGCAACCCTGCCAGCGGGACAGCATCGCGTCGAGATCCTGCTGCAGGGAGACCAGCGACTCGATGCGCTGTCGGATCGATTCCCGCTTGGCCTGAATCAGCTGTTGCAGCGATGTGCAGGTGCAGACCCCGGAGCGCCTCGCCTCGAGGATCTTGGCCATGGTGGCCAGGGGAATCTCCAGCCCACGAAGCGTGCGGATCAGGCGCAGATCCTCCTGAACCGAAGCATCGAACAACCGATACCCGCCACTGGAACGCCCGATCGGTTGAATCAGGCCGCTGTCGCTGTAGAAGCGGATCGTCTTGACCGGCAAACCCGACTCCCTGGCCACATCACCGATGCGCAATCCGGGCTTGGCAGACGGGGCAGCCTTCAAGGCCCACGGCTCCAGGGAATGGAGACCCGATCGTAGAAACGCTGCAGCGCCCCCTGAGCCTCCGGGAGCGCCACCACCCATACCTGGCCAGGGCGGGCGGGGCCGTCCCGCAGAACGCCCCGCCGCCGACGGCCGGAGCCGGCGGGTCTACCGCTCAGCAGGCGCAGGGACGACTGCAGCCGCAGTCACAACGCTTGCCGTGCCGGCAACCGCAGCTGCCGGCACAACCGCAGCCACAGCCGCAGCGGGAGAGGGTGCGCGCGCTGCAGCCGCAGGACTGCGGCGGGACCTCGCTCAGAGCGAGGAAACCGTTCTCAGGGTTCAGAGGCATGGTGATCTCCTTCAGGTGTTTGAGGTGACAGGTGTTTGAGGTGAAGGGGCAACACGTGCCCCCTGAGATCAGGCTCCAGCCTCCCCTGCAGGGGAGAGTCCAGCGGTCCGCAGGGCGGCTTACCGCCCTGCAGGGGGATCCGCCAGTGCGGCCGGGCTGTTTCACCGGACAGTTCGGCCCCCGGCCGCCTAGACGATGCAGCAAAACATTGTCAAGATGCGCGGGCCGTTAAATCAAGGGGACAGCTTGTCCATGACCCTCGCCGCTGTTCCCCCTCAAGCCCTGCTGCAGCCCCGGCTCGAGATTCGCGGTGGGCGGTCCCTCAGCGGCGAGGTCCGGGTCAGCGGAGCGAAGAATTCAGCCCTCGTGCTGATGGCCGCCAGCCTGCTCAGTGCCGACACCCTGCGGCTCAGCAATGTCCCTCCCCTCACCGACATCACCGCCATGGGAGAGATCCTGGCGGCCCTGGGGGTGCGCGTCACCCGTCATGGGGATGTGGTTGAACTGGACGGCACCCACATCACCCGTGCAGCACCTCCCTATGAGCTGGTGAACAGCCTGCGGGCCAGCTTCTTCTGCATCGGTCCCCTGCTGGCCAGGGCCGGTGTGGCCCAGGTGCCCCTGCCCGGTGGCTGCCAGATCGGCAGTCGGCCCGTGGTTGAACACGTGAAGGGACTGAAATCCCTCGGAGCTCAGGTCACCATCGAGCACGGTGTCGTCACCGCCACCGTCCCCGGATCGAGCAAGCGCCTCAAGGGCTGTCACATCCACCTTGACTGCCCCAGCGTCGGCGCCACCGAGACCCTGATGATGGCGGCGGCCCTCGCCGACGGTGAGACCACCATCGATAACGCGGCCCAGGAGCCCGAAGTCGTCGACCTGGCCGAGCTGCTCCAGGCCATGGGTGCCCGCATCCGCGGCGCCGGCTCCCCCACGATCCACATCGATGGTGTCGACCGGCTTCACGGTGCCGATTACGCGGTGATTCCCGATCGCATCGAAGCCGGCACCTTCCTGCTCGCCGCCGCCATCACCCGCTCCGAACTCCATGTGTCGCCGGTGCGGCCGGAGCATCTCGGGGCCGTGATCACCAAGCTTGAGGAAGCCGGCTGCCGCATCATTCCCGAGGACGGTGGTCTGACCATTTCCGCCTCCCGCGTCAGCGCGCTCGACCTGAGGACCCAACCCTTCCCCGGCTTCCCCACCGACCTGCAGGCTCCGTTCATGAGCCTGCTGGCCACCGCTGACGGCACCTCCCTGATCGTGGAGAACATCTTCGAGAACCGCATGCAGCATGTGGCGGAGCTGCAGCGCATGGGCGCGGCGATCCGCCTGCAGGGCAACACCGCCTGCATCGAAGGGGTCGCCTGCCTCAGCGGAGCGCCCGTCCAGGGCACCGACCTGCGGGCCAGTGCGGCCATGGTGCTGGCCGGCCTGGCGGCGGAGGGCGTCACCACCGTGCGCGGCCTCGAGTATCTCGATCGCGGCTACGCCAACCTTGAGGCCAAGCTGAACGCAGTCGGGGCCTCGATCCTGCGGGTCCACGACGCTGCGCCGGTGGCCTCCACCGCCTCCCTGCCCAGCCGCTGATCCCTGCCCGCTGGCAACCCTTACAGTCGCCAGCGTGGGAGCGTGCCGGAACTGGTAGACGGACTCGACTCAAAATCGAGCGCCCTCGGGCATGTGGGTTCGAGTCCCACCGCTCCCATCCCCCCCTTTCAGCTCATGTCCACAGTCCCGCTGGCCCCCCCCGCCAGAGAGGCCATGCCGGCGTCTGTTCCGACTGACGCGTCGGCCGTGATGGGGACCTACTCCCGATTTCCCCTGGAACTCGTGCGAGGCCGGGGTGTTTGGGTATGGGATCGCCAGGGTCGGCGTTATCTCGACGCCGTCTCCGGCATCGCCGTCTGCACGCTGGGCCACAGCGATCCCAGTCTGCAGCGCGCCCTCTGCCGGCAGCTGGGCAGGCTGCAGCACGTGTCCAACCTGTACCGCATCCCTGAACAGGAACAGCTCGCGGCAGCCATCACCTCCCGCAGCTGCGCGGATCGTGTCTTCTTCTGCAACTCCGGCGCAGAGGCCAATGAGGCCGCCATCAAGCTCGCCCGCAAGCACGGCCACATCGTGCGCGGCATCGAGGAACCGCTGATCCTCACCGCCGAAGCCAGCTTCCATGGACGCACCCTCGCGGCCGTGACCGCCACGGGTCAGCCCCGCTACCACCAGGGCTTCGAGCCGATGGTCGCAGGATTCCGCTACTTCCCCTACAACGACAGCGCCGCCTTCGAGGCGCTGCTCGAGGACTGTGAACGCCAGGGCCCGCGGGTGGCCGCCGTGCTGCTGGAGCCCCTGCAGGGCGAGGGCGGAGTCCACCCCGGCGATCCGGGATTCTTCCAGCGGCTGCGGCAGATCTGCGACGAGAAGCAGATCCTGCTCATCCTCGACGAGGTACAGATCGGCGTCGGACGCAGCGGTCGCTGGTGGGGATACGAACAGCTGGGCATCGAACCGGATGCCTTCACCCTGGCCAAGGGCCTCGGTGGCGGCATTCCCATCGGAGCCCTGGCGGTCAAGGCCGGCGCCGATCACTTCCGCCCCGGGGACCACGCCAGCACCTTCGGCGGCAATCCCCTGTCCTGCCGCGCCGGCCTCACCGTGATTGAACAGATCGAACGGCGCGGCCTGCTTCAGCATGTGGAGCGCATGGGAGCCCTGCTCGACTCCCTGCTCCAGGATCAGGTCCAGCGCCATCCGCAGCTGCTCCAGTCCGTGCGCGGCTGGGGCCTGCTCAAGGGGCTGGTGCTCAGGGAGGATGCTCCCTCCGCCATCGACTGCGTCAAGGCCGCGATGGACCAGGGTCTGCTGCTGGTTCCCGCCGGACCCAGGGTGGTGCGCTTCGTGCCCCCGCTGGTGATCCAGCCCCGGCAGCTGCGCGAGGCGATGCGACGCCTGGATCGCGCCCTCGGCAGCCTCAGCCGCTCCTCCCCCCAGCAGCCCTGACCACTCCACCGCTCCCCGCCCCCGTCCAGCTCGATGACCTGCTGGAACCCTTCGCCAGCCGCGGCATCGATCTCGGGCTCGCCCGTCTTGAAGCGGCCCTGGCGGCCGGAGGTCACCCTGAGCAGCGCTTCACGGCGGTGCAGGTGGCCGGCACCAACGGCAAGGGATCGATCTGCACGCTGCTGGCCGGCATGCTCAACGCCGCCGGGCTTCGGGTCGGTATCTACCGCTCGCCCCACCTGGTCAGCTGGTGTGAGCGGATCCAGATCGGCGATGACTGGATCAGCCCTGAGGATCTGCGGCGCGACCTGCAGCGCTGGCAGCCCCTCGGCCGGCAGCACCGGCTGACCCCGTTCGAGCTGCTCACGGCGGCCGCCTTTGATCGCTTCGCCGCCTCCGAGCTGGATCTGGTCGTGCTGGAGGTCGGGCTGGGGGGCCGCCTCGACGCCACCACCGCCCACCCCCAGCGGCGGGTGATCGGCTTCGCCAGCATCGGCCTCGACCATCGTGAGCATCTGGGCGACACGATCGCCGCGATTGCAGCGGAGAAGGCGGCCGTGCTGCGCCCGGGCTGCCTGGCCGTCAGCGGCCCCCAGTCGCCGGAGGCAGCCGCGGTGCTCGAGGCCGAAGCCGCCCGTTGCGGTGTGCAGCTGCACTGGGTCGAGCCACTGGCCCCTGCAGCCGCAGGAGGCCCGCGGCTGGGGCTGTCCGGCGACCACCAGCGCCACAATGCCGCCGTGGCCCTGGGCATGGTCGAGGCCCTGCGCCGCCAGGGCTGGACGATTCCAGACCCCGCCGTGGAACAGGGCCTCCAGGCTGCCCGCTGGCCGGGCCGCCTGGAGCAGCGCCATTGGCGGGGGCGGCCGCTGCTGCTGGACGGTGCTCACAATCCCCCGGCGGCCCTCGCCCTGCGCCGGGAATTGCTGCATGGCGATGGCCCGGCCCCACGCCGCTGGCTGCTGGGCATCCAGCGCCACAAGCAGGCCCCCGCCATGCTGGAGGCGTTGCTGATCCCCGGCGACCAGGCCCTGATCACCACCATCGAGGGCCATCGCTGCTGGAGCCGGGACGACCTGATCGAGGCCTGTCCGCAACTGGCCTCCCAGCTCGAGACCGCAGCGGATGCGGCCGGCGCCCTGGACTGGCTGACCACCACGGCGGCACCATCCCAGCCCCTGCCCGTCATCGCCGGCTCCCTGCATCTGCTCGGCGCGCTGATTCCTGCGCTCGACCCCTGAGCGGCTGAAGGAACTGCGCTGGGCCAGCATGGAGGGGTCCGCGCCCGCGCGGGCGCACCCTGCTGCCACCCCGATGCCGAGCCCGTGCCCCTCTCCCACGCCGCAGCCCGCGGCCCGGCCAGGCCCGTCGTCGTGCGGCCCCCGTGGCTGGCGACAGCCCGGCCGTCTGCTCGGCGCCCTGCTGGCGGCCGTGCTGCTCCTGGCCGGCCCGGCCGGCCTGCGGGCCGAGTTCTCCGGCATCGACTACACGCTCACCAATCAGAACGGCGCCGATTTCCACGACCAGGACCTGGCCAACACCTCCTTCGCCGGGGCCCAGGGCCGCGCCGCCAACTTCGCGGGCGCCGATCTGCACGGCGCGATCCTCACCCAGGCGGCCTTTCCTGAGGCCAGCTTCCGCGGGGCCGACCTCAGCGACGTGCTGATGGACAAGGTGGACTTCGCCGGTGCCGACTTCCAGGGCGCCGTGCTGCGGGGCGTGATCGCCACCGGCAGCAATTTCAATGGGGCCGTCATCACCGATGCCGATTTCAGCGACGCCCTGATCGACCGGGCCGACCAGCGCAGCCTCTGCCGGGACGCCCGCGGCCGCAATCCGATCACCGGCGCCGACACACGGCTCAGCCTGGGCTGCGCCTAACGCTCCAGCCAGCCGCGCAGCTTGCCGGGATTGAGCAGCCCGGCCGGGTCATAGGCCCGTTTGGCGGCCACCTGATCCGCATCGATCACCCCGAGCCCGCCGTCTTCGCAGGTGACCACATGGGGATTGAACAACACCGCTCCCAGCTCCCGACACTGCTCCATCAGGGCCACCAGATCCTCCGCACCGCTCCAACGCAGCAGCGGCAGCGCCGCCAGCCGGGGCACCCCTCCCTGGCGCACCGCTTCCAGATGCCACAGCACTGAGTCCCCCCAGCGCTGTCGCACGGCCTCCAGCAACGGCTCCACGGGCTGGGGCAGCACCATCTGCAGATAGGTCCAGTCGGGATGCTGGCCGCGCCAGTGCAGGGTGGTGTGGTTCCAGGTGAGCTCCCGCAGGGGCAGGCCGCGGCCAGGCCCTGACGGGGCCTGCCAGAGCCAGTCCCCTCCCCGGGCCGCCAGCCATCCCGGCAGCACCTCCAGGGTGTCCGGAGCGGCATGGAGCACCAGGCGATGCTGGCCCGGCGCCGGCTTGGGACAGCCCTCAGGCCAGGGCATGGCGGCGGCAACCGGGGCCTGCAGCAGGGCCAGGGCCTGCAGCAGCAGGGCCGTCGTGGGCAGTTCGCGGGCCGCCGCCAGGGCCAGCTCCCAGCTGTCGAAACCCACCACCAGCGACCGCCAGGACACCGCCGCCGCCGTGGCCAGCCTCACCGCGGTGAGAATCCCGTTGCTGCCGTAGGCATGGTTGAGAGGCTCGCTGGCGCTGGCGTCCAGGCACAGCAGGCGGGGCTGGGGCTCCAGGGTCACCACCTCCAGCCCCAGCAGATTGCCTGGGTCGCGCAGGAAGCCCCACAGCAGCGAACCCAGGCCGCCGGAGCCGCCGGCGATGAAGCCCCCCACCGTGGCCGTGCGCACCGTGCTGGGCAGCAGGCGCAGGGCACGGCCATGGGGCTGCAGCTGCTCCTCCAGCGCCGCCAGAACGCACCCCGCTTCCACGGTGACCACGCCCGTGTGGGGATCCACCTGCCGGACCTGGCGCAGGCCGCTGAGGTCGAGCACCACCCCCCCGGCAAGGGGCACGCACTGGCCATAGTTGCCGGTGCCGGCGCCCCGTGGCGTCAGGGGGACCCGGTGCCGGGCACAGGCGGCGGCCACCAGCATCACCTGCTGGGGCGTGACCGCCCGGGCCACCAGCTGGGCGCTGCGCCCCTCCAGCAGCGGCACCAGCAGCGGCGAATAGTCGTGGAAGTCGCGGGAGAGGCGCGCCAGGTCCGTCGCCTGCCGCAACAGCTCCAGAGCTGGATCCTGTGCCGCCAGTTCCGCCGCCAGGGCCTCGATGCTCCCAGCGGACGGTCTCGCCGGCAGCTGGCTGTCGCTGGGATGGGGGAAGGGGGTCGACATGGACAAGGGCCGGGATGGCCAGCCTCGCTCAGCCGGCCAACCCTGCAAGCAGGGGGGAGGGAGCCTCCGCCTGGGGCGCCGGCAGCCAGCAACCCTGTCGCAGGACGCGCCGCTGCGGCGGACGGGCGAGCAGGCTCGGCCAGTCGGCGGCGCCGAGGATCAGCAGATCCGCCGGACAGCCGACCCGAAGCACCCCATCCCATTCGAGCCCGAGCAACCGGGCCGCGCCGCTGCAGAACGGGGACAGCCCCTGCCGCAGCCAGGGCATCACGTGGCTGGCCGCCATGGAGAAGCGCAACAGAGCCACCGGGTCGAAATCGCCGCCGGGGTACCAGGGATCCTGCACGTTGTCGCCGCCGATGGCGACCTCGACCCCGGCAGCCTGCAGCTGCCGCAGCGGCGCCTGGGGCCGCAGCCAGGGGGTGCTGCCGGCCTGTCGCCCAAGCAGCCAGAGGTTGGTGGTGGGCAGGGCCACCACCCGCACCTCCCGCTCCGCCAGCCGTTCCGCCAGGCGCTGACAGCGTCGCGCCGGCAGCAGCCCCATGCTGCTGGCATGGCTGCAGGTGAGGGGGGGGAACGGCTGGGAGGAACGGGGCAGGGAGGCCACCATCTCCATGCCACGGCCGTGGTCGCGATCGCTCTCGTCGATGTGCAGATCGACGCCACTGCAGCCGTGGCGCCCGGCCAGCTCCAGCGCCCGCTGCAGGGCCCGCTGATCGTTGCGGGCCGGACTGAAGGGGGCGCCGAGCACTCCGCCGAGGAGATCGTGACTGGCCCCGACCCGTGCCGCCAGTTGCTCCCCCTCGGCGGTCAGCCAGTGGTCGAGAGCCACCAGCGCCACCAGCTGCAGCTCGATGCGCCCCCGCCAGCGGCGACGCAGCTCCCGCAGGGCCTCCCAGCTGGGCTCATGGGCGGGGCCGAGGCTGTCCACATGGCTGCGGATGGCGCGCAGCCCGTAGCGCCAGGCCTGCTCGAGAGCGCGTTCGCCCCGCGCATACACCTGCTCAGCGCGACGATCGGCGGCTTCCCGCAGGTTGGCGGCGAAGGCCCCCTCCATGGTTCCCTCCCGGTTGGGGTGATCCCAGGCGGTGAAGGCCTTGTCGAGGTGGGCGTGGGGCTCGACCGGGGGGGTCAGGGCCAGGGGCAGGGCAGCGGCAGCCTGCACAGAGGCTGCGGGGTCGATGGCGGTGATGCGCCCCTCTGCGTGGCTGAGGCGCACGGCGACAAGCCCATCAGCATCGGCCGCCGGAAGGTGCGTCAGCCCGGGATCCAGCAGGGAACGCGGCAGCCGCAACGGCGGCAGCGGCGAGGCGGCCACGGTCATGGAGCCGTGGTGGAGGTTCCCTTGTCATCGGAGCTGATCAGCACGAGCTGGCCGGCAATCCCGAGGGTCGTGGCCCGGTAGACGGGCAGACGCAGGTTGGGCAACAGCTGCTGACCCCCCATTTCCGTGCGGTAGAGGCTGAACAGGCCGTAGTTGTGGCGTCGGGTCTGGGCCCAGGCCAGACGGCCGAACACCGGGCGCTGGGCCTGCACCAGGGCGGGGCAATCGGGCAGGACCATGCGCAGCAGACCCGAGAGCCCCCCCTGCAGGCAGATCTCGCGGGTGATCAGTTCACTGAGCTGCTCGGCGGCGTAATCCTCGAAACGCGCCTGCCCCGGATTGGTGGCCGCCAGACCGATCAGGCCCGCGGTGACCGCCAGCAGTCCAAGCAGTGCGGTCCTGAGGCGGGAGCTGTCGGGAGCCAAGCGGGGCGAGATGGTTCCGCCCAGGATCGCAGCCTCAGACGACTGCCGTGCCGTCCTGTGGCCACAGCGTCTGCCGGCAGGCCTGGGGGGCACACGGCCCGCCCCGCACCGGGCTCCCGCCATGCCGCCAGAAGGGGCCCGGCAGCCGGGCAGGTCCGGGCGACCCAGGCCGCTGGATCAGCCGACGGCGCTGACGGCCCCACGGCTGGTGGTGTAGGTTCAGCCTGTGCGGCGGGCGTCGCCAAGTGGTTAAGGCAGTGGCTTGTGGCGCCACCATTCGGGGGTTCGAATCCCCTCGCTCGCCCTTCATATCTGTTTCAACAGCCCCTACGAGTGCTTTGGTCGGTGGGTGATCTGTTCTGACCTGCCTCTCTGCGGTACTCACTGAACCTTGTCCAGCTCGATCTCTGCCAGATCCTGGGCCGTTCGGAGTCTCCCCATGAACGGCAGCTCGTGTCCCAGAGCCTTGACTGAGGGCTGAAGCCCGCGAGTCCTGCGGCCTCGGGGCCATGCCGTCCTCATTCGATCGCCGCGGGATGAAACCCGGTGATCGGCGTCGGCGGAACACGGCGCTGCCGGATCGATGGCCCGCTGAGGGTGTGCCGGCGAAGCTTCAGTCGACAACAGGGGGCTCGCTGACGGCGGCAACGGAGAGGCCGCGGCGCAGGTCCGCGGTCTCGGACAGATCCAGGGCGGCCGCCCTGGCTTATCCGACTCCTGCCCCGGGCTGCAGCAGCCACTTCAGCAAGCTGTCGCCGCCCTGCCGGACGGGATCCAGGCAAGGCAGACCGCTCGCCTGGCGACAGCGCTCCAGCTCCGCAGCCGCGGCATCCGGCGCCAGCTGGGCCGTGTTGAGGGCCACGGCCCGGACCCGGGGCCGCAGCCCGTCCGGCCGACCCAGGGCCGCCAGGGCCTCCACGGCCGCGATCAGCTCCGGCAGGGGGGGAATGGCCACGGCGGCAGCCCCGGGGCGAGTGCGCACCTGCTCCTGCCTGGCGCGGTGCACCAGCAGCAGATCGGTGGGCTGGCTGCCCCGCAGCAGCGGCAGGGTGGCCGTCGAGCCGGGATGGCAGAGGGATCCCTGACCCTCCACCAGCAGCAGCGCCTCACCACCGGCCCCCTCGGCCGCCGCCAGCACCGCGGCCTCCACGGCCCCGGCGGCGTAATCGACCCGGACGGCATCGAGAGCCACCCCCTGACCGCTGATCAGAATCCCGGCCTGACCGGTGCCGACGAAGCGAGCGTCCACCCCCTGCCGCCGGGCCGCTGCCAGCAGCTCCAGACAGGCGCTCATCTTGCCGACCGCCATGTCCGAACCCACCGCCAGCAGGCGGCGACAGGGGAGGGCTGCACAGCGGGCGCTGGCCACCTCCAGCCCCTCGGGCTCCCGGCGCAGGTCCCAGATCCACTGGCCCTCGCCGCGACAGGCGGCCTGGAATTCCGGATCGTCGGCCAGCCGGCTGTGCAGGCCGCTGGCCAGATTCAGACCCGCCTGCAGGGCCAGGATCACATCGGCCCGCATCTCCTGGGGCAGGCGACCGCCGGAGGGGGCCAGACCGACCACCGCCGCGCCGGGCCCATGGGCGAGGGCTGCGGCCATGTCGGCCACCACGGGCACCCGCCGCGGGATGCCGGTGAGACTCTCCAGATCGGCGCCGGCGTGAGCCGGATCGATCACAGCCACGATCGGACCGCTGCGGTAACGCAGCATCGCCAGCCCCGTCTTGCCGCTGAGGTTGTCCAGGCCGCCATGCTGCAGCAGGACCACAGGCATCCCGGCGTCCAGCATCACCCCTGCACCCCCAGTCCGGATCCGGCGCCGGGCAGCAGGCGATCCCCCTCCAGCCTGGGTCCCTGGAAAGGGTCATCGACCAGGTTGAGGTGGCTGTCGAGATCGGGCCAGCGCACCAGCGGCAGCAGCTGGGCGGCGGCTCCGTTGAGCAGGGCGCTGTCGGAATAGCAGCCCACCATCACCTCCAGGCCGAGCCGTGGGGCCGCCCTGGCCATCAGCAGCGCCTCGGCGAGACCGCCGCTCTTGAGCAGCTTGATGTTCACTCCATCGACATAGGGAGCCAGACGCACCAGATCGGCGAGGTTCCAGCAGCTTTCATCGGCTACCAGCGGAATCGGGCAGTCCAGATCCAGGGCGGCGAAGGCGGCGCAGTCCGCCTCCGGATCCTCCAGGGCCGGCAGGGGCTGTTCCAGCAGCACCACACCGCGTTCCGCCAGCCAGGGAGCCATGCGGCGCACCCCTTCGGCATCCCAGCCGCCGTTGGCATCGACCTGCAGCTCCAGCGTGCCGCCCTGCTCCTCAGCGCGCCGTTGCAGGGCGACCGCCACCGCCTCCAGCAGGGCCCGGTCATGCGCCAGTCCCTCCGGACTGCCCAGCTTGAGCTTGATGCGGCTGGCCGGCAGCTGCTGCCACCAGCGCTCGAGCCGCTGCAGCACCGCCTCCACAGTCCCAAGGCCCAGGGTCACACTGGTCGCCACCGCCCGTTGGCCATCGAGCCCCCAGAGGCGGTGGAGCGGCAGCCCCAGGCGCTGGCCCCACCAGTCGTGCAGGGCCAGATCCACGGCACAGCGCGCCGGGGGAGACAGGGCCGCCAGCAAAGGCTCCAGGGCCTGCAGCGGTTCGGGGGGCAGCTCCTCCAGCTGCGGCAGCCAGGCTTCCAGTTCGGCGGCGATGGCGTCGGTGTGGAAGCGGCGATGGCCGGTGTCGAACCCACCGGTCTCCCCACGGCCGCTGACGCCGTCATGCTCGAGGGTCAGCAGCAGGCGGTCCACGGAGGCGGTGGTGCCCCGGCTGATCGCCAGCGGCACGGCCTTGGTGAGCGTGAAGCGTTGCAGACGGCAGCGCATGGCGTCAGCGGCATCCCCGCGGGGCTTGATCCTCCACGCTGGCACGGCCGGATGGTTGGGACTGAACAGGAGACGGCCAGGTGACGTGTCGAGGATGGCCGGATTCCGGGTCCATGCCGTGGCGTCAGCCGCTTCGAATCACTCCACACTGATCCAGCAGCTGCTCGCGCGACAGCTGGAGGAACTGCGCCAGTGCCGCGACGGCAGCGTGGCGGATTACATCCCCGAGCTGGCCAAGGCGGACCCGGAGGACTTCGGCATCGTCCTGGCCACGGCCGACGGTCGCCTCTACGCCGTGGGGGACACCGGGAAACCGTTCACGATCCAGTCGATCTCCAAGCCGTTCATGTACGGCCTGGCTCTGCGGCTGCTGTCCCCCTCCCACATGACGCGCAAGGTGGGGGTGGAACCATCCGGTGATGCGTTCAACGCCATCAGCCTCGACCCCCGCACCGGCATCCCCCGCAACCCGATGATCAACGCCGGGGCGATCGCCACGGCAGCCCAGGTCTGGCAGCACGATCCCCTCCGGGCCGAGGCGATCACCCTGGAATTCTTCTCCGCCCTGGCGGGCCGCCCGCTGGACCTCGATCAGGCGGTCTATGCCTCGGAGCGCGACACCGGCCACCGCAACCGCGCCATCAGCCACCTGCTGCGCAACGCCGCCGTGATCGAGGAGCAGCCCGAGGCCGGGCTCGACCTCTACTTCCGGCAGTGCTCGATCCGCGTCACCTGCCGCGACCTGGCGGTGATGGCTGCCACACTGGCCTGCCAGGGACGCAATCCGCTCACCGGGGCCACCCCACTCGATCCGCTGCTCACCACCCGCCTGCTGGCCGTGATGGGCAGCTGCGGCATGTACGACTACGCCGGGCAATGGCTCTACGACGTGGGCATGCCGGCCAAGAGCGGCGTGGGCGGAGGGGTGCTGGCGGTGGTGCCCGGTCGCCTGGGGATTGCGGTCTACTCCCCGCGGCTGGATGCCTTCGGCAACAGCGTCAGGGGCATCGCCGCCTGCCGGCAGCTCTCCGAGTCTCTCGAACTGCACCTGTTCGACCAGTCACCCCTGCAGCAATCCCCGGTCCGCAGCAGCTACCGGGGCACCGACCGCCGTTCCCGCCGCTGGCGCAGCGACCCGGAGACGACCCGGCTCGACCCACTGAGGGAGCGGATCACGGTGCTGCACGCCCAGGGCGTGCTGGATTTCGCCGCGCTGGAAAGCGTGCTGTCGCAGATCGAGCAGGCCTGCGGTGACGCCGAGGTGATCGTGCTCGACCTGGGACAGGTGAGCGACCTGGCCCCTGCCGGCCTGGCCCTGCTGGAGGGGCAGGCCGAGCTGCTGCGACGCAGCGGTCGGTCGCTGCTGCTCTGCCGCTGCGACCATCTGGAGCTGCCGTCCGGCCTGAAGGCCCCCGGGCTGAGCCATGCCAGCCTCGACCTGGCCCTGGAGGCGGCGGAGGACCTGCTCCTGAACGCCAGGACCCACGGCGACATCGCCATCGGCGCCGAGCGGGGCACCGCGACGCCCCTGCCCGCCGCGGGTGCGGAAGCGCAGCGAAGCGGGCCCTCCGGGGAGCTCCCGTCCCTGGAACAGCTCAGCCTGCTGGCGACCCTGGATCCGGACCGACGCCGCTCGATCACGGCGCGGCTCAGCCTGCGTCGCTATACCGCCGGCACGGTGGTGATGAGCCGGGAGCAGGAGAGCGATCAGCTGTTCATCGTGGCCTCAGGGCGCTTCAGCATCTTTCTGCCGATCCGCCGGCCCGGCTCCCGGCCCAGGCTGGCGCGGGTCTCCACCTTTGCCGAGGGCATGGTGTTCGGAGATGCCACCTTCTTCTCGGGGGAGCAGCGCATGGCCGATGTGGTGGCCGACACCGAGGGCTGCTGCTGGCTGCTCCACCGGGACGACTTCGCCCGGCTGCAGCAGGAGGACCCGGCGGCCGCCATCGCCCTGCTCACGCTGCTGGCGGTGGATCTCGGGCGCAAGCTGTCCCTCTGCGCGCAACAGCTGGCCGTGCTGGAGGATCTTTGAAGGCGACCGTTGATGGCGGAAACTGGACCGATGAGCGTCAGCACTGAACGTCCCGCCCCGCCCCAGGGCAGCGGCCCATCCCCCAGCGGCTCCGGCGGCGGGCCGGAGGAGCAGGGGCGCGGCAGCTACTGGATCACCACGTTCGGCTGCCAGATGAACAAGGCGGATTCCGAGCGCATGGCCGGCATCCTCGAAGCCATGGGATACCACCAGGCGGAGGCGGAGCTGGAGGCGGATCTGGTGCTGTACAACACCTGCACAATCCGCGACAACGCGGAACAGAAGGTCTACAGCTATCTCGGTCGCCAGGCCCGACGCAAACGGCACAACCCTCACCTGACCCTGGTGGTGGCCGGCTGCGTCGCCCAGCAGGAGGGGGAATCCCTGCTGCGACGGGTGCCCGAACTCGATCTGGTGATGGGGCCCCAGCACGCCAACCGACTGGACAGCCTTCTGGCCAGGGTCGAGAGCGGCCAGCAGGTGGTGGCCACCGAAGAGCACCTGATCCTGGAGGACATCACCACCGCACGGCGGGACAGCGAAATCTGCGCCTGGGTGAATGTCATCTACGGATGCAATGAGCGCTGCACCTACTGCGTGGTGCCGGCGGTGCGGGGGCGGGAGCAGTCGCGCACCCCCCAGGCCATCCGCGAGGAGATGGAGTCCCTGGCGCAGCGGGGCTACCGCGAGATCACCCTGCTCGGCCAGAACATCGACGCCTACGGCCGGGATCTGCCGGGCATCACGCCCGAGGGTCGCCGCCAGCACACCCTCACCGATCTGCTGCGGCATGTGCACGGGGTGTCCGGCATCGAGCGGATCCGGTTCGCCACCAGCCATCCGCGCTATTTCACCGACCGGCTGATCGATGCCTGCTGGGAACTGCCCAAGCTGTGCGAACACTTCCACATCCCGTTTCAGAGCGGCGACGACGAAGTCCTCAGGCAGATGGCTCGCGGCTACACCGTGGAGCGCTACCGCCGCATCATCGAGCGCATCCGCGAGCGCATGCCGGATGCAGCGATCAGCGCCGATGTGATCGTGGCGTTCCCGGGCGAAAGCGAGGTCCAGTTCCGCCGCACCCTGGCGCTGGTGGAGGAGATCGGCTTCGACCAGGTCAACACCGCCGCCTATTCCCCCCGCCCCAACACCCCCGCCGCCGAGCGCAGCGACCAACTGGAGGAGAGCGTCAAGGTCGAACGGCTGCAGGAGCTCAACGACGTGGTGGCCCGGGTCGCCCGCCGTCGCAGCGAGCGTTACCGGGGCCGGGTTGAGGAAGTGCTGGTGGAGGGCACCAATCCACGGGATCCGCAGCAGCTGATGGGCCGCACCCGCAGCAACAGGCTGACCTTCTTCCCCTGCCTGGGGGCCCGCGGTGAGGCGCTGCATCCGGGAGATCTGGTGTCCGTGCGGATCGACACGGTGCGTCCCTTCTCCCTGAGCGGAAGTGTCGTGGCCGACCCGCCGGCCGGAACTCCCACAGCCTGAGGAACGGCTGTCCGGGTTGGCTCGCCCTGCCCGGCATTCGCTGATACGTTTGGCGCCGCTTAGCCAGATGCATGACCGCTGCCCCCCTGGATGTCGGCGTGGTGTTCGGCGGGGACTCCGGAGAGCACAGCGTCTCGATCCGCTCGGCACGCACCGTGGTGGCGGCCCTGCGGGGCGGAGACAACCGCAACCGCTACCGGGTTCGCTGCTTCTACATCGCCCGAGACGGCAGCTGGTGGCCATCCCAGCTGGCCGAGACCGTGCTGGAAGCCGGGGAGGAGGCCGTGGCCGCCACCCTGGCCGACGCTCCCGCGGGCGGAGGTCTGCAGGCCCTGCCCGACGGGGCGAGCGCGGTCTCGGTCTGGTTTCCGGTCCTGCATGGACCCAACGGAGAGGACGGCACGATCCAGGGGCTGTTCACCCTGATGCGCAGGCCGTTCGTGGGATCGGGGGTGCTGGGCTCGGCCCTGGGCATGGACAAGCAGGCCATGAAGGCCGCCTTCGCCGCCGCCGATCTGCCCCAGGTGCCCTACGCCTGCGTGGACGCCGTCGAGCTGCAGGCCCCGGACGCCCTGCTGGAGCGCCTGGAGGCCAGCCTCGGCTACCCCTGCTTCGTCAAGCCGGCCAACATGGGCTCGTCGGTCGGGATCAGCAAGGCCGTCGATCGGGAGTCCCTGCTGGCCGGCCTGCAGGAGGCCGCCGCCCTGGATCCGCGGCTGGTGGTGGAGCAGGGAGTGAGTGCCCGGGAACTGGAATGCGCCGTGCTCGGAGGTGGCCGCCAGCCGCTGCGGGCCTCGGTCCTGGGGGAGATCTGCTTCGAGGCCGACTGGTACGACTACACCACCAAGTACACCGACGGCCTCAGCCGCATGGTGATTCCCGCCGCCGTGCCCGAGGCCATCAGCGAGCGGGCCCGCGGGTTGGCCCTGGAGGTCTGCCGGGCCGTCGACGCCAGGGGGCTGGCCAGGGTGGATTTCTTCTGGGACGGCAGCGACGACGGACTCTGGGTGAACGAGATCAACACGCTGCCCGGCTTCACCAGTCAGAGCATGTATCCGTCGCTGTGGCAGGCCAGTGGGTTGCCGCTTGAAGACCTGGTTCACGAACTGGTGCAGGGAGCTCGACAATGATCTGCCCGCTGGACCGACGGGAGATGCACCCATGACCCACGGATTGCTCTGGCTGCCGCTGCTGCTGGTGTTCGTGCTGCTCACGGCCCTGGGCTGGCTTGAGCGCCGTCGCCAGCAGCTGTTCCGCCAGTGGGCCGAAGGCGCCGAACTGGCCAAGCTGGACAGCTGCGGCGCCGCCCGGCTGGTGGACGGAGTGCTGAGCTGGAGCCGCTTCGAGGCCGGCAGCTTCCGCTCGATCGACAGCTTCCCGGTGAAGCAGCTGGAGATGGTCGAGCTGCTGTCCCTCGGTTCCGGCGAGGCGCCTCTCACCACCGAGAGCCAGGGCGCCTGCCGCCTGCGCCTCTGCGGCGCCGGCACCCACAAGGACATCCCCTTCTCGGATGCGGATCGCGCCCGCCGCTGGATCGCCGATCTGATGAGCCGCTCGCGCTGCGAACTTTGACCGCCGCCACCCCCCTGCCCCCCGGCGCCGAACGGCGCCGCCAGCTGCGTCGCCAGCGCCGCAACCAGCGCCTGCGCCATCTCTGGCGCTTGCTGGTGTTCACGGCCCTCGCCGCCGGGCTGGGCTACGGCCTGCTGCGGCAGGGCTGGATCCTGCGCAGCGCCTCCCAGGTGGAGGTCAGCGGCAGCACCCAGGTGAGCCGCGACCAGGTGATCCAGGCGGCGAAGCTCCGGTTCCCCCTGCCTCTGCTCAGCCTGCAGCCCCGCCAGCTGGATCAGACCCTGCAGACGGCCCTGCCGGTGCAGGGCGTGCGGGTGACCCGGCTGATGCTTCCACCGCGGCTGCGGATCGAACTGCAGGATCGGGAAGCGGTGGCCAGGGCCGAACGCCGCACCAGCGATGGCCTCGAGGCCGGATATGTGGATGCCTACGGCAACTGGATCGCCAACCGTCAGGACCAGGGGGTCAGAGTCCGGATCAAGGGTGACGGTCGGGTGCGGGTGATCGGCTGGAACGAACGCCATCGGGCTGCGCTCGGCCAGGTCCTCGCCGCCCGGGAGCGCATCGGCCCGGGATTGCGCACCATCCGCTTCGATCCGGATGGGAGTCTCTGGCTCGTCACCGGCGAGCTGGGCGAGCTGCGGCTCGGCCCCAACGACGGCCGACTGGCCCGTCGGCTGGAGGTGGTGCAGGTCCTGCGGAGCAGCCTGCCCCAGCAGATGAAGGGCCGCCGTCCCCAGCTGATCGACCTGAGCGATCCGGAACAGCCGGAGCTGAGCCTCCCCGGCGGCACCGGGAGCGTGGGGGCCGGCGGCCCAGTCCCTTCAGGCGTTCCTCGGGGCGCCCAGTAGGCCCGGGGCACCGGCCGCAGCCATCGGCTGCGTTGCTCTCCGCGCCCCGGTGAGCCAGCCATCGCTCACAGAGGCTTGCCAGCTGCAGCCCCTCAGGCCATTGTGACCACTCCTTCGTTAGCCGGCCGAAGGCCCGACATAATGCATCCTCAGAACAACGGCACCCATTCCTCTGCGGCGATGGCACGCGACCATGAGGGTTTTGAACCCGTTGATCTCCCGCTGACGCACGAGCCCATCGCCATGACCCATTCCCCGACCAGCAGTCACGGCATCGTGCCCAGCCAGTCGGCACGCATTGAGGTGATCGGGGTCGGTGGCGGCGGCAGCAACGCCGTCAACAGGATGATTGCCTCAGACCTGAAGAGCGTCGGATACCGGGTCCTCAACACCGATGCCCAGGCCCTGCTGCAGTCGGCTGCGGAGCAGCGCATCCAGCTCGGCCAGAAGCTCACCCGCGGCCTCGGCGCTGGCGGCAACCCGGTGATCGGCCAGAAGGCTGCCGAGGAATCCCGTGCCGACCTGCATCAGTCCCTGGAGGGTGCCGACCTGGTGTTCATCGCCGCCGGCATGGGTGGCGGAACCGGCACCGGTGCGGCTCCGATCCTGGCGGAGGTGGCCAAGGAGGTGGGGGCTCTCACCGTCGGCATCGTCACCAAGCCCTTCGGCTTCGAGGGCCGCAAGCGTCTGCGCCAGGCTGAGGAGGGCATTGCCCGCCTGGCTGAGCACGTCGACACCCTGATCGTCATCCCCAATGACCGGCTGCGGGACGCGATTGCCGGCGCCCCCCTGCAGGAAGCCTTCCGCGCCGCCGACGATGTGCTGCGCATGGGGGTCAAGGGCATCACCGACATCATCACCAAGCCTGGCCTGGTGAATGTGGACTTCGCCGATGTGCGCTCGGTGATGGCCGATGCGGGCACTGCCCTGCTGGGCATCGGCGTCGGCTCCGGCCGCTCCCGCGCCAGCGAAGCCGCCCAGGCCGCGATGAGCAGCCCCCTGTTGGAGTCGGCCCGCATCGACGGGGCCAGGGGCTGCGTGATCAACATCAGCGGTGGCAAGGACATGACCCTCGAGGACATGACCACTGCCTCGGAAGTGATCTACGACGTCGTTGATCCCGACGCCAACATCATCGTGGGTGCCGTGGTCGATGAAAGTCTCGAGGGGGAGATCCACGTCACCGTGATCGCCACAGGATTCGAGAGCGGCGGCACCTACCGACCGGAGCGCACCACCACCAGCTTCGTCGATGCCATCACCACCACCCAGGAGGAGCGGGGAGCGATGATTCCCCCATTCCTGCTCAACCGGCAGAACCGGGTCGACTGATCTCCTGTCACTGAGCGGGTAGGACATCTGGGGCCCTCACTGCACCGATCCCCTGGCTCATGCCAGGGTGATGTTGGTGACGTTTGTGGTGATCTCGACCCGGAATCACCGCTCAGTTTCCGGGTCCCTGATCCCATTCCTGTCCTGTAGACAGCCGATCGGGTTGTTCGAGCCTGCGTTGGACCATCCGACTTCGTGAATCGTCCTCGCCGCGTCGCGGGCTCCATGGATCGCGGCACACCTGCAGGACCCACCTCCCCAGGGAACGATGCGCAGGCCTGCTGATCGGATCAGCGGGCCCTAATCGGTCATGTCCTGTGAGCGAGTGTTCCGCGAGCACGCAGGGCTCCGGATCTCGCGAGCCATGCCGCCAGAGGCAAGGCCGGCGGACAGCTGCAAAAGGGTGACCCGGAGTCCACGCCTGCCCGGAGCATCCCGTGTGGCTGCTCCCTTCCGGTCCTGACCAGGTTTGGGCGTCCTGGCTGCGTGGGTCCGAGTCAGCGCGATGCTAGCAACGTTCCGCATCCACCCAGCGAGGATCCAGACGTGCCCCAGCGCCCCGGTGATCTGATCCAGCGCAAGCAGGCCGGGTTGGCGATCGCGGTGCTGACCGCCTGGGACGCCCTCTCCGCAGCCCTGGTGGTCGAAGCCGGGGCCGATGCCGTCCTCGTGGGCGACTCCCTGGCGATGGTGGCCCTCGGACATGCCACCACCCTGCCGATCACCCTCGACGAGATGCTCCACCACTGCCGCGCCGTGGCCCGCGGCATCGAGGCCAGCGCGCCCCGCAGCGGCGGCCGTCGCCCCCTGCTGATCTGCGATCTGCCCTTCCTCTCCTACCAGTGCTCCAGCGATGCGGCGGTGCAGGCGGCGGGGCGGGTGCTCAAGGAGACCAACGCCGCCGCCGTCAAGGTGGAAGGGGCTGAACCCGAGACCCTGACGGTCATCGACCGCATGGTTCGCAGCGGCATCCCCGTGATGGGGCACCTGGGCCTGACCCCCCAGTCGGTGCACCGGCTCGGTTATAGGCGCCAGGCTTCGGATCCGGCCGGTCAGGAGCGCCTGCGGCGCCAGGCCCTGGAGCTGCAGGCAGCCGGATGCTTTGCCCTCGTGCTGGAACACATCCCCGCTGCGCTGGCGGCTGAGCTGAGCGAACGGCTGACCATCCCGGTGATCGGGATCGGCGCCGGCGAGGGCTGCGACGGCCAGGTGCGGGTCACGGCCGATCTGCTCGGGCTGACCACACGCCAACCGCCCTTCAGCCAGCCGCTGCTGCCCGTGCGGGAACAGGCGATCGAAGCCCTGCGGGACTGGATCAGCAAACAGCGACCGGCCCGGCCTGCGGCGCCAGGCCCTGCTCCTGCCACCAGCCCAGCATCTCCCGCAGCACCGCATTGCTGAGGGCCAGACCCTCCGGATCGGCCAGCCGCCAGCGGGGCCCCTCAACCAGCAACAGCCCCCTGGCGATGAAGGACTGCAGCTCCTGCTGCAGACCGTCCAGCAGGGCCGGCGTCAGCCCGTACTCCTGCCGCAGGCGCTCGATGTGGACGCCCTCGCGCCGCCGCAGCCCCACCATCAGCCGCTCATCCAGCGGCATCGGCCGCTGCAGGGCCCCGGGCTGCAACTGCGCAGCCACACCACCGGCCTCCAGCCAGCGGCGATACGCCTCACGGGTGCGGGGACGGGACTGACGATCCCCCTGCAGAGCGCTGGTGGCCCCCATGCCGAACCCCCACCAGCCGGCACCGCTCCAGTAGACGCGGTTGTGGCGGGAGGCATGCCCGGGCCAGGCATAGCTGGAGATCTCGTAGTGCCCGTAGCCTCCGGCCCGCAGCTCCGTCCAGGTGAGGCCGTGCAGATCGGCCGCCAGATCCGCATCCGGCAGTGGCAGGAGCCCCTGCTGCAGGCGACGGTCGAACACGGTGCCGGGTTCGATCGTGAGGTCATAGACCGACAGATGCGGAGCCCCCAGGGCGATCGCCTGGTGCAGCTGAGCACGCCAGTGCTCCAGGGGGGGCGCTGCACCGGCCGGCAGGGCCGAGAGGGGGATCCCCTGAATCAGATCCAGGCTCCAGCTGCGCAGGTCGCCGCGCCCCAGGGCCTGCCGCAGCCAGCCGGCGGCCCGGCGCAGATCCGCGGCGCCGTGGCGCCGTCCCAGAGCGACCAGGACCGCATCATCAAAGCTCTGGCCCCCGAGACTGACGCGATTCACCCCCCCAGCCAGGTAACCCTCCAGGCGCTCCTGGTCGAAGCTGGCCGGGTCGAGCTCCAGCGTGATCTCCGCGCCGGGGGCAAACCCGTAGCGCAGCCGCAGTGCTGCCAGCACCCCGCTGATCTGGGCGGGCGTCAGGAGCGAGGGCGTCCCCCCGCCGATGTAGACGGTGGCCAGGGGGGGGCCTGCAGGAGCCCCCCGGATCTCCCGCTCCAGCAGCTGCAGGTAGGCGGCCACGGAGGCGGAGCGCCCGCCATCGGCCCTGTCGCCCAGGGGGACCACCGGGAAATCGCAGTAGAAGCAGCGGCGATGGCAGAAAGGCAGATGCACATAGGCGCTGCGAGGACCGTGCTGGACTGGGCAGGCCAGGGACAGTGTCTTCACGGGCGGTAACCCCTGCATGGCAAACGGCGCGGGATCGGGCAAGCTGCCTCCCAGATGTGGTGAGCTGCCGAACGGGCCGGGTTTCCGGCTTCCGGATTCCAACCATGGTGGACTCCCTCATCCTGCTGCTGTTTGTGCTCTCCGGGACGGCCACTGGCTGGCTTGGGGTCGATCTGCTGCCTGAGCCGCTGCTGGCCCAGGTCACGAACCTCGGCGGCCTGCGCGGCGTGCTTGCGGGGTTCGGCGCCTTCTTCGGCCTGCTCGCCGGCTTCTTCTTCCAGCAGCTGCGGCGCCGGCTGATGGCCCAGGTGCGCAGCATGCCCACCGACCTGCTGATCAGCCGGGCGGTGGGGCTGATTCTGGGGTTGCTGGTGGCCAACCTGCTGCTGGCCCCGATCCTGCTGCTGCCCCTCCCCTGGGAGGTGGTGCTGGTCAAGCCGCTGGCGGCGGTGCTCAGCAATGTCTTCTTCGGGGTGCTGGGCTACAACCTCGCCGAGGTGCATGGGCGCACCCTGCTGCGCCTGTTCAATCCCACCAGCACCGAGGCCCTGCTGGTGGCGGAGGGGGTGCTGCAGCCAGCCACCGCCAAGATTCTCGATACGAGCGTGATCATCGATGGCCGCATCCGGGGGCTGCTCGATTCCGGGCTGCTCGAGGGCCAGGTGATCGTGGCCCAGGCGGTGATCGATGAACTGCAGGCCCTGGCCGATTCGAGCAACGCCGAGAAGCGGGGCAAGGGGCGGCGTGGGCTCAAGCTGCTCTCGGAACTGCGCGACGACTACGGCCGCAGGCTGGTGGTCAACACCACCCGCTACGAAGGATCAGGTGCCGACGAGAAGCTGCTCAAGCTCAGCGCAGACACCGGCGGGACCCTGCTCACCGCCGACTACAACCTGGCCAAGGTGGCGGAGGTGCAGACGATCCGGGTGCTCAACCTGAGCGAACTGGTGATCGCGCTGCGACCGGAGGTGCAACCCGGTGACGGTCTGCAGATCAAGATCGTGCGGGAGGGCAAGGAGGCCGAACAGGGGGTCGGATACCTCGAGGACGGCACGATGGTGGTGGTGGAGGAAGCCCGTCGCCGCATCGGAGAGCGCCTGCCGGTCACGGTCACCGGAGCGCTGCAGACCCCGACAGGACGCATGGTCTTCGCCCGCTGCAACGGGGAGGGGACATCCCTCGAGACCGGCTCATCGGGCACCGGTGGGGGCGGGGGGGCCAACGGGCGCAGCGAGCGCCAGACCCGCAGCGAGCGCCGGGGTGGACGCGGCGGCGGGGGGAAACCGATCCCTGGACGGGAGCAGGAGCCTCCCGGCCCCGGCTAGGCTCCTGGCACACGCAGACCTGAAGCGGATGTCGGTGTCGGCCCCTTACTACGGCGAATCCGCCGTCATGCGCACGCCACCACCGGATCTGCCGTCGCTGTTGCTGAAGGAGCGGATCGTCTACCTGGGTCTCCCGCTGTTCTCCGACGACGACGCGAAGCGCCAGCTCGGCGTGGACGTGACCGAACTGATCATCGCCCAGCTTCTCTATCTGGAATTTGACAATCCGGAGAAGCCGATCTTCTTCTACATCAATTCCACCGGCACCAGCTGGTATTCCGGCGATGCGATCGGGTTCGAAACCGAAGCCTTCGCCATCTGCGACACCCTCCGCTACGTCAAGCCGCCGGTTCATACCATCTGCATCGGCCAGGCCATGGGCACCGCCGCGATGATCCTCAGCGCCGGAACCAAGGGCCAGCGCGCCGCCCTTCCCCATGCCTCCATCGTGCTGCACCAGCCCCGCTCGGGCGCGCGAGGTCAGGCCAGCGACATCCAGATCCGAGCCAAGGAGGTGCTGCATAACAAGCACACCATGCTGGAGATCCTGGCTGCGAACACGGGCAAATCGGTCGAGCAGCTCTCCCGGGACTCCGACCGCATGACCTACCTCACCGCCGAGCAGGCCCTCGAGTACGGCCTGATCGACCGGGTCCTCAGCAGCCGCAAGGAGCTGCCCGCCCCGGTGGCCTCCGCCGCCGGCATCGGCTGAGCCTCACTCCGCCAGGGATTCCCGCCGGCCGTTCCGGCCACCCGGCGCGTCTCATTCCACCGCTCCTGCTCCCCACCGTCGCGATCGAGCCATGCCCATCGGCACCCCCAGCGTTCCCTATCGCCTCCCCGGCAGCCAGTACGAGCGCTGGGTCGACATCTACACCCGCCTTGGGGTCGAGCGGATCCTCTTTCTCGGGCAGGAGGTCAGCGACGGCGTGGCCAACAGCCTCGTCGCCCAGATGTTGTATCTCGATTCCGAGGACAGCAGCAAACCCATCTACCTGTACATCAATTCCCCGGGAGGTTCGGTCACCGCAGGCCTGGCCATCTATGACACGATGCAGTATGTCAAAAGTGACGTTGTCACGATCTGCGTCGGGCTGGCCGCCTCCATGGGAGCCTTCCTGCTGGCGGCCGGCACCAAGGGCAAGCGCCTGGCGTTGCCCCACAGTCGGATCATGATTCACCAGCCCCTGGGAGGCACCAGTCAGCGCCAGGCCAGCGACATCGAGATTGAAGCCCGTGAGATCCTGCGGATCAAGGACATGCTCAATCAATCCATGGCCGACATGACCGGCCAACCGCTCGACAAGATCGCCAAGGACACCGACCGCGACTACTTCCTCAGTGCTGCGGAAGCCAGGGACTACGGTCTGATCGACCGGGTCATCGCGCACCCCAACGAGGCCTGACCCCCATCCGTTCCAGCCCTTCGATGACCACCACCCCCGCAGAAGCCGCTGACGCCTTTTATGCGGCAGGCAACCGGCTGCTTGCCGGCGACCCCGATGCCTTCTCGGCCATCTGGTCGGACGCGGATGACATCACGCACCTGGGCCCCACCGGAGTCCTCTGCGTGGGTCGCCAGGCGGTCATGCAGGAGTTTGCCCGGGAATCCTCCATGGGGTTCCGGGGCACCCTGGTGGCCGATGATCGCCGCATCGTCGAAACCGCCGACATGGCCTACCTGGTGTGCATGGAGCGCACCAGCGGCATGACCCAGGCCGGTGAGCCGATCAGCAGTGACATCCGCTCCACCACGGTGTTCCGCAAGGAAAACGGCCACTGGCGTGTGGTGCACCACCACACCGACCGCTTTTAGTCCGCACCCAGCAGCTTCTTTGAAGTGGCGGCCGGCAGGCGGGAGCCGTTTCCAATGGCGATGGGCAGGCCAGTTTGATCGAGCGCCCTGAGCTGTATCAGCCAACCTGTCTGGTCCCAGTCGAATGGCGCCCAGGCCGCCCTGCTCTCGCCACCCGACGATCACCCTCAGAGCCCTCTGCACCAGCAGGGTCGCGAGCGCCTCACGCGGTCATCGGTGGCCGTCCTCGCTGTAGGTGAGGAGAATCACCAGCCCATCCACCAGCATCTCGCCATGGAGCGTGCGCGGGATCGGCACGCACCTCACACCGGTGTAGAGGACTGGCCGATCAGGATGGTGACGCAGTACCTGCACACCCCTTCAGCGCCCGAGCCGGCGTGCCGGAAGCTGGAGTGGTCAGAGGGGGATCGCCCTGCATCGTGTCCATGGTGCCGTCGAGATCGGAGTGGAGCCCGGCCTGCATCGGGGCCCCAAGCGGCTCGACGGCTGAACGGTCTCAAGCGGGGCAGGGCTGAGCGACCCTGCGGAGTACGCCTGCGGTCGCTGCCCTTGGATCGTTCCGCCAGGAGTTTCCACCCTCCTGGCGATCCGGAGCAGCCCTCTGCCTGGGGAGGCAGCTGCCGGGTGGGCGCCGCTGGGGGCGGAGCCGTCAGCTCGACAGGGCAACCGGGGCGATGGGGCGACTGCCTCGCTCAAGGGAAGCCCCGGCACCGGATCGGCCGCGAGGCAGGGATGGGGCGGCAGCCGCTTGCGTAAGCTCGATTCTTGCCCAGATCAGACCCGACGCAGCCCCGATGGCCAAGCTCTTCTACGACACCGACGCCGACCTCAGCCTGCTGAACGGCAAGACGGTGGCCATCATCGGCTACGGCTCCCAGGGCCACGCCCATGCCCTCAACCTCAAGGACAGCGGCATCAACGTGGTGGTGGGCCTCTATGAGGGCAGCCGCTCCGCCGAGAAAGCCCGGGCCGACGGACTTGAGGTGCTGAGCGTGGCCGATGCGGCCGCCAAGGCCGACTGGATCATGGTGCTGCTGCCCGATGAGTTCCAGAAGGCGGTCTACGACCAGGACATCGCCCCGCACCTGAGCGCCGGCAAGGTGCTCAGCTTCGCCCACGGCTTCAACATCCGC
>JAYKJA010000050.1:0-3421 GCA_035285905.1 Synechococcaceae cyanobacterium
TCGCAACCCCGGAGGCGGCCCTGCAGTGGACCCTCGATGGTCCCCGGTCCCGCGAGCTGCTGGCCTCCTGGCAGCCGTGGCAGCGCCTCACCGCCCTGGCCGGCGGCCCCCTCAGCGACCCGGTGACCGGGATGGCCCTGGCCCTGTCCGGGGAGTCCGGGGTGCTGGGGGTGGAGGCCCGACTCGACTTCGGGGACGCCTGACCATGGCGTCGCCGACCTGGGAGCTGTTGCTGCTGCGCCACGGTATCGCCGAGGAGCGCAGCCCCGACCGCCACGACGCCGAGCGGGAACTCACCGCCGCCGGCCGGACCCGCACCCGGGCCGTGCTGGAGCGGGCCGCCGGTCTGGGGCTGCGGGCCGACCGCCTGCTCTCCAGCCCCCTGATCCGGGCCCGGCAGACCGGGGATCTCGCCTGTGAAGCCGGGCTGGCCCGGACCCTGGAACTGGCCCAGGCCCTGGAGCCGGGGGGTGACCCCCTGCCGCTGCTGCCGGCCTGGCTGACCCGGGTGGAAGGGGGCGCGGCCGCACCCTGCCGGCTGTTGCTGGTGGGCCACGAACCGGACCTGGGGCTACTGGGGTCCCGTCTCCTGGGGGCGCCGCCCGGCGCCATCGCCCTGCGCAAGGCGGGCCTGGCCCTGCTGCGTCTGAGCGCCGGGCCGGTCGGGGCACCGCTCGCCGGCACCGCCCGCCTCGAATGGCTGGTGGGGCCGAGGCTTTGGCTGCCGCGACCCTGAGCCGGCAGCCGGCGCTACGGCAGCGGCCGGTTGCTGCGCCTAAGTTCGTTCCATTCACAGGATTCGGCATGGCGGCGGTGCACACCCCAGAGGCCAACGACCCTCAGGGCACCCCTCCCCCTCCATCGCCCCCGGCGCCCGCCACGCCGTCAGAGTCGGCCATGCCCGCGTTCCGCCCCGGCCTGGAGGGGGTGCCGGCCACGCAGTCGGCCGTGTGCGACATCGAAGGCCAGCGGGGCCTGCTCACCTACCGGGGCTACCCGATCGAGCAGCTGGCGAGGCACAGCAGTTTCCTCGAGACGGCCTACCTGCTCATCTGGGGGGAGCTGCCCACCATCTTCCAGCTGAGGGAGTTCGAGCAGGAGGTGCAGATGCACCGGCGGCTCAGCTTCCGCATCCGCGACATGATGAAGTGTTTCCCGGCCACGGGGCATCCGATGGATGCCCTCCAGGCCAGTGCGGCGTCCCTGGGGCTGTTCTATTCCCGCCGCGCCCTGTACGACCCGCAGTACATCGTCGATGCGGTCGTGCGGCTGATCGCCAAGATCCCCACGATGGTGGCGGCCTTCCAGCTGATCCGGAAGGGCCAGGACCCGATTCAGCCCCGCGACGACCTGGCCTACTCAGCCAATTTCCTCTACATGCTCACCGAGCGGGAGCCCGATCCCCTGGCGGCGCGGATCTTCGACGCCTGCCTGATCCTCCATGCCGAGCACAGTCTCAACGCCAGCACCTTCAGCGCCCGGGTGACGGCCAGCACCCTCACCGACCCCTACGCAGTGGTGGCCTCGGCGGTGGGCACCCTGGCGGGCCCCCTGCACGGCGGCGCCAACGAGGATGTGCTCGACATGCTTGACCAGATCGGCAGCACCGACCAGGTGGAGCCCTGGCTCGACCGGGCCATCGCCCAGAAGCAGAAGATCATGGGTTTCGGCCACCGCGAGTACCGGGTCAAGGACCCTCGGGCCGTGATCCTGCAGGGGCTGGTCGAGGAGCTGTTCCAGCGGTTTGGCCACGACGCGATGTACGACGTGGCCCTGAGGCTTGAGGAGGTGGCCGGCCAGCGGCTCGGGCCGAAGGGCATCTACCCGAACGTCGACTTCTACTCCGGTCTCGTGTACCGGAAGCTCGGTATTCCCCGCGACCTGTTCACCCCCATCTTCGCCATCGCCCGTACGGCAGGATGGCTGGCCCACTGGAAGGAACAACTGGGTGCCAACCGCATCTACCGTCCCTCGCAGATCTACACCGGCCCCGCCGAGCGGGCCTGGCTCCCCCTGGAAAGCCGTCCGGTCCCTGGCTGAGTCACTTCCTTGACCCGTTCCCCCCTAGGTTCCCCTCCAACGGAGTTCTCTGATGCTGTCCTCTGGCCTGCTGGGTGTCGCCATCGCTCCCCCCGGCCTCGACCTCCAGTCGAGCTTCCTTGATCTCGCCCAGGCCATGGGCCTCACCCCTGGAGCGGCCCGTCTGCTGTGGCTGCCGCTGCCGATGGTGCTGGTGCTGGTGGGGGCGGTGGTGGGGGTGCTGGTGAGCGTCTGGCTGGAGCGCAAGATCTCGGCGGCGGTGCAGCAGCGTATCGGCCCCGAATACGCCGGAGCCCTTGGGGTCCTGCAGCCCCTGGCCGACGGTCTCAAGCTCGTCTTCAAGGAGGACGTCATCCCCGCCCGGGCCGATGCCCTGCTGTTCAGCCTCGGCCCGGTGCTGGTGGTGGTGCCGGTGATCCTCTCCTGGCTGGTGGTGCCCTTCGGCCAGAACCTGCTGATCAGCAATGTGGGAGTCGGCATCTTCCTGTGGATCGCCCTGAGCAGCATCCAGCCCATCGGCCTGCTGATGAGCGGTTATTCGAGCAACAACAAATACTCGCTGCTGGGCGGGCTGCGGGCCGCGGCCCAGTCGATCAGCTACGAGATTCCCCTGGCCCTGGCGGTGCTGGCGGTCGTGATGATGAGCAACTCCCTCAGCACCGTCGACATCGTCGCCCAGCAGACCGGGGCCGGCATCTTCAGCTGGAACATCTGGCGCCAGCCCGTCGGCTTCGTGATCTTCTGGATCTGCGCCCTGGCGGAGTGCGAACGGCTGCCCTTCGATCTGCCGGAGGCGGAGGAGGAGCTGGTGGCCGGCTACCAGACCGAATACGCGGGCATGAAGTTCGCCCTCTTCTACCTGGGCAGCTACATCAACCTGGTGCTCTCGGCCCTGCTGGTGTCGGTGCTCTACCTGGGGGGCTGGAGCTTCCCCCTGCCCGTCGAGTGGATCACCGGCTGGCTGGGCCTCTCCCCCGACGCCCCGCTCGTCCAGGTGGCCACCGGCTCGATCGGCATCGTCAGCACGATCCTCAAGGCCTACCTGCTGGTGTTCTTCGCGATCCTGCTGCGCTGGACCACCCCGCGGGTGCGGATCGACCAGCTGCTGGATCTGGGCTGGAAGTTCCTGCTGCCCATCGCCCTGGTCAACCTCCTGGTCACCGCCGGTCTCAAGCTGGCTTTCCCGGTCGCCTTCGGCGGCTGAGCCGTTCCCCGGATACCAACAGGACGCCCCCCCCCGGGGCCATCATGGTCCCCATCCCGTACCCCCCACGCCCCAGCCATGTTCGGGTTTCTCAAGCAAGTCGGTGACTACACCCGCGAGGCGGTGAGCGCGGCCCAGACGATGACCCAGGGGCTGGCGGTCACCTTCGATCACCTG
>JAYKJA010000051.1:0-3089 GCA_035285905.1 Synechococcaceae cyanobacterium
CTGCGGTCTTCGAAGACCGAGATCTCCACCGGGATCACATACCCGGCCTTGTCCTGGGTGCGGGCGTTGTACTCCTTGCAGAACGCCATGATGTTGACGCCGTGCTGACCGAGGGCAGGGCCCACCGGCGGCGCGGGGTTGGCTTTGCCGGCATCGAGGGCCAGCTTGATTACGGCAACGACTTTCTTGGCCATCGTCTCGGGCTACTGGGGCAAAACTCCCAACGGGAGTGGGGGCGGTCCTGCGGATGACCTCCAGAACTGGAGGTGTGCGGGAGGCGGCCGTCCTCCGCAGGGAGACGGCCGCTGAGGGGCCGGGGCCTAACTCTGCTTGCTGATCTGGGAGAACTCGAGTTCCACCGGGGTTTCCCGGCCAAAAATCGAAAGCAGGGCCTTGAGCTTGTTGCGCTCTCCGGACACCTCGATCACCTCGCCTTGGAAGTCCTTGAACGGACCTGCCGTGACCAGGATCTGGTCGCCTTCGGTGAGATCCACCTTGACAACAGCCTTTTTCTCGGCCGCCCGCTTGAAGATCCTGTCAACCTCCGAGCGGCTGAGGGGGCGGGGCTTGATGTGACCCCGGGCCTTGGCCGTGGCACGGCGCTCCTCGGCCCCCACGAAGTTGATGACGTTGGGGGTGCTGCGCACGGCCATCATCGTGTCCTCATCCAGCACCATCCGCACCAGCACGTAGCCGGGGAACACCTTCTCCTCGGTGCTCTGACGGGAGCCATCCTTCTTCAGCTTCACCCCGGGGGTCTGGGGAATCTCAATCTCCAGAATGCGGTTGTCCACGCCGAGGGTCACCGCCCGTTGCTCCAGGGTGGCCTTCACCTTCTTCTCACAGCTCGAGGCCACCTGCACGGCGTACCAGCGGGCCACCTGCAGCTTTTCACCGCCAGCCGGCTGCTCCAGCACCTGGGCGTTGGGCTCCAGGCCGGTCTCCAGCCCATCGTCTGCGGACTCCAGAACGTCGAGAGAACGGTCGGTAGGGCTGTCGGTCAGGGGCTCAGACACGGGACTCACAACGGAAACGGAACGCGGACTCAGCGGAAGACCTGGATGGCCGCCCAGCCATAGAAACGATCGATGGCGGCGATCGCCGCTGCCGAGAGACTCACCATCAAGATGACGGCCACCGACTCGCTGAACAGCTGCTGACGACTGGGCCAGACGACCTTGCGCAATTCCGCCAAGGTGGCGGCGGCAAAGCCCTCGGGCGGCAGCGGTGATTCCGGAGCCGTGGCGGGCTCAGGGGTCGCAGCGGATTGATCAGGATTGGGCGGATCGTTAGTCAGGACGGATGGGGCGCGGATTCGTCCGCACTGGCCGGCAAACGACCACCCTACCCGAGGGGCACAAAGGTCAAGGGATCGCCGGGCTCCACGCGCACCCCCCGGGCACCGCTGAAGCGCTCGGCCAGCAGCTCCGTGGCCAGGGGATTCTCCAACTGACGGCGCAGCACCCGCCGCAGGGGCCGGGCACCGTATTCGGGCTCGTAACCCTGCTCGGCCAGGGCCTGAACCACCGGCTCCGGCACCTCCAGGACCAGATGCTGCTCCGCCAGCAACCGGGCCAACTCGGCCAGCTGCAGCCGCACGATCCTCTGCAGATCGGCTGGACCGAGGGGACGGAAGCGGATCACCTCGTCGATCCGGTTGAGAAATTCAGGCCGGAACTGGGCCGACAGCGCCTGGTCGACTTGCTGGGCCAGGCGGGCCTCCAGCTCCCCAGCGAGGGCCGGATCACCGCCGGCGCGGGCGGTCTCCAGGATCGCCCGACTGGCCAGATTGCTGGTCATGATCACCACCGTGTGGCGAAAATCCACGGTGCGGCCCTGGGAGTCGGTCAGGCGGCCGTCGTCGAGCACCTGCAGCAGCAGGTTGAACACCTCCGGATGGGCCTTCTCCACCTCATCCAGCAGCAGCACGGCGTAGGGCCGGCGCCGCACCGCCTCGGTGAGCTGGCCGCCCTCCTCATAGCCCACGTAGCCGGGGGGGGCCCCCACCAGCCGGGCCACGGCGTTGCGCTCCATGAATTCGCTCATGTCGAGCCGCACCAGGGCGTCGTCCTCATCGAAGAGGGCCGCTGCCAGGGCCTTGGCCAGCTCGGTCTTGCCCACACCGGTGGGGCCCAGAAACAGAAAGGAGCCCACCGGCCGCGTGGGCGACTGCATGCCCGCCCGGGCCCGGCGGATCGCCGCGGCCACCGCCGCCACCGCCTCCGGCTGGCCGATCACCCGCTCGCCCAGGCGGGCTTCCAACTCGAGCAGCTTCTGCCGCTCGCCCGCCAGCAACCTCTGCACGGGGATACAGGTCCAGCGGGCCACCACATCGGCAATGTCCCCCTCCTCCACCTGCTCCCGCAGGATGGTTTCCCCCTGCAATTCCGCCTCGAGGGTCTCGCGGCGCTGCTGCAGACCATTGAGCTGGTCATGCTGCAGCCGGGCCGCCTCCTCGTAGTCGCCCTGGCGCTCCGCCTCCCCGATGGCGTGGCGCAGATCGTCGTCCTGCTGGAGCAGATCCCGCAGTTCCGCCAGCCGCTCCCGCTCCGCCTGCCAGCGCTGCTGCACCTCCTGCAGCGCCTCGGTGGCCCGGCGGCGCTGGTCTTGCCACTGCACCCGCTCCTCCAGCGGAGCGGCCTCCGCCGAGAGCAGGGCTAGCTCCACCCGCCGCAGCTCGGCTTCGGCGGCCTCCACCAACTGGGGCTTGGAGGTGACCTCCATGCGCAGCTGGGCGGCGGCCTCATCCACCAGATCAATGGCCGAATCGGGCAGGCAGCGATCGGTGATGTAGCGATCCGCCAACCGGGCCGCCGCCACTAGGGCCTGGTCGGTGATCGCCACGCCGTGGTGCAACTCGTAGCGCTCCTTGAGACCCCGCAGGATCTCCACGCTCGTGTCGAGACCGGGCTCCTTGATCAGCACCTGCTGGAAGCGCCGATCGAGGGCCGGATCCTTCTCAATGCTGCGGCGGTACTCCTCCGGCGTGGTGGCGCCGATGCAGCGCAGGTAGCCCTGGGCCAGGGCCGGTTTCAGCACGCTGCCGGCGTCGGCATTGGAGCGGTCGTTGCTCACCACGGTGTGCAACT
>JAYKJA010000052.1:0-7009 GCA_035285905.1 Synechococcaceae cyanobacterium
CCTCCGGGTCCTCCGGGTCCTCCGGGTCCTCCGGGTCCTCCGGGTCCTCCGGGTCCTCCGGGTCCTCCGGGTCCTCCGGGTCCTCCGGGTCCTCCGGGTCCTCCGGGTCCTCCGGGTCCTCCGGAGCGACCGTGCTGTCCCGTGGCGCTGGAGCTTCCCCGGGGCCTGAGGCTTCCACTGCCCAGGCGGCTCCAGAGGCCCTCGCTCCACCGGTTCCCGCCCCGGCCCCAGGGGTTGCTGAGGCGGCGGACTCCCTCCCGCAGGCGGCTGCGGGCTTCGCGGCGGAGATCAGCGTCAACCACCCTCTGCGGCATCGCGGCCTCACCCTCTATCAGGCCGACTGGTCCCTGGCGGCGGTGGACATCCAGCTGGGCCGCAGCCCGGTGCTGGAGCTGCCCCTGCAGAGCTTCCCCCAGCTGGGGGAGCAGGTGTGGGGTCTGGTGCTGCCGACGCGGCCCGATGGCAGCGATCCGGTGCTGCTGGCCCTCTCCAGCGAGCAGGGACCGGCTGAGGTGTACGGCCCCGACGGCGATCTGCTGGGGCGCCTGTCCCCCGGGGGGGAGCCCGTGGAGGTGCGAGGCCTTCCGGTGCGGCTGGTGTCGGTGCTGCCGGCCAGCGGCATCCTGCTCAAGCGCGATCCGGGCGTGCCGCTGGTCTACACAGGCTTCGCCATCGCCCTGCTGGGGGGAGGCCTGAGCCTGGTGGCCACCCGCCAGCTCTGGGCGATCGCCGAGGGGGCCGAGCAGGAGGGCCGGCTGCATGTGGCCGGGATCTGCAACCGCAATCTGCCGGCCTTCGCTGCCGAGCTGCCCCAGCTGCTGCAGCAGGCCGGCCTGGATACGCCACAGGAGGCCCAGGCATCGCCCGGGCCCCACTCCTGAGGAGACTCATCGGCTCCGCCCCACCGGGGGGGACAGCGGCGGCAAGCCCCCGCCCCCATGGCGGGCCCATGGAACGGCAGGCGTGCAGGGGACTCAGCAGGGCTGGCGCTGGCCGTGGCTGACGCGGATCACGGTGTGCACGTTGCCGCGGGGATTGAAGTCGGCCGTCAGTTCCATCCAGACCGGGTCGCAGGCCTCCACCAGGTCGTCGAGGATGCGGTTGGCCACCTCCTCATGGGAGATGGAGCGGTCGCGGTAGCTGTTCACGTAGAGCTTGATCGCCTTGAGTTCCACCACCCGGGGACCGGGCTGATAGAGCAGGCGCAGCACGGCGAAGTCCGGATAGCCGGAGAACGGACATTTGCAGGTGAACTCGGGCAGTTCGATGCTGATCTCGTAGGGCCGGCCGGGGCGGGGATTGTCGAAGCAGTAGAGCTCGGCTTCGGCGATGGCGCGTTCGCCGTAGGCCGGAGTCATGGTGCGCGGCGGTTCAGCGGCGGCCGTTCCGCCGGAGCCCTGCGGGGCGAGGGCGGAACCGGGGGTCGGGGTGGAGGCGCCGGCCGGGACCATGGAGACGCAGCGTGCAAATGGGCAACACAACGTTACCGGGCCTGCCGGTAGCGACCGGTACTCACCAGGAGACGACAACTTGGCTGTGATGGGACGGCTCAGGCCTGCAGGATCTGAGAGACTGCCCCTGGCCAGAGCGCCCGCCCCCGCATCGCTTCCATGAAAAAAGTCGAAGCCATCATTCGCCCCTTCAAGCTCGAGGACGTCAAGATTGCGCTCGTCAACGCCGGCATCGTTGGCATGACGGTCAGCGAGGTCCGCGGTTTCGGCCGGCAGAAGGGCCAGGTGGAGCGCTACCGGGGCTCGGAGTTCACCGTCGAGTTCCTGCAGAAGCTGAAGCTCGAGATCGTGGTCGAGGACGACCGGGTCGAGACGGTGGTCAACGCCATCCAGGAGGCGGCCCGCACCGGGGAGATCGGCGACGGCAAGATCTTCATCTCCGGGGTCGATTCCGTGATCCGCATCCGCACCGGCGACCGGGACGCCGCGGCGGTCTGAGCCGGTCCGCCGCGTCTCGGAGCGACGACGGCGTCAGCCCAACGTGCGGGACACCACCGCCTCGATCTCCTGCCGCTCCAGGGGCAGGGGAGGGGCGGTGTGGCTGAGCCAGAGCAGGTATTCATGGTTGCCGGCCGGTCCGGTGATCGGAGAGGCGAGCAGGCCGGCTGCCGGCCAGCCCAGTTCCGCGGCCGCATCGCGCACGGTGGCGATGGCATCGGCGTGGGCGGCCGGGTCCCGCACCACGCCTCCCTTGCCCACCCGGGACGGTCCCACCTCGAACTGGGGTTTGACCAGCAGCACCGCTTCGACCCCGTCGTCGGCCAGGTCATCGCCGTGCCCGGCTGTCGCGGGCGTCGCCAGCAGGCCCCGCAGGGCGGGCAGCACCCGCGTCAGAGAGATGAAGGACAGATCGGCCACGGCCAGGCTGGGCCAGGGATCGTCGGGCCCGTAGAGGTCGGCGGGGGAGAGGTGGCGCAGGTTGGCCCGTTCCCGCAGCACCAGGCGGGGGTCGGTGCGCAGGCTCCAGGCGGTCTGCCCGTAGCCGACATCGACGCCGTAGATGCGCAGGGCCCCGTGCTGCAGCAGGCAGTCACTGAAGCCGCCGGTGGAGATGCCGGCATCGAGGCAGACCCGATTGCGCACCCGGATCGGCAGGGCCTCCAGGGCCGCCACCAGCTTCTCTCCGCCGCGGGAGACGAAGCGGGGAGGCTGCTCGACGCTGAGCGGCAGCTCGGGGGACACCTCGGTGCCGGGCTTGTCGAGCACGCGGGTGCCGCTGCGCACCCGGCCGGCCCGGATCAGCTGCTGGGCCTGCTGGCGACTGGCGGCCAGCCCCAGGTCCACCAGCCTCAGATCGAGCCGTTGTCGCCGCGCCATCGCCTGCCCCTGTGCGAGATCTCCTGGGAGCAGCTTGCAGAAGCGCCGACGCGGCGGCCGGGGTGGGGATCACTCCACTCCTCATCCCTGTCATGAAAGGGGGAGGGAAACGGAACAAAAACCGAGGCCAGGCCGTCCTTCGGCCGGAACGTCGGAGGATGGCGCCCAATCGCTCCTCTCCCCTCCATGGCGTGCCGTCTGACCGTTGAGCGAGACATCTCGCGGTCCGGTGCGCCGGAGCCCCTCGCGGCGGGAGGTGAGCTGGTGCCGTTGCCGTTGCTGCAGCCGGGCAGTTTCGTGCGGCTGCGGGATCATCCCGACGACCTGCCTCCGTTCCAGCTGATCCAGTGCCGCGGCGGCCGCTGCTGGGTGCGCCAGCAGGCCTGGGGAGTGCTGGTGCAGTGGGAGGTGGCACGCCGCCGCCTGACGGCGGCGGCCTGAGCGCCGCATCCCGGCCGTGGGCCTGGGCGGCGGCTCCGGTGTTCTTGGGGGATTCCCCCCCGACGCTCTCCCCGGAGCTCTGGGACGCTCGGCCTGGGAGGCCCGGACAGTCCATCCAGGGGGCTGCAGGGCCGTGCTCTCGCCCCTCGCTCGGCCCCTTGGCGTGCCCCCTGCTGCTGCCGGGCGGTTGCCCGCCGGCTCTATCCAGTGCCGCCGCCTCGGCCAGCTCTGCTGCCCAGCCGACTCTTGCCTCTGTGCCGCTGTGCCGCCGCTGCTGGCCTCTCGCCAGGGTCCTTCCTCAGCCCGAAGCCCGGGGGGCAAGCGATGCCGAGGGATAAGTTGGAACGTTGATCGCTGCCCCGGGCCCCCTTGATCGAGCGCTACACCCTGCCGGAGATGGGCCGGATCTGGAGCGAGGAGGCCAAGTTCCAGAGCTGGCTGGATGTGGAGATCGCCGCCTGCGAGGCCAATGCCGAGCTGGGCCGGGTGCCGGCTGAGGCCATGGAGCAGATCCGCAGCCGGGCGGCGTTCGAGGTGCCGCGCATCCTTGAGATCGAGGCGGAGGTGCGCCACGACGTGATCGCCTTCCTCACCAATGTGAACGAACACGTGGGGGATGCGGGGCGCTACATCCACGTGGGCATGACCAGCTCGGATGTGCTCGACACGGGTCTGGCCCTGCAGCTGAAGGCCTCGGTGGCGCTGCTGCGCTCCTCCCTGGACCAGCTGGCCGCGGCGCTGCGGCAGCTGGCGGGCGAGCACAAGGACACGGTGATGATCGGCCGCTCCCATGCGATCCACGGCGAGCCGATCACCTTCGGCTTCAAGCTGGCGGGGTGGCTGGCGGAAACCGAACGCAACCGCGAGCGGCTGGAGCGGCTGGAGCGGGTGGTGGCGGTGGGGCAGATCAGCGGTGCCATGGGCACCTATGCCAACACCGACCCGCAGGTGGAGGCCCTGACCTGCCGGCGGCTGGGTCTGGAGCCGGATACGGCCAGCACCCAGGTGATCAGCCGCGACCGCCACGCCGAGTACGTGCAGACCCTGGCGCTGGTGGGGGCATCGCTGGAGCGCTTCAGCACCGAGATCCGCAACCTGCAGCGCACGGACGTGCTGGAGGTGGAGGAGAACTTCGCCAAGGGGCAGAAAGGAAGCTCCGCCATGCCCCACAAGCGCAACCCCATCCGCAGCGAGCGGATCAGCGGCCTGGCCAGGGTGCTGCGCAGCTACACGGTCGCGGCCCTGGAGAACGTGGCCCTGTGGCATGAGCGGGACATCAGCCACAGCTCGGTGGAGCGGATGATGCTGCCCGACTGCTCGGTGACCCTGCACTTCATGCTGCAGGAGATGACCGAGGTGGTGCGGGGTCTTGGGGTCTACCCGCAGAACATGCTGCGCAACCTGAACCTCTACGGCGGGGTGGTGTTCAGCCAGCGGGTGCTGCTGGCGCTGGTGGAGAGCGGCATGAGCCGGGAGGAGGCCTACCGCATCGTGCAGCGCCACGCCCATACCGCCTGGAATAGCGAGGGCGGCGATTTCCGGGCCAATCTGGAGGCGGATCCCCAGGTGGGCCAGCGGTTGACCCCGGCCCAGCTGCAGGAGTGCTTCGCCACCGATCTGCACCGCGCTCAGCTGGAGGTGATCTGGCAGCGGCTGGGGATCTGAGCGTTCCTGCCCCGTTGCCCCCCGCTGGTCTGCCCTGCCGATGTTCTGGACCCCTTATGCCGACTGGATCGAGGTGATCCTGAGTACCACAGGGATGTTGCTGATTGCCTGGCTGGTGCTGCGGCCCGGTGCCGGAGGGAAGGACTGACTCCAGAGGGTCTTCCCGGCACGGCCGCAGCGCTGGCTGCTGGTTGATGCTGTCGCGGAGCGGCTGCCGCTCAGGGTGTTCAGAGGGCTGGAGCCACTGCCGCCGGCGGGGCCGCCGGTGCCGGGGCGGCCGCCTGGGGCGCCGGAACGGGCTCGGGGGCCTCGCTGGCCGCGGCTGCGGGGGCCGGTGCTGAGGGCGTCGCTGAAGTGTTCGTCGCCGCCGGGCTGGTGGTTGCGGCAGCCGGCGTGAGCGGCAGCGACCGATCCGCGGCGGACTCGCTCTGCAGGCGGGTGCTGCCGGCGGGAAGGGACACCGTGCCCAGGGAGGCTGCTCCGGAGGAGGATCCCGTCGTGAGCGGGCGAGCAGCGGCCGAGGGGGCTGCGGTTCTGGTGCCGGTGGAAGGGGCTGACGTCGGTGCGGGGCCGTTGCCGGAGGTGGCACGGCTGGCCGCCGGAGCCGGAGATGGGCGTTCAGCCGCGGCGGCGCGACCGGGTCTGGAGGGGGCGGCCTTCGGCGGGGCAGTAGGCGCGGCGATCGGCTCCAGTTCGAGCACCACCGGGCGCACGCTGCCGCGGGCCACGCTCGGCTGGCGCTGAAGCCAGGACTGGACCAGCCGGCGGGAGCTGGCGGAGGGGGGAGCGGCGGGGCTGTCAGCGGGCGCGCCGCTGCGCAGCACGACGGGGATCTGCTCGGGAGCACTCAGGTGGGGAGCCGGCAGGCGCACGATCTCGGCGGGGATGATGCGCTCTCCGGCCTTGATCACACTGGCCAGGGCCGCCTTCCAGGCCCTCGGCACGACGCTGAGGGGATCGGGAGACGCCACCTGAACGGCTCGTTCCACGCGTGCCGCAGGCAGCATCGGCTTCTCGTCGAGGCTGCTCAGATCGAGGTTGCCCAGCAGCAGGGCACTGTCGGGGAGGCGGCGGGGGTAGAGGCCCTGGGGCTCAAAGGCGAAGGGGGGCTCCGCCGGGGTCCGCAGAACCGGTGTCTGCACCCTGGGGAGCTGGAGTCCCGGACCGCTGAGCGGCGCTCCGAGGGAAGCGGGGGATCGGAACGAGGGAAACAAGGAGGTGTCGCCCATCCGGGATAAAGAGGATGGCGAACCGGACTGGGCGCCTTCGCCGGCGGGTGCGACGACGCTGTTGAGACGGCTGCCTACGCCTGAGGGCATCACCGTGCTGGTGGAGGGATCCGGAGGCAGGACGGGAGCCGAATCAGGCTTGGTGGAAGGGCTAGCGGAGGCAATCCTGGGGTTCTCACGGCGCATCAGCGAGGCCTGGAATCCATCCAGACCGAGCAGAGGCACCCAGGCAACCAGGGGGATGGCGGCAATCCAGAAGAGAGCCCAGCCGGCACCTGAGCCAGGATCCCCGCGGCGGCGACCTTCTCTCATGGATGGAACCTAAACCACAGAGACTTTAACCAGAGGGGCAAGTGAGTGAGAGGTTTGTGAGTTTTTTTCGGCCCGCCGAGTGATGCCATACTGTTCGTACAGAGATGCTTGGTGCTGGAGCACGGCTCGCACCCATCTGAATCCAGTCCTCCAGTGTTTTCGCGGGGATTGGAGCTTCAAGGGATTGCCATGTCCAGACGAGCGCCTACATCGAGGCAACATCTCTTCGACATGCGGGTCGTGCGCCCGCAGCGTCTTGCGCTGCGGGCGTCCCCGAGGTCCGGGGTCTCAGTTTCCGGTGTTGCTGATGATCGTGATCAGCCCCAGCAGGTTCACCAGGCTGCTCAGCGGCGTCGAGATCGCCCCGATCGTGTCGTTGGCCTTGGCGTACAGGGTTCGGGACACCACCACCGAATCGCCATCGCGCAGGGGCGGGTTGCGCTGATAACTGACCGGCTGGGAATAGTCCAGATCGAACAGTTGGCGGGTCACCGTGCCGTTGCGGTTGAGCCGGATCAGCTCGATGCCGGTGCG
>JAYKJA010000053.1:0-8942 GCA_035285905.1 Synechococcaceae cyanobacterium
CGGAGTCGGCGCCGGCTGGGGATCGGCCCCCGGATCGAGCGGGGCGGAGCTCACCACCGCCGCGGATTCATTTCTGGTACCGGCCGAACTGCGCCTCGTAGAGGGCGTCCTCCTGACCGGCGAGCACATCGAGGTCCGAGCGGGGATAGGAGACGCACAGCAGGGCGAAACCCTCCTCCTGCAGTTCCGCCTTCACCCCCATGGCATCGGGTTGGTGCACCGTGCCGGAGCGCAGCAGCGCCGCGCAGGTGGTGCAGACCCCGGCGGTGCAGGAACTGGGCAGCGGCACGGCGGCGGCCTCGGCGGCGGCCAGCACCGTCTGGTCTGCGTGGCAGGGGAATCGGTACTGCTGCCCGTCGAGCTCGACGCTGATCTGGAAGCTGGGGGTTTCGCTCACCGCTCTGGACTGGGTGGCTTCCCATCCTCCCTGAGGGAGGGCCGGGTTCGGTCGCTGCCTGGGGTGACGGGAGCGGGGCTGGCACAGCAGCACCTTGGCCCGCTGCAGAGTCGGCCGGATGGGCTCCCCGGCCCGGGGATGGATCCGTCGCCGATGGGCAGCGACAGGGCTGGATGGGGGCTGCCCCATGGCCGTGAGGAGGGGGATAATTTCAACCTTCTCTGCCAGGCGGGGGCGTGGTGAGAACCTGCGGGGACGTGCTGCAGCGTCTGGCACCAGCCCTGCTGCCTGTGCTGCTGGCCATGGATGGCCTGCCCGTGGGAGCCTCCCCCGCCACCCGCACCCCGGTTCCCGGGAGACCGGCGGGATCTCTGGCCCAGGTCCAGCCCCCGCGGGCCAGGCTGCTCCCGGCCCGGCAGCCACCCGCCCTGCAGCTGCCGGCATTGGGGCGCCGTGTCGTCACGGCCAGGCCGGCGGCGGAGACCCCGCAGCCGCTCGGGGAGGGGCGCTGGTACTTCGACTGGCAGCTGATCGACATCGGCCCGCTGTCCGCCTTCCCGGAGGGACCGCCGGCGCTGTTCGCCGATGACGTGGACATCTCCTCCTACGTGCGGGTGGAGCAGGGGCGCTATGTGATCCGGGCCAGCGATGCGTTGTTGCGACCGGGTCAGCAGACGCTGCAGCTGCATCAGCTGGGCACGGGAGGCGAGTGGCGGCCGCTGGCCAGCTACAGCGTGGGTCGGCTCGATCGCCTCGGGCTGGAGCGCTCCTCCTTCCGCCCTTCGGTGCTCGGGACGGTCTCCAGTCAGCCGGCTTTCGGGCGCAGCGGCACGGCGTTGCAGCCCACGAATCCCGAAACCTTCGTCGACTTCGATTACGCCCTGGGGTTGGAGACCGAGATGGTGCGCGACGGCTGGACCCTCAGCAGCCGCCAGCAATGGGCCGGCACCGATGCCCAGCCCAAGGCCCTGCGCTTTCCGGTGCTGGGCAACAAGGCTCCCCTGTTCGACCTCTCCGGTTTCAACGTCTCGATCAAGGGCCCCAGCACCACGATCGAGATCGGTGACAACAGCGGCCTGGGGGTCAACCCGCTGCTGATCAACCGGGTCGCCAACCGCGGCGTGGTGGTGAATCAGCGGCTCGGGTCGCTGCTGCAGATGGGATTCACGGCCCAGAGCGGTCGATTGATCACCGGCTACGACGACCTGCTCGGTTTCAACCAGTTCTTCAACCGCACCTATGCGGCGGAGGTGAGCCTCACCCCGTTCGCGCTGCCCGAGCATCTGTCGCTGTCGCTGAGTGTGGCTGATGTGGAACAACCGGCCCAGGCTGACTTCGGCTTCGGACAGGTGGCGGTGGATGAGGCCAGTCAGGGCTTGGGGCTGTCACTGAACTCGGCCCTGTTCAGCCGCAGACTGCAGCTGGCGCTGCATCACGGCAGCAGCAACTATTCCGCACCTCCCAGCCTGCAGTTCGACGAGTTTGGCGCCCAGTCGGTTCTGCTGAAACAGACCTCAAGCAGCGCCTATCGCGGCTCGATCGACTGGGAGATTCTCAAGGATGTGGCAACCGTGGATGCGAATCTGCGGCTGCGTTTTGAGCATTACGACCCCCAGTACAAGACCCTTTCCGCAGTCACCGGTGTGGATAAGCAGGTTTTTGAAGCGATCCTGGATGGTCGCATCGGTCTGCTCACTTACCAGGTCAATGCCTCCAGTTTCCGCGACAACCTCAACAACCTTGTGTCGCTGCTGACCACCAAGACGGATAACCTCACTGCCAGCCTGACGCTGCCCCTGGCGACGATGACCACCGGCCGTTCGGAGGGCTGGAAGTTCCTGATCCCGAATATCTCGGTCAGCGTCAATCAATTGCATCAGTTCGGCATCAATCCACCGCTGGATGATCCGCGGGCCCTGTTCCGTGATGCCAGCCAGGTGCCCGATCAGATGAACCGTATCTTCACCCTGGGCCTGACCTGGGACACCCGTCGCCTCGATTTTGCCTACACCTACATCCTCACCAGCCAGGACAACCGTCAGCCGCTGCTGGCCCTCAACGATCAGCGCATCGACTCCCACAACCTCAGCTTCAACTGGAATGCTCTGGACAATCTCCAGATCGCGCCGCGGCTGAGCCTGGTCTCCAACGTGTCTCGGGCGACTGAGATCACCAGTTCCGATCTGCAGTACGGTCTGGATATCAACTATCAACCCAGCCCCGGACTCAGCCTCAGCACCGGACTGGCCTCGGGCTCGAACTATCTCTCCACCGGCACGTCCAACAGCACCAGCTTCAATGCCTATCTGCAGCTGGCCCTGAGCATGAATGACCTGTTCGGGCTGCCCCTGCCCGCTCCGGCCAGTTTCTTCATCCGCTACAACCACTCGATGGCCTTTCAGCGCGATGAACTGGCGGAGTTTCGTAGCTTTGGCGAAAACAACTGGCTGAATGCCGGCTTCAGCCTGAAACTGTTCTGAAGCTCCACCGCTGCGTCCTCATCTGATCCCACCCCGCGTGCCACTTCCCTCTCTGCAGCCAGCCCCCGCACGCCCTTCGTTCCGCCCGGACGCCAGGCCACGGGGGCGGGATCCCAGGGACATCCCTCGTTGCCGGAGATGGATGCCGTCGCTGCTCGGGGTGCTGATCCTGCTGGCGCCCGAGGCCAGGGCGCTCACCGGGGTCAGCCCCACCGGGGTGAACGTGCGCAGCCAGGGCACGACCAGCGTGTTCATCACCTTTCAGGGCACGGCCGGGGAGATCCCCAGCGACGGCTTCTGGTGCAGCGCGGTCCAGCCCGGCATCGTCGGCGGCTCGGTGGTGCCGTTCAATCCCTGCCTGCCGGGCACCCTGCTGGGCAGCCTGCCGGCCAGCCTCAACCTGGGACAGCCGAGCGGCACGGGCGGCCGCAGCAACTTCACCGACATCATGACGATCCCGGAGACGATCGCCCGCAAGGCGTATCAGATCGGGCTGGAGGGAGGCAACACGGGCTTCTTCTACATCCGACGCTTCAGCGGTCCCTCCGGCACGTTTTACGGCGTCGTCACCTGCCGGCTCACAGCCGGAGGCGCCACCTCGCCGCTGAGCCTGATCAATGTGGAGCTGCGTTTCGAGGGGCAGAGCCAGACCGAGCCGATCACCGCCTTCGCCACATCGGCCGACATCCGGCCGTTCAGCGCCATCCTCCACTTCAACGGCACCGGCCGCCTGCGGGGGACCTGGGAGATCGCCCAGCCCGGAGACACCGAACCCACCAATGCAGACCTGCTCCCCACCGCCAGCCTGCCGCTGGAGCAGCGCTCCCTGGCGCAGCAGTACCGGGTGCTGGCGCCGTTCGACCTGTTCGTGCCGCCCCTGGGCCGGGTGGTGCTGCCGGGCCCGGATCCCCGGCTGCTGAACAACGGCATGGCCGGAGACTTCCGCATCCTGCTGCGGGTGCAGGCCACCCCGGCCGATGCCAGCCTCTCTGGCACCAGCGCTGGCCTGGCGGGCCCCGGAGGATTACCCCGGGATCCGGTGGCGGCAGGAGGCGTCGCGGGCTTTCCGATCCCCTTTCTGCGCTACCGCGTGGCCCAGGGTCTTGGTCGGGCCGGTGGGAGCACCACGGGCCAAGCGGCTGGGGGGGGGCGTGCTGCGGCGGGATCGCTGCCCGGCCTGCAACTGGCCTGGAGCGAAGCGGCGCAGGCTCCGGCGGGTACCCGGCTGGGCAGCTTCAGCTGGAGCGCGGTGCCCGGGGCCGCCTCCTACCGGCTGCAGTTCGGCCTGGAGGACGGCCGCCGCTTCCAGGCGCGACTGCCCGGCAGCCTGCTCAGCTACCCCCGACCCTGGTGGTTGACCCGCGACGTCCGCAGTGTCACCGCCCAGATCACGGCCCTCGATGCCCAGGGCCAGGTGATCGGCCGCAGCGCGCCGGTGCGCATTGCCCTGCTGCCGCTGGATGCGGGGGCAGGCCAGACAGGTGGGGTCCCAGTCCCTGGGGGGCCGGCTCTGGCCCCGACCCCGGCCTCGGCCGGCCCGGGGAGCCCGGTCCCTGGACAGACTCTCGGGCCCGCGTCGCCAACCCGCTCCCCGGCCGTGCCGGGGCCCTGAGCGGGCCGCTGCCCATCGGCTGCGGCGCTGGCAGGATGCCAGTGGAGAGCTGACCGCGGCATGGCCAGGTTCGGGTCGGGAACAAGGTTTCGCCTGTTCGTCTGCTCCGGGGTGCTCCTCCCGGTGGCTGTGGCAGCTGTGCTGTCCGAGTCTGCGGGACTCGCGCAGAACGCCCCCTGGGAGGTGCATTTCGATCCGCAGGCTCCCCGGGTCAGCGTCATGGAGGAGCACACGGGAGTGCGGGTGGTGCAGGTGCCCGTGAGGGTCTATCCGCCCATGCCCCTGACCGCGCCGATCAGCGGCACCTTTTCGACCACCCAATGCCGGACCTTCTGCAGCCGACCCCAGGAGCGTGCCGTGGGAGGCACGAGCTGTGCGCCGGGGATCGACTTCATCTGGATTCAGAACAGGCCCTTTTCCTTGCCGGTGGGTTTCACTGGAGGTTTTGGATTTGATGTGGAGATCTGCGGGGACAGGATCTCTGAATTCACCCACAAGACATTCGAGGTGGTGATCAAGAACACCCAGCGATGCGGTGGAGGCACCGGCTTCGGTTGCATCACGCCGGTGACCATCATCGACGACGACGGGGCGCCGGCTCTCATCAGCCCCCAGCCGTCCCCGCAGACGGCCACCCCTGTCCCCGTCCATCCACCCAGCCTGATCCAGCCGCCTCAGCCGGGTTGCCGCAAGCTCAGCAGCGGGATGATCGAGTGCTCGCAGCCGTCCCCGGGCCTGCCCCAGGGGCCTCCGCGCTGAACCGATCAGTCGCTCTCCACCCGGCCTCTCGCTGTTCGGCCGACGCGCAGCTCTGCCCGACCCGGACTCGAGGCCTGTCCGTGCATCGCGAAGCGGCGGCGGTCATCCTGAGAGGGTTCTGTCTCAGCCCGGCATGTTGAGTAAAATTCATTCACCAGATTGGTCGGTGATGGAGTCGTGTTCTCCGTTGGGGTTCCGCCCTATGGGCGGCTGTCTCTGGATGACCTGCCTGTCGGCGGCGGCGGCGAGCCTGCTGCTTCCGGTCCCAGCCCAGGCTGATGTCACCTTTCTGCTCAACGTTCGCCCCACGGTGACCGAGGGCAACAGCGGCACGCAGCTGCTGCGCTTTCAGGCCACATCGATGACCGTGCCGGTACCCTTGCAACGCTCGATCAGCGGCACCCTGTCAGTCTGGCCGGGTCCGGGCAGCAGTGCCGTGGGCGGAGCCAGCTGCAGCCCAGGAGTGGATTTCATTCAGTTCACCAACAAACCCTTCACGATTCCGGCGGGATCCTCTCCCCCGTACTTCCTCGATGTTGTCGTCTGTGGCGACACCGTGCCGGAGCCCAGCAAGAACGTGACCATGGCGATCCAGCCAAACTCTCTCTGTGTGGGCGATGGCTGCCTGCAGTACGGCACGATCCAGGATGACGACACCGCCAGCACGCCCACTGCCCCTGGGCTGCGTCCGATCCAGCCCCAGCCAGGTCTGTTTCAGCCGCCTGCCAACCTGCAGCAGCCGAGGCCCAACTGCCGCCTGATCAACGGCAGCTTCGTCTGCAACTGAGCGGGAGACGGTCGGCCCGACGATGCAGACACGCAGGCGACGGCGGCAACCGATGCCCCGGCGATCTGAGCAGCCTGGGCAGGGATCAGGAGGGCCAGGGCTCTGGCTCGATGGACTGTTTGCCTTGGATTCTGCGGTCCTGCGGTGCGGATCGGGTCTGCCGCGCTACCGCTCGTTTACCTCAGCCCCAGAGGCGGCCCATGCCACCTCCTGCCAGGAGGCCGGATGGGGCGCCAGATATTCCGCCACCTCGTCAGGCCCAGCGGCTGCGCTGGCCGCCGGGGCGCTGAGTACCAGATCGAAGCTGAGGGAGAAGCGGCTGTCGTCGTCGTCCTCGTTTTCGAGCACGGCATGGTCCACGCTGGAGGGGAACAACAGCAGCAGCCCGGCCTGCGGTGCGATGTCCTGCCAGGGGGCGTTCCAGCGGCAGGCCTCGGCGCTGTCGCTGCGGAGCGGACCGTCGTGCCCCACCGCCAGCCCGGGCACCAGCTCATTGGCCTGGTGCGTCGCGAACAGGCGCAGACAGCCGCTGCGGCCGCTGCCGTCGCCGTTGAGGTAGTAAACGCCGCTGAGATGGGCGTTGGGATGGTGGTGGCGACCCACCACCTGGCCCACTTCACTCACCACCGGCCAGCAGCGCTGCAGGTGCAGGGCGACCCGGCGGGGATCAAAGCCGAGGCCCTGCAGATAGGCCCAGGCGTGAGCCATCAGCTCCGCCAGCAGGGGCTGGAAGCGGGGATGGCGGTGCAGCTGCCAGGCCCCGTTCAGATCTCCGGTCCAGGCGCAGCCCGGGTCGGGGTTGGAGGAGGCCCCGGCCTGGAGCTCCCGGATGGCCTGGATCTGCAGGGCCAGATCGAGCGGATCGGGCCGCAGCTGGACCTGGCCGAGGGCCAGGGGGAACAGGGGCTGCAGCTGCAGGGTGCCAGCCGGGGTCGCTGAAGCCATGGCCAGGACAGGGAGCGAGAGTGTGCGGTCAGGCGCGAAACAGGAGACAAAAAATCCGATCCAGGGGCCTGGAGGGCTCCTGAACCGGACGGATGCTGCAATGGAGGCGCCTGGTTGGGCGCCAGAGGATCACATCGCCGAGGCACCACCCACCACTTCCAGGATCTCCTGGGTGATGGCGGCCTGGCGGGCCTTGTTGTAGTCGAGAGTGAGGCTCTTGGCCAATGCCTTGGCGTTGTCGCTGGCGTTGTTCATGGCCGTCATCCGGCTGGCCAGTTCGCTGGCGGCGGCTTCCTGGAGGGAGCGCAGCAGCTGGTTCTCCAGGTAGAGAGGCAGCAGAGCATTGAGCAGCTGCTCGGGGCTCTGCTCGAACACGAAATCGGATTCGAGGCTGGCCTCGCTGTTGTCGCGTTTGTCGACCTCCACCGTGAGTCGACCGTCCTTGGTGATCAGACGGAAGATCTCATCATCGGGGGAGGCGATGCCCTGGGGATCAAGGGGCAGCAGGGTCTGCACCACGGGGGAGGAACTCACCAAATTGATGAACTTGGTGTAGATGATCTCCACCCGGTCGGTGCTGGCGGAAAGAAATTCAGCCAGCACTTCGTTGGCGATCTGACCGGCTTCGGCCGCGGTGGGCACCTGCTCCAGGCCGGTGAAGCTGGCCTGAATCGGGTAGGAGCGGTTGGTGAAGTAGGTGATCGCCTTGCGGCCCATCAGCACCAGGTCCACGTCATAGCCCTGGCCCTTGAGTTCGGCGAAGCGCTGCTCGGTGCGCTTGATGATGTTGGCGTTGTAGCCGCCGCACAGACCACGGTCGCCGGTGACGGCGAGCAGCGTGATCTTGCGGACGTCGCGGGCGTCGAGCAGGGGGGCGTCCGCAGTTTCGAAAGCCATGCGGGTCTGCAGGTTCTGCAGCACGCGGGCCAGTCGATCGGCGAACGGGCGGCTGCGCAGCACCTGTTCCTGGGCGCGACGCACCTTGGCCGCAGCCACGAGGCGCATGGCCTCAGTGATCTTGCGGGTGTTCTTGACGGAGCTGATCCGGTCGCGGATCTCCTTGAGGTTCGCCATGACGGATGGTCCTCAGGCGGCGACGACGGTGGCGACCACCTCTTTGATGGCCTCCTTCAGGATGGCCTCGGACTCATCGGAGAGCACCTTCTCGGTCTGCACCTTGCTGATGAAGTCCGCCTTGTTGGTCTTGAGGTAATCGCGCAGTTCGCGGGCGAACTGGGTGACCTTCTCGACCGGCACCTCGTCGATCAGACCCTTGACGCCGGCGTAGACCACGGCGACCTGTTCCGCCAGGGTGAGGGGGCTGAACTGGGGCTGCTTGAGCAGCTCGCGCAGACGCTTGCCGCGGGCCAGCTGGGCCTGGGTGGCGGCGTCGAGGTCGGAGGCGAACTGGGAGAAGGCAGCCAGCTCGTCGAACTGGGCCAGCTCCAGCTTGAGGGTGCCGGCGATCTTCTTGATGGCCTTGGTCTGGGCGGCACCGCCGACCCGGCTCACGGAGATGCCCACGTTGATGGCGGGGCGCAGGCCGGAGTTGAACAGGTCGGAGCTGAGGAACACCTGGCCATCCGTGATCGAGATCACGTTGGTGGGGATGTAGGCCGAGACGTCACCGGCCTGGGTCTCGATGATCGGCAGGGCGGTCATCGAACCCTTGCCCATGGCGTCGGAGAGCTTGGCGGCGCGCTCGAGCAGACGGCTGTGGCAATAGAACACGTCGCCGGGGTAGGCCTCACGACCGGGGGGGCGGCGCAGCAGCAGGGACATCTGGCGGTAAGCCTGGGCCTGCTTGGTCAGGTCGTCGTAGACCACCAGGGTGGCCTTGCCCTTGTACATGAAGGACTCGGCGATGGCGGCACCGGTGTAAGGAGCCAGGTACTGCAGGGCGGCAGCGTCTGAGGCGTTGGCGGCCACGATCACGGTGTAATCGAGGGCGCCGCGTTCCCG
>JAYKJA010000054.1:0-23556 GCA_035285905.1 Synechococcaceae cyanobacterium
ACATCCCAGGGCCGCTGGCGGCCGTGGCGATGCAGGCCCACCAGCACGTTCTCGAGCACGCTCAGGGACTGGAACAGGCGCAGGTTCTGGAAGGTGCGCGCCAGGCCGAGACGGGCCACCTGATGGGCGGGCAGTCCGGTGATCGGGGTGCCCGCCCAGAGCACCCGGCCGTCGCTGGGGCGGGTGATGCCCGAGATCAGGTTGAACACGGTGGTCTTGCCGGCCCCGTTGGGGCCCAGCAGCCCGACGATCTCGCCCTCGGCCACCGTCAGGCTGACTCCGTCGACGGCCAGCAGGCCGCCGAAGCGTCGGCTGAGGCCATCGAGTTCGAGCAGGGGCTGGCCCGCTCCGCCGGCCGCAGCGGTGGCGGTGGGCCCGGGGCTGCTGGATCCGGCGCCGGAGGCCTGGGCAAGGGGGCGATGGCCGGGGGTCATCGGCGCGGCCCCCTGGCCGAGGGACCCGCTGGGCCGGAGGCCTCACCGCCGACACCGGCCGCGACCAGGGGACGCGACAGCCGCGCCGCCAGCCAGGCCCGCGACCAGGCCAGCCGCTCAGGCGTGATCAGCCCCTGGGGGAACAGGGCAGGCCCGAGCAGGATCACCAGCCCGAACACGATCAACCGCAGGTCTCCCACCGGGCGCAGCAGCTCCGGCAGCGCCGTGAGCACCAGGCCTCCCAGCACCGGGCCCAGCCAGCTGCGCGAGCCGCCGAAGACCACGAACGCCAGGGTGGTGATGCTGGCGTCGAAGTTGCCGAGCCTGGGGTTCCAGCTGTTGAGGAAATGGGCCGCCACCACGCCGGTGAGAGCCGCCACCAGGGCGCTGAGCACGAAGGCCAGCAGCTTGATGCGGTCCACGCCGATGGCCTGGCTGGCCGCCGCCAGTTCGTCGTCGCGGATGGCCGCCATGGCCCTGCCCAGACGGCTGATCGCCAGGCGCTGGCAGAACCAGCAGACCAGGGCCAGCAGCACCAGGCTGAACAGGGCGTAGCCGGTGGGATCCCGGAAGGGCTGGGGAATGGCGAAGATGCCGACGGCACCGCCGGTGATCGGCAGGTTGAGGCTGACCACCCGCAGGATCTCCACCAGGGCGATGGTGGCAATGGTGAGATAGATGCCGCGCAGGCGCAGCACCAGCAGGCCGATGCCCAGGGCCAGCAGCCCACCGACCAGGGCCGCCAGCCCCATCTCCAGCAGCACGGAAGTGAGCGGGTAGTCGCTCTGGCTGCCCCCCAGGGCCGGCACCCGGGTGGACAGCAGCGCCGCCACCGTGCCACCGATGGCGTAGAAGCCCGGGGTAGCGAGGGAGAGCTGGCCGCAGGCCAGGGGGAGGTACACCGACAGCCCCAGCAGGGCGCCGAGCAGCATCTGCACCAGCAGGGTGGTGTCGCTCACACCTTGGTCTCCTGGGGACCGCCGAGCAGACCTCTGGGGCGCAGCAGCAGCACGGCGAACAGGAAGGCGTAGGCGATGGCGTCGCGGTAGCCGCTCCAATCACCCGGCACCATCGCCTCGGCGATGCCGATGATCAGGCCGCCCAGCACCGCGCCGGGCACGCTGCCCAACCCGCCGAGCACCAGCACCCCCAGGGCCTTGAGGCCGTAGTTGATGCCGAAGTAGGGGCCGGTGATGCTGAGGCTGAGACCCACCAGCCCGCCGGACAGGCCCGCCAGGAAGCCGCTGATCGCAAAGCTCAGCCGGATCATCGCCGCGCTGTCGATCCCCAGAAGCCGGGCGGTGGTGGCGTCCTCGGCGACCGCCCGCAACGCCTTGCCGCCGCGGGTGAGCTCCAGCCAGACGGTGAGCAGCAGCAGCACCAGGGCGGCCACCGCCAGCAGCACCAGCTGCACCGTGCGCACCTGGGCCTCCCCGATGCGCACCGTCACCGGCAGGGAGCCGAGGGCGGAGATGGGCAGGGAGTAACCCTCAGCGCCCATCACGATCTGCATCAGGTTCACCAGGATCACCCCGGCCCCCAGGCTGGTGATCAGATACAGAAGCGGTTCTGCCTCGAAACGACGCAGGGGCCGGAAGGCGGTGGCCTCCACCAGCAGCCCCACCAGGGCCGTCAGCCCCGCGGCCAGCAGCAGAGCGATCCAGTACGGCAGGGCAAAGGGCAGATGCAGGCCGGGGAACAGACCGTTCGAGCCCACCGCGCCGCCGATCAGCAGGTAGGTGAGGTAAGCCCCGAGGGTGAACACGGCTCCGTGGGCGAAGTTGATCACCCCGAGCACCGAGAACACCAGGGTGTACCCGAGAGCGAACAGGCCGTAGACGGCACCGCTGGCGATGCCGTTGAGCAGGATCTGCAGGATGTTGTCCAGCAGGGAGGGAGGAGGCATCGCAGGGGCGTCAGGACATCACAGTGGGGGTGATCAGGGCAGCAGGGCAAAGCGTCCGCTGCGGCCATCGGAGTTCATGCGCACCTCGGCCACATAAAATTGCTTCTGCACCACATCGCCACCTGGAGTGAAGCTCAGCTCACCCAGCGGCGTGTCGTAGCTGCCGGCGAGAAGGGTGGCGTTGAGTCGCCGGCGCTGCTCCTTCAGCGGGAGGCTGGCCAGAGTCCGGCCGTTCGGAAGGCTGGCCTGCAGCCGACTGGCGGCCTCCGCCAGCACCTGATAAGCCGTGAAAGCCTGGGCGGCAAACTGGGGCGGGATCGAGCCCCCGCGGGCCTTGCGGTAGGCCTCGACGAAGCGGCGATTGATCGGCGTGTCCGCTTCCGGGCTGTAGGCCTGAGCGATCAGCAGTCCTTCGCAGTGGCGCTGACAGATCGGATAGATATTGGGGCTGTTCAGGCCATTGCCGGCCACGATCTGACCGCGGAAGCCCAGCTCGCGGATCTGACGCACCAGGTTGCCGCCATCGTTGGGCAACGCCGAGATCACGATCAGATCGGGACGCAGGGCCAGGGCCGCCGTGATCTGATTCTGGAAATCCTGGTCGGTGGTGTTGGTGCGCTGCACGGTCACCGGATTCAGGCCGCGTTGCTTGAGCACCTTCTGAAAGATCTCCGACTCTGCGGTTGAGTAGACATCGTCATGGGCGAAGAAGACCGCCACACGTCGGATGGCCGGGTTGCGACGCAGCGCGGCATTGATCGACAACGGGGCCACCTGGGACACCGGGGCCGACACGCGGGAGACGAACGGACCGATCTCCGGAATGCCCCGGGCGGTGTTGGACGGGGCCACCACCGGAATGCCGGCACGGTCGGCGATGGGGTCCGCCGCGAAGGCCTGCTGGGACAGGGAGGGGCCGATCAGGGCCAGCACGGAACGCCCGATCAGTGAGCGGAAGGCACTGGTGGCCGTCAGCTCGTCATTGCCGCCGTCCTCCAGCAGCAGCTGCAGTGCAGGGGTCTGGCCCGCGAAGTGGCGTTCGGCGAGCTCCAGGCCGATGCGCTGATCCTGCCCGAACACGCTGGCGTTGCCGGTCAGGGAGATGACGGCGCCGATGGGCAGGGCGCTGCTGTTGCTGCTCCCCTGCCCACAGCCCTGAAGCGGAACCGCGATCGCTGCCGCGGCCAGCCAGGCCGGGAGCCAGTGGCGACGGTGGGGGGAGCCGGACGCGGCCCGAGAGCGGAACGGTGGTCGGGTTGGTTGCACGGAGGAACCCGAGCCGGGAGTCAGCGGGAGATTAGCGCTGAGCGGATGACGGCAGAAGCGCGAAACGTCCGCTGCGGCCATCGGGGTTCATGCGCACCTGGGCGACGAAGAAGTCCTTCTGGATCACTTCCCCTTCGCTGGTGAAGGCGATCTCCCCCAGCGGGGTGGCATAACGGCCGGAAAGGATTTCCCGGTTGAGCGCCTCACGGGCCTCCGCCAGGGTCATGCTGCGCAGCGGCCGCTTCTGATCCAGACGCCGCAGCGCATCGGTGATCACCTGCAGGGCGGTGTAGGCCTGGGCCGTGATCTGGGGCGGGATGCTGTCGGCGCCGCGGGAGGCCCGGTAGGCGTTGAGGAAGGTGCGGTTGGCCGGGGAGTCGAGCTCGGCGCTGTAGGCCTGGGCGATCAGGATTCCATCGCAGAAACGCTGGCAGATCGGATAGATGTTGGGGGTGTTGAGCCCGTTCCCCACCACGATCGGGCCGCGGTAGCCCAGTTCCCGCAACTGGCGGATCATGTTGCCGCCATCGACGGCCTGCAGGCTGAGCACCACCAGATCGGGCTGCAGGCGCAGGCTGGCCGTGATCTGATTCTGGAAGTCGTTCTCGGCCAGCTGGGTGCGCTGCACCGTGACCGGCTTGAGGCCCCGCTCCCGCAGCGCCTTCTGGAAGATCGTCGTCTCGGCCGTGCTGTAGGCGTCATCCTGGGCGTAGAAGACGGCCACCCGCCTGATCCCCGGGTGCAGATTCAGGGCCTTATCGATCGACAACGGGGCGATCACCGAGCTCTGGGCAGAGACCCGGCTGATGAACGACCCGAGCTGGGGGATGCCGGTGGCGGTGTTCGACGGCCCCAGCACCGGCACTCCGTGGCGCTGGGCCACCGGATCGGCGGCGAAGGCCTGCTGGGAGAGCGTGGGGCCGATCAGGGCCAGCACGCCGCGATCGATCAGCAGCTGGAAGGCGGCGATGGCGCTCTGCTCATCGCTGGCGCCGTCCTCGATCTGCAGCCTCAGGGGCGTGCCGTTGACGCCTCCCCCCCGGTTGAGCAGGCCCAGGGCGAGCTGCAGACCGACGCGCTGGTCCTGCCCATAGGCATTGCCCTGGCCGCTGAGGGAGAGCACCGACCCCACCGGCAGACCCCCTTCGCTGGACACCGGCCGCGATTCCAGCGAGGGCCCGCAGCCGCTCAGCCCGGCGGCGGCCAGGACGCAGGCGAGCAGGGCGCCGGGAAGCGAACGGACGTCGCCGCCCTGCCGGGGCCGAGGGCCTGCAAGCGGCAGCAGCGAGCCTGCGCGGGAGCAGGCCGGCCGCTGGCCCGGACCCGGCCCGCGACACAACGCAGAGCGGAACGGCATGGCGGGGACCTCAGGCGACGGTCGCAAAGGCTTCCTCGAAGGCCGCGATCGTGGTGTCGATGTCCTCGTCGCTGTGGGCCAGGGAGGTGAAGCCCGCCTCGAACGAACTGGGAGCCAGGTAGACACCTCGCTTCAGCATCTCCCGGTGCAGCAGACCGAAGCGTCCGCTGTCGGTGGCCTTGGCCTCCTCGAAGTTGCGCACCGGGCCCTCACAGAGGAAGAAGCCGAACATGGCGCTGACGTGGCCGCCGCACCAGGGCAGCCCGGCCTTGGCGGCAGCCTGGCGGATGCCGTTGCTGAGCCGGGCGGTGATGGTCTCCAGCCGCTCGTACGTGCCGGGTTCGCGCAGCAGCTCCAGGGTCTTGATTCCGGCGGTCATCGCCAGCGGGTTGCCGCTCAGGGTGCCGGCCTGATACATCGGGCCGGCCGGAGCCACCATCGCCATGATGTCGGCCCTGCCGCCGTAGGCCCCCACCGGCAGGCCGCCGCCGATCACCTTGCCCATGGTGGTCAGATCGGGGGTGATGCCGAAGCGGGCCTGGGCTCCGCCGTAGCTGATGCGGAAGCCGGTCATCACCTCATCGAACACCAGCAGGGACTTGTGTTCCCGGGTGATCTCCCGCAGCCCCTCCAGGAAACCGGGTTCCGGTGTGATGAAGCCGGCATTGCCGACCACCGGCTCCAGGATCACGCCGGCGATCTCACCGGGATGCTCGGCAAACAGTTTCTTGACGGCTTCGAGGTCGTTGTACGGCGCGGTGAGGGTGTTGGCCGTGACCGGACGGGGCACACCGGGGGAGTCGGGCAGGCCGAGGGTGGCGACCCCGGAGCCGGCCTTGACCAGGAACATGTCGGCGTGGCCGTGATAACAGCCCTCGAACTTGATCAGCTTCTCGCGGCCGGTGAAGGCGCGGATCAGACGCAGCACCGCCATGCAGGCCTCGGTGCCGGAATTGACGAAGCGCACCATCTCCACCGAGGGCACGGCGTCGATCACCAGCTCCGCCAGGCGGTTCTCCAGCACACAGGGGGCGCCGAAGCTGGTGCCGCGGTCGAGGGCCTTGTGCAGGGCGGCGATCACCTCCGGATGGGCATGGCCGCAGATCGCCGGGCCCCAGCTGCCGACGTAATCGATGTAGCGGTTGCCGTCCACATCCCAGGCGTAGGCGCCCTGGACGTGGTCGAAGACGATCGGCTGGCCACCGACCGAACGGAAGGCACGCACCGGTGAACTGACGCCTCCGGGCATCAGTTTCTGGGCGGCAGCGAAGATCTCCTCGGAGAGGGTGGTGCGAAAAGCGGGGACCGACACAGGCGCAGAAGAAGGGGCCGAAGTCAAGGCGGAGTCCGCGGACGGGGCGGAGTGATCGCCGGCCATCCTCGCCCACGCCTGACCGCTCCCAACGGCGCCGTTAGGTTCTTGGGGCAAAGACCCTTTCTGCGGGCCCTCCCGCCGCCGTCCTTGGCCATCGACTGGAACGCCGTGGAACGCCGCTGCCGGCAGCTGTTGCCCGCGCGGGCGGTGGTGGCCGCTCGGCAGGATCTGCTCAGTTACGACTGCGACGCCCTCACCCTGCACCGCTGGCAGCCTCCCCTGGTGGTGCTGCCGGAGACCACCGAGCAGGTGGCGGCGGTGGTGAAGCTGTGCAACAGCCTGGGGGTGCCGTTCGTGGCGCGCGGCAGCGGCACGGGCCTCTCCGGCGGGGCCGTCGCCGAGACGCCCTCCCTGGTGATCGCCACCAGCCGCATGCGCAGCATCCTCAGCATCGACCTCGACAACCAGCGCGCCACGGTGCAACCCGGCGTGATCAACAGCTGGGTCACCCGCGCCGTGGCCGGCCAGGGCCTCTATTACGCCCCGGATCCCTCCAGCCAGATCGTCTGCAGCATCGGCGGCAACGTGGCCGAGAACTCCGGCGGGGTGCACTGCCTCAAGTACGGCGTCACCAGCAACCACGTGCTCAGCCTCGAGGTGGTGCTCCCCGACGGCAGCATCACCCAGCTGGGCAGCGATCTGCCCGAAACCCCCGAACTCGACCTGCGTGGCGTGTTCATCGGCAGCGAGGGCACCCTCGGCATCACCACCGCCGTGACCCTGCGGCTGCTGCGCAGCCCCCAGTCCGTGGCCGTGCTGCTGGCCGATTTCTCCTCGATGGAGGCCGCCGGAGAAGCGGTGCGGCTGGTGACGGCGGCGGGGGTGTTGCCGGCCGGCATGGAGATCATGGACAACTTCACGGTCAACGCCGTCGACGATCTCTTCGGCCACGACGAATACCCCCGCGACGCGGCCGCCGTGCTGCTGATCGAACTCGACGGCCAGGAAAGGGAGGTGGAGGCGGCGATCCCCCTGGCGGAGGCGCTCTGCCGCCAGGCCGGGGCGCGCTCGCTGCGCCGGGCCCTGGCGGCGGAGGATCGGGCCCTGCTCTGGAAGGGTCGCAAATCGGCCTTCTCAGCGGTGGGGCGAATCACCCCCAGCTACTACGTGCAGGACGGTGTCGTGCCCCGCAGCGCCCTGCCCTCGGTGCTGGCGGCGATCGAACGGCTGAGCGAGCGCTACCGCCTGCCGGTGGCCAACGTGTTCCATGCCGGCGACGGCAACCTGCACCCCCTGATCCTCTACCGCCGCGAGGAGGAGGGGGTGATCGAGCGGGTGCAGGCCCTCGGGGCCGAGATCCTGCGGCTCTGCATCGAGGCCGGCGGCAGCATCACCGGCGAGCACGGCGTCGGCAACGACAAGCGCTGCTACCTCGACTGGATGTACGGCCCCGACGACCTGGAGACGATGCAGCGGGTCCGCCGCGCCTTCGACCCCGACGGCCTGGCCAACCCCGGCAAGCTGTTTCCCACGCCGCGCAGCTGCGGAGAATCGGCCCGGCAGGGAGAGCGGCTGGTGGCGGCGGGAGCCGTGCCGCGCCAGGACCCGGTCGAGGTGTTCTGACGCGCAGCCGGTGCTCTGGTGTGGGGGTCAGCGCAGGCTCACGGCCATGCGCGCCACCTGCACGATCGGGGCCACATCGTGCACCCGCAGCACGGCGGCACCGGCCAGCACCGCCTGGCAGCAGACGGCGGCGGTACCCCAGAGGCGGGCCTGGGGGCGCGGCTGCTGCAGCACCGCCCCGATGAAGCGCTTGCGGGAGGGTCCCACCAGCAGCGGAAACCCCTCCTCCACCAGGGCCGGCAGGCCCCGCAGCAGCGCCAGGTTCTGCTCGGTGTCCTTGGCGAATCCCAGGCCCGGATCCCAGACGATCCGTCCGGGCCCCACGCCGGCCGCCAGGGCGCGCTCGGTGCTGCGCAGCAGCTCCTCCCGCACCTCCGCGACCACATCGCCGTAGCTGGCCAGGCCATCCATGCTGCGGCTGTCTCCGCGGCTGTGCATCAGCACGACGGGGCAGCCGTGCTCGGCCACCACCGCCAGCAGGCCGGGATCCCGGCGGCCGGCGCTGACATCGTTGATCCAGTCGGCGCCCGCTGCCAGGGCCGCGGCAGCCACAGCCCCGTGAAAGGTGTCGACCGAGAGCCGGGCCCGTGGGTGGGCCAGGCGGATCGCCCGCAGGGCCGGCAGCAGGCGCTGCTGCTCCCGCTCGGGACCGATCTCCTCGGCGCCGGGGCGGGTGCTCTGGGCGCCGAGATCGAGCAGGTCGGCGCCCTCAGCCAGCAGGCGGCCGGCCCGTCGACAGGCGGCCTCCGGATCCTGCCAGCGGCCGCCATCGCTGAAGGAATCCGGGGTGAGGTTGAGAACCCCCATCACCCAGCCGGCCCCCGCCGGCGGCAGTGCGGACGAACCGGCGGGAAGATCGACGCCGGCTGACCCCGCGGTGGAACCGGCACCGGCGGCGGGAGGGAACACGGGCAGGGGGAGTGGGGGGCTCAGGCCCTCACCGGCATCTGGTAGTTGGCGATGCGCGCGAAGCTCACCGGATCCAGCGACGCTCCACCGACGAGCACCCCATCGATGTCGGGCTGGGCCATGAGTTCATCGATCGTGGCCGGGTTGACTGAGCCGCCGTACTGCACCACGACATCACGGGAGCCGACCCAGCCGCGGATCAGCTCGCAGATGCGGTTGGCCTCATCGGCGGCGCAGGTCTTTCCGGTGCCGATGGCCCAGATCGGCTCATAGGCCACGATCAGCCGCAGCGGGTCAACGCCCTCGAGCCCCTGCTCCACCTGCCGGTGGATCACCCGCTCGGTCTCGCGGGCCTCCCGCTGGTCGAGGCTCTCGCCCACGCAGAGAATCGGCACGAGGCCGTGGCGCTGGGCGGTGCGGGCGCGCAGGTTGATCTGCTCGTCGGTCTCGCTGTAGTACTTGCGCGGTTCGCTGTGGCCGACGATGGCGTGGGTGACTCCGTGCTCCACCAGCATCGGCGCGGAGATCATGCCGGTGTAGGCACCCTGGTCCTCCCAGTGCACGTTCTGGGCTGCGATCGCCACACCGGCGCCGGCCAGATGGCGACAGAGGGTGGGGATGGCCGTGAAGGGGGGGGCGATCACCAGCTGCCGGTCGGGGGACAGCCCTTCGATCAGCGGTCGGAAGGTTGCGGCGAAGTCCCGGGTTTCGGCACAGGTCATGTGCATCTTCCAGTTCCCGGCGATGACGGCCTTGACCACCCGCGTCTCCTCGCGTTTAAGACCAGGGCACGCTAGGGCGTGACGGGTCCCTCTCCGGCCGCGGTCGGCACCCGGTGCTCGCGGCCGTCGAGGCTCACCCGTTCACCGCCCAGCAGCTGCCGCCCCCGACGCGTCTCCACCCGGCCGTCCACCTGGACATCCCCCTGCTGGATGCGCAGCTTGGCTTCGCCGCCGGTGGCCACCAGACCCCGCCATTTGAGGAACTGATCGAGCTTCATGGCGCGGTCTAGGGTGCCCCGATGCTTGCACCGACACCGGCCGGCTTCCGCAGACTGCTGCCCCTGCTGAAGCCCCACCGCCGGCGGCTGCTGAGCGGTGGCCTGTGCACCGTCATCTGCGTCGCCTGCTATCCGGCGCTGGCGGCCATGGCGGGCCGGCTGATCCCGGCCATCGGCGCCGGGGATTTCCGGGCGGTGCTCCAGTGGGTGCTGGCCGCGATGGCGGTGTTCCTGGTGCAGAAGAGCGCCCAGTTCGGACAGGACACCCTGCTGGCCGGCCCGGCTCTGATGGTCACCCAGGAGCTGCGCCGGCAGCTGTTCGCGCGCTTGCAACGGCTGGATTTCGCGGCGCTGGAGAAGCTCTCGGCCGGTGATCTCACCTACCGGCTCACGGAGGACGCGGACCGGGTCGGTGAGGTGGTCTACAAGACGATCCAGGACACCACCCCCAGCGCCCTGCAGCTGGTGGTGGTGCTCGGCTACATGGTCTGGCTCGACCCTCCCCTGGCCCTCGCCACCCTGCTGCTGGCGCCGCTGGTGGCGATCCTGGTCAGCCTGTTCGGTGCCCGGGTGATGGCCGCGGCCGAACGCAGCCAGCAGCAGGTGAGCCACCTGGCCGCATTGCTCGGCGAGGCGATCGGCGGCCTGCCGCTGGTGCGGGCTTTCGCCGCCGAACCCTGGCTGCAGCATCGCTTCGATCAGGAGATCGATCGCCATCGTCATGCCCGCTATCGCACCCTGCGGCTGCTGGCCCTGCAGCATCCGGTGGTGGGGCTGATCGAGGCGGCCGGGATCCTGTCGGTGCTGCTGCTGGGGGCGGCCCGGATCCAGGCCGGCGGCATGAACGCCCAGGAGTTCAGCAGCTACGTCACCGCTCTGCTGATGCTGATCGATCCGATCTCACATCTCACCACCAACTTCAACGAGTTCCAGCAGGGCCAGGCCTCGCTGCAGCGGCTGCAGGCGATCGAGGCCGAACCGATCGAGCCCCCCGACCGGCCGGGGGCGCTGCCGGTGGGCGAGGTGCGCGGCGAACTGGTGCTGCAGGACGTCAGCTTCGGCTACGACCCCCACACGCCGGTGCTGCACAGCATCAACCTGCGGGTGCCGGCCGGTCGCATGGTGGCCCTGGTGGGGCCCTCCGGCGCGGGCAAGAGCACCCTGTTCTCGCTGCTGCTGCGCTTCAACACGGCCCAGCGGGGCCGGGTGCTGCTCGACGGCCAGGATCTGGCCGACCTGCGCTCCCGGGAACTGCGCCAGGCGGTGGCCCTGGTGCCGCAGCGCTCAAACGTGTTCTCCGGCAGCATCGCGGAGGCGATCGCCTTCGGCCGGCCCGTGTCGCGCGAGCGCATCCGCCAGGCGGCGGAACTGGCCAATGCCGCCGGCTTCATCGAGGCCCTGCCCGACGGCTACGACAGCCGCATCGAGGAACGGGGCAGCAATTTCTCGGGCGGCCAGCTGCAGCGCCTGGCCATCGCCCGGGCGGTGCTGGGGGACCCGGCGGTTCTGCTGCTGGACGAGGCCACCAGCGCCCTCGACGCCGAGGCGGAGGAGGCGGTGCAGCGCGGTCTGGAGCAGGCGATGCGCGGCCGCACGGTGCTTGTGATCGCCCATCGCCTCTCCACCGTGCAGGAGGCGGATCGGATCCTGGTGCTGGAGCGGGGGCAGATCGTGCAGGACGGCAGCCACGGCGAACTGATGAACAGCGGCGGCCGTTACAGGGAGCTGTGCGAACGGCAGCTCATCCATCTCGATTCCCTTGATTCCTGAACAGCGCGTAGTCCCTGGTACAGGCGTGACAACCGCCGGACGCTAAGAACCCAGAGCTCTCGGCCCCCACGATTGGTGATCGGAGTTCCCGGAATCTCCACGCTGATCATGCTCGCGGTCGTGGCGGTCTCGCTGCGCCGGGCCCTGTTCCTCGCAGCGGTGATCAGCCCGCCGCGGCCTCTGCCCTCTGCGCCCAGGTCGCTGCCGACGCTCAGCCTGCTGGTGCCGGCGCGCAACGAAGCCGCGGTGGCGGCCCGCCTGCTGCGCGGGATCGGAAAGCTCGACTACCCGATCGGGAAGTTGCAGGTCGTGCTGGTCTGCAACGGCTGCTGCGATGCCACGCCCTCCAGCTTCCGGCGCTGGTCCCAGGGGCGGCCTGGCGTGGAGGTGCTGGAACTGCCGCACCCCGGCAAGGCGGCCGCCCTCAACGCCGGCCTGCGGCGCAGCCGCGGCGAGTACCTGGTGGTGCTGGATGCCGACCTGGATCCCCTGGCCGACTTGTTGAAGGAACTGATCCGCCCCTTCGGCGATCCCCGGGTGGGAGCGGCGGCCGCCTACCTGCGCCCGAGCAACGCCGGACGCAACCTGGTCAGCCTGTATGCGGCCCTCAATGACTGGGTGCATCAGCTGGTCACCTCAGCGGGCAAGGACCGGCTGCGGCTCAACCCGCCGACCCTGGGAGCGGCGGCCTTCCGGCGCACGGCGCTGCTGGCCTGCGGGGGATTCCCCGATGTTCCGAGCGGTGAGGACGTGGCCATCGGCATCGCCCTCGTCCGTCAGGGCTGGCAGACCCGCTTCGTGCCCACGGCCATCGCCGACAACACGGTCTGCGAGCGCCTGGGCGACGTCTGGAGGCAGCGTGTGCGCTGGAACCGTGGAACGGCCACCGCCCATGGCGCCGGCCGGGGGGCGCGCCGCTGGGGCGACCGCCGGAGCTGGGGACAGCGGCTGGAGGAGATCGCAGCGGCCAGCGGCTGCGCCGACAGGCTGATCTTCGCGCTCGCCCTGGCAGGAGCGGCCCTGGGCTGGGTTCCGCTCTGGGTTCCGCTGCTCTACCTGCTGGTGCCGAGCTTCGGCAGCGCCCTGGCGCTCCATCGCGGAGCGAGCCTGGTGGGTCTGCCCCGCGTCCTGCTGGCGCTCCTCTGCCTGTTCCCGCTGGACGCCGCGGCGGCAGCCACCGCGATGGTCCGCCACAGCCTGCAACGCCCCCACCGCTGGCTCAGCCCGCGCCGGATCACGGAGCCTCCGACGGGTGAACGCTGAACTCTGCTGCGCCGTTCTCAGCTATCGGGATGAACCGTTCCTGGTGGAGGCAGTGCGCTCGTTGCTGAACCAGTGCATGCCCGTCGAGGTGGTGGTGGTGAACTCCGGCGGGGGCGAGCCCGCCCTGCGCCTGGCCCGGGCCGGCATCACCGTGCCCGTGATCTCGGTGCCCGAGCGGCTGTACGCCGGCGGGGCCCGCAACATCGGCATCCGCCACACCCGGGCGCCGCTGGTGGCCTTTCTCGCCGCCGACTGCCTGGCGACAGCGGGCTGGGCGGCGGGCAGGATCGCCGCGCACCGCAAGGGCGCCCGGGCCGTGGCCAGTGTGCTCACCAATGCCGACCGGGAGTCGGGCATCGGCTGGGCGGCGCTGCTGCTCATTCATCACCGCCGCATCCGCGGGGCCTCGCAGCGGCAGCAGCTGCTGTACAGCCTGTCCTACGAGCGCAGCCTGTTCGTGGAGCACGGCCTGTTCCGCGAGGACCTGCCGGGCGGCGAGGACACGGAGTTCAATGCGCGCCTCAGCCGCGGAGAGCGCGTCGTCCTGGCCAGGGACGTGGTGACGGCCCACCGTTACCCCTCCACCTTGCGGGACTTCCTGGCGGACGCCCGCCGACGGGGTCAGCTCCAGGCCCGCATGCAGGGGGCCCTGGAGGGGCGCGGCCCGCGACGGCTGCTGGTGGCCGCCCGGGGGCCGCTGAGCGTGGTGCACTCGCTGCTGGCGAGCCTGCGCAGCCCGAGGGACGAACGCTGGCCGCTCCTCCGCGCCTGGCCGCTGGTGGTGCTGGGCAGCATCAGTTATGCAGCCGGCGCCCTGAGCGCGGGCGGAGGTCAGGAGCCATCCAGGGGGCCAGGTGCATGGGCACCGGCGAGCCCCTGCCGGCGATCTGGCCCCCGGCAGCCGCCGTGAGGCGAGCCCTGCGCGAGAGGCTGGAGACCCTTCGAGGCTGGCTGGGCGGCCGGCTGCGGGAGAGGAGGCGGCGGCTGGCTCGCGCTGGCCGCCGCATGCGGGAGCAGCTGGATCTGAGCCTGTTCAGCGCGTTCCCACCCTGGATCTCCCCTCGCGGCGACAGAACGGTGATCCTGATCTTCAACCCGCCCTGGGGCAGGCCGCTCCGCTATCCGATTCAGGAGATTCCGGCAGGCTGCGAGATCACCTCAGACCGGCGTCGCTTCCGCGAAGCGGCGGCCGTGGTCTTCCATCTTCCGGAGCTGCGCCGTCTGCGGGGATTCAGGAAACCGGCGGGTCAGCGCTGGGTGGCCTGGTGGATGGAATGCGAAGCCCATTATCCCCAGATTCGTGACCCTGATTCAATGGGCCTGTTCGATCTGACGATGAGTCATCATCAAGATGCGGACGTCTTCACGGCCTACTGCCAGCCCGAGCTGCTGGCCGAGCTGCGGACACCTCCACGCCCCAAGCGACCCGACCACCTGGTCGCGCTCTTTGCCTCAGCCCCCTACAACGCCAGCGGCCGCTTCGACTACATCGCCGAGCTGATGCAACACCTCAGCATCCACTCCTATGGCCGCCGCATGGGCAACCGCAGGCTGATCGCTGATTCCGGCACTCAAAGCAAACTCGACACCATCGCCCACTACAAGTTCACCCTGGCCTTCGAGAATGCAATCGCTCAGGATTATGTGACCGAGAAATTCTTCCAGCCGCTCCTCGCCGGCTCCGTGCCCGTTTATCTCGGCGCGCCCAACATCGAAGACTTTGCCCCGGGCGACCACTGCTTCATCAACACCGCTGACTTTGCCTCGGCCAGGGATCTTGCCGCCTACCTGCTGATGCTGAACAGCGACGACAACGCTTACGCCGAATACTTCCACTGGAAAGCACAACCTCTGCGGCAGAGTTTTCTGAGGCTGATCGAGACCCAGCGCACGCACGCGTTTGTGCGCCTCTGCCAGCGGCTGAGCGCTGATCCGTGATGTCAGATCGGCGAGCGGCAGCGGCAGCCCGGACTCCAGGCCTCAGTCCACAAAGTCGCGACCCGGCGGCAGGGGGCGCAGACGCAGGCCCGTGCTGTCGGTGAGGTAGTCGTAGCCGATGCTCTGCCAACGGCGGTCGGGATCGAGGCGCTCGTAGCGGGCGCGACGGGCCTGACGATCCTGGGGACGCACCATGCGCAGGTGATAGAAGATCAGATCCGCCCGGGGATACCGCCCCCATCGCCGGCCCTGCAGCGGTGCCTTCTGGCCATGCAGCTCCCTGGCGTCGAAGCTGGAGTCCGCGCAGGCACGGAACAGGCGGGCCCGCAACCGCCCGCCCCAGAGGCCATCGACGCGAACCTGGGAGGGACCATCCCACAGTTCCCGCAACTCCAGGGCATAGGCCGACAGTCCCAGCAGGGCTCCGCGGCTGATCACCCGCTCGGCCCGAATCCGGAAGTGCCGCTCCAGTCGCTCATCGGCATCGAGGCAGAGCATCCAGCCGGCCCCGTGGCGCAGGGCGGCGTCGACGAGGCGGCGATGGTTGCCCGATTCATCCCAGCGGGGGCGATCCGGTGGGTTGCGCAGAAGCTCGAGCACGGCCGGATGGTCAGCCAGCAGCCGGTCGGAGCCGTCGGTGGATCCGTCATCGAGGGCGATGATGCCCTCCACATGGGCAGCGACGTTGCGCAGGAAGCCCGGCAGGAAGCGGGCTTCATCGCGAACGGCCACCAGGGCGAGCATCCGACGGCGGCGCTCCGGTCGCCCGAGGCCCCAGGACGGCACGGGCGTGCTGAGCAGCAGTCCCTGCAGGTGCTGAATCAGGGCACGGGCCACCGGCGCGCCGGCAGTTCAGGCCAGAGGCTGCAGTTCCTCGAAGCGGAACCGCTGGCTGCCGGCCGGGGTGTCGGCCTCGGCCTCGCTCTCCACCACCCGCTCGCTCAGCACCCAGGGCCCGTCGCCGGCGAGGGGGACAAAGGTGTCGGTGAAGCGGTTGCGACCGCCCCGCGGCTCACCGCTGGCAGGGTCGCTGTACTGGCTGGTGTAGGTGCGGCTGAGGTAGCCGTGGCCGGTGTCGGTGACGCTTTCGGTGAAGATCGTCACCACCGTGCCGTGGATGTGGCGGTGCACCATGGTCACCACCTTGTCGCGGATGCGATAGCGGTCGCCGGCGCCCTTGCCCCCGACGATCACCTCGGTGCCCACCGCATCGGTGTCGCCGGCGCTGAAGGTGTTCTCGCCGTGGGTCTGCTCGAAGCTGCGGCGCACCCGGTGGATCGCCACCTCCCACAGCTGGGAGGCGATGGCCTTGTGCACCGTCTCATCGTCGATGCCGTCGACCTGGGCCTTGAGGTCCGCCCCGACGCGGAAGGTTCCCTCCACGCGACGGTCACCCTGCTCCCAGACGCAGCGCCCGCTGTAGCCCGGGAAGCCGGGCTCCCAGGTGTAACGGTTCTCGTAGGCGGCCCGGAAGGCTGCCGTGGCATCGCTGCCGCAGGCGAGGGGAGAGGCTGCGCCCGGGACAGGAGCAGGGGCGGCGCCGGCGTCGAGGGTGCTGGTCACGTCAGGCCTGTGAGGGATCTGGATCAACCTAACGGCAGCAGCAGAGGTCCTTCAGTCCTCAGCCCCAGGGGGGCCGCGGCGTGCACCATCCGGCCAGGCGGGAGCGAGGTGGAAGCGGCCGGCGGCCATGCCGGGCGGCAGGGCACGGGAGTCCCGATCGAGGGCGCCAGCTCCCCAATCGCTCCTGGCCCGATCAAGACCCGGCGAGCTGCATAACGAAGGGAAACGGCGGCCTCTCAATTCCCCGGATTTCTGAACAGCCCGGATTCCCTGGCCCCTGGATGCCTAACATGGCCAGGTCGTGCTCCACTCTCCCGTGACCAATCCGGATCAGACCGCCGCCCCCGTACTGACCTTCGAGGGTCGTCGCTATGACCTCAATGGCCTCCCCGATGAGGTCAAGGAACTGGTGCGTGGCATGCAGGTGGCCGACGCCCAGTTGCGGATCCATGAAGACACCCTGAAAGTGCTGGCGGTGGGGCGGCAATCCCTGGCCATGCAACTCAATGAGCGCCTCAAGGATATCCCCACCCTGCCCGAAGGCGAATGATTCACGGCTGCCCCCGGCAGCTCTGCACGTTGACCAACCGACTGTCGCCACCAGCCTGTTGGCCATGTCCAATCATCGAAGCCCGCAGGTTCACGCCAAGGTGACCCGCGGGCTTCTTGACTGGACTCAAGAACTGGCGAGCCCGCTCAGATCCCGCTTCAATCGACCACCTTGGTGGCTTTTTTCAAGACACCGTCATTGAGCTTCAGGGCAATTGCGTTGGCGGTGCTGCGATTGATGTTGATATCGATCTTACTGAGGGGCAGGAATGCCATCTTGGCAGGAGATTCACCCTTGAGGACTTTCACCGCAAGCTGACCGGCTGCATAGCCATCGTCGTAATAAGCCCAACCCAGGGTGGCCAAGGTGCCCGGCAGCTTGATGTCATCGGCATCGACCGAAAACACGGGAATCTTGTTTTTCAGGCCCACTTTGGCTATCGAGCCAAACCCCTGGATCGTGGCGTAATCGCCGATTTTCACAAAGGCCTGCACCTTCTTCTGGGCCAGAGCCTCTGCAGCCTGCAGCACCTCACCGGAATTGGCCACAGATTGTTCTTCCACCTTGATGCCGCGCTTCGCTGCCGCCTGCTTGAGGATCTTGGCCTCGAACTCCGAATTGGGCTCGCCTGGGTTATAGATCATGCCGACGGTCTTGAGGCCGGGCACCATCTCCATCGCCAAATCGAGTTCCTTGTCGACCGGATTGGTCCCGATCGTGCCCACGACATTGGGTCGGTGCTGACCCACGCCACCCGGTGCCGTGCCGGCTCCGGCACCCCAGGGATTGGAGCTATAGGCAAACACCACCGGCGTGCCGGCCGGGATCTCCTTCATCGCTGCCTGCAGCGGAGGTGTACCGATCGCGAAGATCAGATCGGCCTTGTCGCCGACAAACTGCTTCATGATCAGGGTGGTATTGGGCAACTCACCCGCCGCATCCTTCTGGATGAAGTTGATGGTTTTGCCCTGCACGTAACCAGCCTTGGCCAGGGCCTCGATGAAACCGCGACGCACCTCATTGGGGGGAGGAGAGTCCACCGCCTGCAGCATCGCAACGGTGGGCCCACTGACCTTCGCCGCCGTGACCCCATCCTTGCGGCCGCAGGCTGAAAGCAGCATGCTGCCGCCGGCAGCCACCAACATCAGGGCCAGGAAACGACGACGATGAACGGCCATCTGGTAACGATCAGGTTGTTCCAACATTGATGGTGCCATACATCTCACGCAACCCCCCTGCGGTCAGTTGTTGACGTTGCGAGGCGGTCCAGTCGCCGACGAGTCGGCCACTCTGCAGCATCACAAGGCGATCGCCGTAGCTGAGCGCCTGGTCAAGGCTGTGGGTCACCATCAGCGCGGTGCTTCCCAACTCGCGGACAAGCCGATCCGTGAGAGCCATCATCTGGGCTTCCGCCCGGGGGTCAAGGGCAGCGGTGTGCTCGTCAAGCAGCAGGAGCTGGGGATGGCCGAGGGTGGCCATCACCAGGCTGACGGTCTGGCGTTGGCCACCGGACAACGTCCCGACGAGGGTATCGAGGCGATCCGCCAAGGGCAGGCCCAGCTGCTCAAGCAGAGCGCGGTAGCGACGTTGATCGGCGCGGCTGGGATGGGCGCCGGCAAGGCCTGCCGGGCTGATGGCCGACCGACGGCGGCGCTCGGCCAGGCGCAGATTCTCGGCGATGGTGAGACCTGGGCAGGTGCCGTCAAGAGGGTTCTGCATCACCCTGCCAATGCGTTGAGCGCGGCGTTAGTCCTTGAGACCACTGATCAGCCGGCCCTCGAGCTCAATGCTGCCGGAACTGGCTGGCAAAGTTCCGGCCAGCAGATTGAGGAGTGTGGATTTCCCCGATCCATTGCCTCCGATGATGACCACAAACTGGCCGGTAGGGCAGACCAGATCAAAGTCGCGGAACAACTCGCGGCGGCTCCCTCCGGGAACGGGATGGCCCCAGCAGAGTTTTTGAACGGTGAGGCTCATGGGTCAGCCGGAGTGCGGGAGGGATCAGAGGCGCAGCCATCGTTGGCTTGCTCGACTGCAGGCATCTCTACTGCCAGATCGGTGGAGTCTCCCTGGGCCGTGAGCCCTGGCAGCTTGAGATGCCCCAGGGAAAGACCGATGAGGAGGAGGACTGCCGTGGCCAGCTTCAGGTCCACCGGTTCCAGGCCGAGCTGCAGCGCCAGGGCGATCAGCAGGCGGAAGGCGATGGCGCCGACCACCACAGCCAGCAGCCCGCGCTTGACGGAGCGGGGACGCAGCAGCGACTCGCCGATGATCACCATGCCGAGACCGAGGATGAGCGAGCCGATGCCCATGGTCACGTCGGCAAATCCCTGGTAATGACCGACCATGCCCCCGGCCAGGGCGACAAGCCCGTTCGCCAGGGCAATGCCGAAGGTCAGGGCTCGGGCAGGGCTGATGGCATTCGCCCGGGACATCGTTGGGTTGTTGCCGATGGCCCGCAATGCCAGACCCAGGTCGGTGGAGAGCAGCAGCCCCATCAGCCCGATCAGCCCGAGAACGACGGCCGTGAGGGCAAGGGCCCAGCGTCCGTCATCGCCCATCCCCAGATCGGGGATCCAGCTGACGAGCGCGCTGGTCTCGGTGAGGGGGATGTTGGAACGCCCCATCAGACGGAGCGTGATCGATTAGAGGCCCGTGGTGGTGAGGATCCCGGCGAACAGATCGTTCACCCCCAGGCGGGTGTGGATCAGCGCCGTGACGGCCCCCGCCAGTGCTCCGCAGACGACGGCCGCCAGCAGGGCCAGGGGGGCAGGCACCCCCTGGCTGATCAGCACGGCGGCGGTCCCCCCACCAAGGGCAAAGGCGCCATCGACGGTGAGGTCGGCGAAATTGAGGATGCGGAGCGTGAAATACGTACCAGGAGCAAGGCCCGCGTAGGCGAGACCCTGGTCGTAGGCACCAAGCCAGAGGGAAATGATCGGCGCATGCTGGCCGAGCGTCTGAACTGAGGCCAGCGGCCGATGCCGTTCTTGAGGAACTGCGTACCACGCACAGCCACGAGGGTCGTCAGGCCGAAGCCAGGCCCGCGGCTCCAGCTGGTCCACCTCAAAACGGTGCGCGTGACAGTGGGCTCTCAGTGGGCCCTCCCCCGGGCGCCACCACCACACTGTCGACCACGCCCTCGGCCAGGACACGGGGAGGGCCGTCGGTCACAGGCAAGAGGCTGTCGCTCAGGTGGCAGAGTCGCCGCGGGGAGCTCCGCCGGCGGGATCGCCGGACTGAACGGTGTGCCTGAGTCTGCTGGGACAAGCGGTTCCAGTGTCGGTGACTGGCTTGATCGGAGTCGTCAACGCGGTGGCGTGAATGGGGCAATGGTTCATCCTCACGACGTCATCCCTGCTGCAGCACCGGCCCTCACAGGGACGGCGGCCTCCAGCGGCCGCCCCTGATGCTGCTCACGCTTCGGCCGCGGTCGTCGGAGACGCCGGGCTCCCCTGTAAACGGCTCTGCAAAGAGGCTGGAAGGCGGCGCTGCAGTCACGGCCGGGAGCGGTCGCGCTGCGGGTGCCGGAGGATGCGAGCCTGCTGAGCACGGAGGTGCAAAAGATGTCGCAGCAGCCCAGACAGTCGCCTGGGTTGCACGTGCCTTCGGCCCCCGGCCCCCCGCCCGCAGACCTCAGCTCCTGGCGCCGACCTGCAATGTTGCCTCGCCCAGGGCGAAGACGGGATAGAGATCCTGCAGGGCGTTGAGTTCCAGACTGTGCTGCTGCAGAGCCGCGATCGCCTCGACGGCGGCGCGGGCCCCCGCCAGGGTGGTGACGGTGGGAACCGCGTAATCGAGGGCCGCCTTGCGCAGATAGGTGTCGTCGTGGGCGGCCTGGCGTCCGACGGGGGTGTTGATCACCAGCTGGATGCGGCCGGAGCGGATCGCATCTTCGATGTTCGGGCGCCCCTCATGCACCTTGAGGATGCTCTCCACCGCCAACCCCGCCTGGCGCAGCGATTCGGCGGTGCCGTCGGTGGCGATCAGGGCGAAGCCCAGGCCCGCCAGCCGCTGCGCCACCGGCACCAGGGACGGCTTGTCACGGTCGTGGGTGGAGAGGAAGACGGTGCCCTGGGTGGGCAGGGGCTCGCCGGCGGCGATCTCGGCCTTGGCGTAAGCGCGACCGAAATCGCTGGCGCTGCCCATCACCTCGCCGGTGCTGCGCATTTCCGGACCGAGCAGGGTGTCGGAGCCGGGGAAGCGGCGGAAGGGCAGCACCGCCTCCTTGATCGCCTGCAGCGGCGGCACCGGTTCCGCCAGCAGCCCAAGCTGCGCCAGGCTGCGACCGGCCATCACCTGGCTGGCCAGCTTGGCCAGGGGGACACCGGTGGCCTTGGCCACGAACGGCACGGTGCGGGAGGCCCGGGGATTGGCCTCGATGATGAACACCGTCTCCTGGCCCTCGGCATCCCGCTGCACGGCGAACTGCAGGTTGATCAGGCCGCGCACGTCCAGGGCCAGGGCCAGATCCCGGCTCCAGCCGCGGATGGTGGCCAGCGCCCCGGCGCCCAGACTCACCGCCGGCAGACAGCAGGCGGAATCACCGGAGTGGATGCCGGCCGGCTCGATGTGCTCCATCAGACCGCCGATGACGACCGTGCCGTCGTGGTCGCAGAGGGCATCGACGTCCACCTCGGTGGCGTTGTCGAGGTACTGGTCGATCAGCACCGGATGCTCGGGTTCGACCGTCACCGCCTCGCGCATGTAGCGGTTCAGTTCCGTCTCGTCATAGACGACCTCCATCGCCCGGCCCCCGAGCACATAGCTGGGCCGCACCACCACCGGATAGCCGACGGAGGCGGCGACCACGCGGGCCTCGGCCTCGCTGCGGGCCAGGCCATTGCGGGGCTGGCGGATCTCCAGGCGCCGCAGGATCGCCTCGAACTGCTCGCGGTCCTCGGCCGCATCGATGGATTCTGGCGAGGTGCCCCAGATGGCGGTGCCGGTGGCCCTTCCCTCCGGGCTGTCCAGCCAGCGCAGCAGGGGAATGGCCAGCTTGAGGGGCGTCTGGCCACCGAACTGGACCACCAGCCCGGCGGGCCGCTCCACCTCGATCACATTGAGCACATCCTCCAGGGTGAGCGGTTCGAAATAGAGCCGATCGCTGGTGTCGTAGTCGGTGGAGACGGTTTCGGGGTTGCTGTTGACCATCACGGTGGCGAACCCGGCCTGGCGCAGCGCGAAGGAGGCATGCACGCAGCAGTAATCGAATTCGATGCCCTGGCCGATGCGATTCGGACCGCCGCCGAGGATCATCACCTTGCGCCGCGACTCCGGCTGCACCTCCGACCCGCCCGGCAGGGTCTCCACGCGGCCATCCGGCAGCAGGCGCTGCAGCGGTCGCTCATAGGTGGCGTAGTGGTAAGGGGTGGAGGAGGCAAACTCAGCCGCGCAGGTGTCGACCGTCTTGAACACCGCGTTGATGCCCAGCCGCTGACGATGGCGCCGCACCTCCAGCTCATCGGAACCGGTGGCCCAGGCGATCTGGCGATCGGAGAAGCCCAGCTGCTTGAGCTCCAGCAGGGCCTCCGCCGGCAGCTCGGACAGCTGCCGCTGGCGCAGCAGTCGGTCCTCCGCCTCGAGGATGCGCCGCAGCTTGGCCAGGAACCAGGGGTCGATGGCGCTGCAGCGGTGGATCTCGTCATCGCTGCGACCGCAGCGCATGGCGGTGCGCACCGCAAAGATGCGTTCCGGGGTGGGAATGCGCAGGCTGCGCTCCAGCTCACCGGCATCAGGGGTCGGGTCGGGACGGTCGCAGCCCCAGCCGGCATGGCCGGTCTCCAGCGAGCGCAGCGCCTTCTGGAATGATTCCTCGAAGCAGCGCCCGATCGCCATCGCCTCACCCACCGACTTCATCGATGTGGTCAGGACGGCCGGGGAGTTCTGGAACTTCTCAAAGGCGAAGCGCGGAATCTTGGTGACGACGTAATCGATCGTGGGTTCAAAACAGGCCGGCGTAGCTCCTGTGATGTCGTTGATGATCTCGTCGAGGGTGTAGCCCACCGCCAGGCGGGCAGCGATCTTGGCGATCGGGAATCCCGTGGCCTTGCTGGCCAGGGCTGAGCTGCGCGAGACGCGGGGGTTCATCTCGATCACCACCACATCGCCGTTGGCCGGGTTGATGGCGAACTGGATGTTGCTGCCGCCTGTATCCACCCCGATCTCGCGGATGATGGCAATCGCCTGGTCCCGCAGGCGCTGATACTCACGATCGGTGAGCGTCTGGGCGGGAGCGACGGTGATCGAATCACCGGTGTGCACCCCCATCGGGTCAAGATTCTCGATGCTGCAGACGATGACCACGTTGTCGGCCACGTCGCGCATCACCTCCAGCTCGAATTCCTTCCAGCCCAGCAGGGACTGCTCAATCAGGATCTGGCTGACGGGACTGGCCTCCAGCCCGCTCTTGCAGAACGCCTGGAACTCCTCAGGGTTGTAGGCGATGCCACCGCCGCTGCCGCCGAGGGTGAAGGCGGGGCGAATGATGCGCGGGTAGCTGCCGATCTGCTCACCCACCGCCTCGGCCTCTTCGAGGGTGGTGGCGATACCGGAGGGGCACACGGCCACGCCGATGCGCTCCATCGCCTGTTTGAACAGGTCGCGGTCTTCCGCCTTCTCGATCGCCTGCAGGTTGGCGCCGATCAGCTCAACGCCGTATT
>JAYKJA010000055.1:0-17864 GCA_035285905.1 Synechococcaceae cyanobacterium
CCTTTGCCCTGTTCCAGGGCATGTTTGCGATCATCACCCCGGCCCTGATCTCGGGCGCCCTGGTGGAGCGCATCAGCTTCAAAGCCTGGTTCTGGTTCTGTCTGCTCTGGAGCCTGTTGGTCTATTCGCCCATGGCCCACATGGTCTGGGGTGGTGGCTTCCTCGGCGCCGCCGAAGGAATGATGGGTGCCATCGACTTCGCCGGTGGCACCGTCGTCCACATCGCCTCAGGTGTGGCGGCCCTCGTGGGCGCTGCGATCCTCGGTCCCCGCACCGGCTGGCCCCGCAGCAAGCGTCCCCCCCACAACGTGCCGTTCATCCTCCTGGGTGCCGGTCTGCTCTGGTTCGGCTGGTTCGGCTTCAACGGCGCCAGCATGTTCGCCTCCAAGACCGCCGGTCTCCCCTTCCTCACCACCACCACTTCCGCCTCCGCCGGAGTGCTCGCCTGGTGCCTGATCGAATGGTTCAAGGACGGCAAACCCACCGCCGTGGGTGCCGCCACCGGTGCCGTCGCCGGCCTGGTGGGCATCACCCCGGCTGCGGGCTTCGTCTACATGGGTCCATCGATCGTCATCGGGGCCCTGTCGGCAGCGGCCTGCCTGATCGCCGTGCGCATCAAAGCGGCGATTCAGTTCGATGATTCCCTCGACACCTTCATGGTGCACGGTGTCGGCGGCACGGTGGGAGCTCTGCTCACCGGCGTGTTCGCGGCCAAGACCCTGGTTCCTGCTGACTACTTCCCGGCAGCCGCCAAGGTCCTCGAATCCGGCGGCAATGTTGCCCTCTTCTTCACCCAGCTGAAGGCGGTGCTCGTCACCTACGGCTTCGTCGGGATCGCCACCGCAATCATCTTCTGGGTGGTCGGCGCGGCCCTCGGCGGCCTGCGCGTCAGCACCGAGGAGGAGGAGCGTGGCCTCGACTTCGTGGCCCACGGTGAGGAAGCCTACGACCCCATGACCAACTGAGGCTGACCTGCCATGAAGATGATCACCGCCATGATCCGGCCGACGCGGCTGGATGCAGTCAAAGCCGCCCTGGTGTCCCTCGACGTCATCGGCATGACCGTGACCGATTCCCGTGGATTCGGTCGCCAGAAAGGCCAGGTCGAGCGTTATCGCGGCAGCGAATTCACCGTCGAATTCCTGCCCAAGACCAAGGTCGTCATCGTCGTCAGTGACGACAAGATGGAGGCCGCCCTCAGCGCGATCACCGAGGCCGCCCGCACCGGCGAGATCGGTGACGGCAAGATCTTCGTCACCCCGGTGGAGACCGCCGTGCGCATCCGCACCGGAGATCGCGGAGAATCCGCCCTCTGAAGTCCATTCCGCCCGTCTGCGGGCACCGCACCGGCCAGGCCAGGCTCCCCTCGGGGACCGGGCCCAGGCCGGTTTTTTCATGGCCGGTTGCGTCCTGCGTGGCCCAGGGGAGCCCTGCCCGCCGCCGGCGGGCCGGTCGCTTGGCCGGAGCAGGGGTGGCTGTTCCCTCACGCCAGGGCCGGGCGGCGAGGGGAGGCTGCCAGCATGCCTTGATCTGCCGGGCTTCTCATGGCGTTCTCTGCACGCTCCCACCAGGGCCGGCCGCGGCTCCACTGGACTTCGCCACTCCTGACCGCCGCCGCACTTGGCCTCGGCGGCATGTCCCTGCCCGATCCGGCGGTCGCCGGCATCGACCAGGGCCGGGTGATGCAGCTCTGCCTGGCGGGATTCGGCGCCGCCATGCAGGCCGCCGGCAAGACGGCACCCGCCGGCATGGACCGCTTCACCTGCGACTGCTTCGTCACCCGCATGCAGAACGGGGGCAGCATCGACAGGGCCCGGCAGGAGTGCCGCGCCAAAGCTGCCGAGCGTTTCACCGTGCCCTGAGCCCGCACTGGAGCACGGTCGCCCCGGGAACCGGCCGGCGGTGTAGTCAGACCGCCGCCAGGCCCCTCTCGTTGAACATGCCTTCGAACAGCACGGAACTGAGGTAGCGCTCGCCGCTGTCGGGCAGCACCACCACGATCGTTCGCCCGGCGAAGCTCTCCTCCCGGGCCAGGCGCAGGGCGGCGGCGGTGGCGGCCCCACAGGAGATGCCGGCCAGGATTCCCTCCTCCCGGATCAGGCGCCGGGCCATGGCCACAGCTTCCTCATCACCCACGGCCTCCACCCGATCCAGCAGGCTGAGATCGAGATTGTCGGGCACGAAGCCGGCGCCGATCCCCTGGATCTTGTGAGGTCCGGGCCGCAGCGTCTCGCCGGCCAGGGTCTGGCTGATCACGGGGCTGTTGGCCGGCTCCACCGCCACCGAGACCAGCGGTTTGCCGAGGGTCGACTTGATGTATCGGCTCACGCCCGTGATCGTGCCGCCGGTGCCCACCCCCGCCACCAGCACATCCACGCTGCCACCGGTGTCCTTCCAGATCTCGGGGCCGGTGGTGTCGTGGTGGATCTGGGGGTTGGCGGGATTGACGAACTGCTGCAGCATCACATAGCGATCCGGGTCCCGATCGGCCAGCTCGCGGGCGGCACCGATCGCCCCACTCATGCCCAGGCGGCCCTCTGTGAGCACCAGGTGGGCTCCGAACGAGGTGAGCAGCTTGCGGCGCTCCAGACTCATCGTCTCCGGCATGGTCAGCGTCAGAGGGATGCCGCGGGAGGCCGCCACGAAGGCCAGGGCGATGCCGGTGTTGCCGCTGGTGGGCTCGATCAGTTCCTTGCCTGGCCCGAGCAGGCCATCCTTCTCCGCCTGCCAGATCATCGCCGCACCGATGCGGCACTTGACCGAGTAAGCGGGATTGCGACCCTCGATCTTGGCCAGCACCCGGGCGCCGCATCCGGCCGTGACCCGATTCAGCTGCACCAGCGGGGTGCGGCCGATGGTCAGGCTGTTATCGGCATGGATCGACTGCATCGGGAGGTCGCTCATCGGGAACGGGCAGCACCGGAACCTGCGGGCACCCTAGTCAGTGAATCCCACCCCGCCATGTCAAGTGCCGGCGACACAGGGGAACCCCCGGGACGATCGATACGATCCGCACTCCGGTCCATACCAGGCCCGGGTCGGCGATCGCGGTTGCTGCCCCCGGCTCCTGCGGACCGGGTTGCTCACCCCGGGTCCTGACCCTGGCCGTCGGTCCCGTCCGCCCCCCTCCGATGCCGGCCCTGATCGCACTGCTGCTGGTGCTCCTCTCGATCGCGGTGCTCACCGTGATCCTGGATCGGGGCCGCTGCTGGCTGCAGTGGTGGCGGCAGCGGCGCCGCCGCTCCCAGCGCTGGCATCAGCTGCTGTCCGAGCAGCGGAGCCAGGCGACCCTGCAGCTGGAGGACTGGGACGAGGAGCTGGCCTTCGGCGAACCGCTGCTGCAGGCCGCCGGCATTCTGGCCCCGCTGCTGGGCCTCACCGGCACGGTCTTCGGCGTGATGGAGGTGCTCGCCCGGCTCGGTCCCCAGCTGGTGCTGCCGGCCAACTCCAGCCTGCAGGGCTACGGCCGGGTGTTGCTGAGCACCGCCCTGGGCCTGCTGCTGGCCCTGCTGGCCACCGCCGCCCTGCTGCTCAACCAGCAGCTGCGGGGCTGGCAGCTGCGCAGGCTGGAACGCCAGCTGCGGCGGACCCAGATATGAGCCTCGCGCTGCAGTCCCTGGTGGCCCTCACCCTGCTGCTCTGCGCCGCGGTGGCGACCCTGCCGGACCTGGTGCAGCCGCGGCGCCCGCGGCTCCATCCCCAGCCCCCCTTCGCCGCACACGCCCAGCCGCTCTGGGTGGTGCGCAGCGGCCAGGGCCGCTGGTTCCTCGCGGGGGAGCCGCTCCAACCCGCCGCCCTGCTGGATCGGCTGCGGCGGGAGTCCCCGCAGCGACCGGTGCATCTGCTGGTGTCCTCCAGCCTCAGCGCCGCCGAGACCGGCGCGTCCCTGCGCTGGTTGCGCCGCCAGAGCAAGCGGGCCGTGCTGCTGCAGCTGCCGCCGGGGGGACGATGAGCCGGCACCCTGCCGAGCCGGCCTGTGCGAAGGCTGCGCACCCCCTGCAGCGGCCCAGCGCCGACGGAGCGGCTGTCCCGGTCCCGCTGCTGCGGCCGCCGGGATTCCGGACCCTGGCGATGCCGGCATGGCCGTCAGCGACGGCCGATGGTCTGGGCCTGGGGCTCTGCGCCCTGGCGGTGGCCCTGGCCGGACTGCTGCTGCTGCTGGTGCCGCAGCGCCTGGCCCAGCGCCCCGGCAGCGAGGGGGTGCTGACCCTGCACCTGGCGGCGGATGGGTCGCTGCGGCTGTGGAACCAGCCGATCCGGGCCACGGATCTGCAACCCCTGCTGCGGCGCGCCCAGCGGCGATCGCCGTCGCTGCGGCTGCGGGTGCTGCCGGAGGCGGATGTGCCCTGGGGGTCGCTGCAGACGCTGGTGCGGCGGCTCGAGGCGCCGGGGCGCCAGCTGGAGCTGCAACTGCCATGACCGGGTCCTGGCGCCGCCTGCAACCGCTGGGGCTCTGCCTGCTCGGCGCCGTCGTGCTGCATGGCCTGGGGCTGGCGGGCTGGCAGCTGCAGCGCAGCCGTCAGCTGGGGACCGCCGCCGGCGTGGGCGCCCCCCTGAGCGCGGATGACACGCCCGAACTGCTGCGCTTCAGCCGGCAGCAGGCCCAGCAGAACCTGATGCCGGCGGTGGTGCCCCTGCCGGGCCCGGAGCTGCTGCCACCGCCGCCACCGCCGGAGCCTGCGGCCCAGGCCAACGCACCTTCGGCCGCCGCAGCCAGGCCCGGATCCCGCCGGCCGAAGGGCGCCCGCAGCGCCGTGTCCGCTCGCCCAACCCCCGTCCCCCGGCCACGGAGCGGCACGCCGCCGGCGGCGGGGAGCTCCGGCGCTGCCGAGGCGGAGGCGACCGGGAGCGCCGCCGCGGCGAACGTGCTGGCCGCCCTGGATCAGCTGCAACGGCAGGTGCAGACGCGGGGCAGCCAGGCCGAGCCCGGAACGGAACGGGCGCGGGCCGCTGGCAGCGACACCAGGAGCCCAGCGTCCGGCGCCAAGGGTGCGGAGGCGGAGGCCCCCGGTCTGCGGCTGCTGCGCCCGGAGCCGGCCGAGCAGGAGGGTTACCGCTCCCTGTGGGAGAAGGGGCAGCCCGCGGCCGGCCCGCGCCGCGACTGGTCCAGCCTGCCGGGCTCGCTCGAACGGCGCCGGCTGCCCCTGGCCCAGGCGCGCCGGGGCGCGGCGGCGGTGCAGCACCGGGAGGCGGTGCTGCTGGGGGAGCAGCTGCTGCTGTTCTGGGTGGTGGGGGACCAGCTCTGGATGCTGCGCAGCCCCGTGGCGGCGGGATCCGGCGGCTGAGACCGAGGGCGCAGCCGCGGCGCGACATCCGCCGCCGGACTCAGCCCCTGGAGAGAGCCAGCAGCCCCTGGCCGAGACGCTCGAGCGCCAGCTCCAGTTCAGGGCCGCGCAGCATGCCGTAACTGAGGCGCAGCAGGGCCTGGCCCGGGGAGGGCTGCAGACCGAAGCTTTCGCCGGGCAGGGCGGCCACGCCGTGCTCCAGGATCAGCCGCCGCACCAGCTCCTCGCCGCGCAGGGGACAGGCCACGGCCAGCAGGCCGTAGAAGGCGCCATCGGGCTCCGCCAGCAGCCGGGCCTCGAGGCCGAGCCGGCCCAGACGTGCCGGCAGCTCCAGCAGGGCCTGACGGCCGGGGGAGAGGCTGGCCAGGCGGGAGGCCAGCCACTCGGGACCGGCCTCCAGCGCAGCCACGGCGGCACGCTGCAGCGGCCGCGGCGGACAGATCAGCAGGGTGTCCTGGATGCGCAGCAGGGCCTCGCGCAGCTGCCGCGGCACGGCCGCATAGCCGAGCCGCCAGCCGGCCATGCCATAGGCCTTGGAGAAGGACTGCAGGGTGACGGTGTGGGCGCCGCTGCCCGGGGCACTGCCGGGGCTGCGATGGGGCACGGCGCCGTGGGTGAAGGCGGCATAGGCCTCATCACAGAGGTGGACCAGGCCGCGGCGGGCGCAGAGGCGCCCGATCTCCGCCAGCACCTCCGGCGGCGTCACCACACCGCTGGGGTTGTTGGGGGAGACGCTGATGATGGCGCGGGTGCGCGGCGTGATCGCGGCCTCCAGCCGCTGCGGATCGGGCACCGGACCCGCATCCACCAGCTGCGGCTCGGCCCCGGCGAGCTGCACCGCCATGACGTGATTGAAGTAGTAGGGCACCGGCACGATCACGGCATCACCCGGATCGCAGAGGGCGCGGAGCACGAGCTGGAAGGCCATGTTGCTGCCGGCGGTGACCCACAGATCGCTGGCGGAGAGGTCGAGGCCGTGCTGACGCTGCAGGCTGTCGGCAATGGCCGCCAGCAGAGGCGGATCCCCGGCGCCGGGACCGTAGCGATGCAGGGATGCGGCAGCGGCGGGGTCAGTGCCGGCCTGCTGCAATGCAGCGCTCAGGGTCTGGAGCACGGCGTCAGGGGGGCCCCAGTGCACCATCCCCTGGGCCAGGGAGAGGGCATCGGGTCGCTGACCCAGCCAGGCGGTCACCCGCGGGATCACCGGGTCGAGCACCGCCGCCAGGGAGGGGGCCGCCAGGGGGGGAGAGCTGAGCATGCCTCCAGCTTCCCAGGCCTGGCGCAGCCGCAGCGGGGCTTCAGCCGGCCAGGGGCAGCACCAGCTCCAGCAGGGCGCCGCCTTCCGGGTGGTTGGCGGCCTGGACGCGTCCCCCCTGGGTGATGGCGATCTGCTGCACGATCGCCAGCCCCAGCCCGCTGCCGCCGCGGGGAGAGCGCTGCCGTGCCGGATCGCCGCGGTAGAAGCGCTCGAACAGATGGCGCAGGTCCCGTTCTGACAGACCGGCGCCGCGATCGCGCACCGCCACCAGGCACCAGCCGGCCGAGATGCGGATGTCGACATCGATGCAGCAGCCATCGGGACTGAAACGGATGGCGTTGTCGAGCAGGTTGAGCAGGGCGCGATGCAGGCGGTCGCCGTCGGCCAGCACCCGGGCCTGGGGCGAGCCGGTCAGCTGGAGTCGCACACCGCGCTCCTCCGCCAGGGGCCGCAGTCCGGCCCAGACCTGCCCGACCAGCGGCGCCACGGCCAGGGAGCGACTGCGGTCGTCGGGGCCGGGCAGGGTGTTCTCCAGCCGTGACAGCTCCAGGATGTCGCCCACCAGCTGCTGCAGGCGGCGCAGCTCCCGCTGCAGGCGTTCCACCAGCACGGCATTGCGGCTGTTGACCTGGGCGGAGAGGCTGTCACCCACCAGCAGCAGGGCGGTGAGCGGGGTCTTGAGCTCATGGGCCACATCGCTGACCCAGCGCTCCTGGGCGCGCTGCTGGGCCTCGATCGAACGGCGGCGCTGCAGGCGCACGGCCACCCAGCCGCGACGGCCGGGCAGGGCGAGCAGCTCGAGGGGCTCCTCGGCGGGTTGCCAGGTGAGCCGCTGGGGCCGCTGCCGGGCGCGGCAGTTGTGGATCAGTTCCGCCAGGCCGGGGGAGCCGCTGACCTGGTGCAACGGCAGGCGCGAGGGGGGCAGCACGCTGCAGAGCTGCAGCAGCGAAGCGGCCCGGGGATTGAGCAGGTGGATCTGGTCGGCCGCATCGAGGATCAGCCAGCCTTCGGGGTCGTCGCCGATCCAGCCGAGCAGCTGGCTGGGGGCAAGGCCGGAGAGTCCGGAGGCGGCGCCGGAGCGGCGGCGGGCCAGCAGCCAGCCGAGCAGAACCCCGAGTCCGAGGGCGAGAAGCAGCCCCATTCAGCCGAAGCGATAGCCGAAGCCGCGCACGGTGGTCAGATGGACCGGGGCGGAGGGGTTGGCCTCCAGCTTCTCGCGCAGCCAGCGGATGTGGACATCGACGGTCTTGCTGTCGCCGAAATAGTTCTCCCCCCAGATGTGATTGAGCAGCTTGTCGCGGCTCCAGACCCGGCGCGGATGCTGCATGAACAGCTCCAGCAGCCGGTATTCCTTGGGGGAGAGGTTCACCTCCACGCCGTCGCGGGTGACGCGGCACTCCTCGGGATAGAGGCACAGGTTGGCGTGCTCGAGGCAGGGGGGAGGGGCGTCGGAGCCCGCGCTGCTGCGGCGCAGCAGGGCGCGACAGCGGGCGACCAGCTCGCGGATGCCGAACGGCTTGATGAGGTAATCGTCCGCCCCCACATCGAGGCCGCGCACCCGGTCGCCTTCGCTGTCGCGGGCGCTGACCACGAGGATCGGGATCTGATCCCCGGACTGGCGCAGGCGCCGGCAGAGCTCGAGGCCGTCGAGACCGGGAAGCATCAGGTCGAGCACCACCAGATCAAAGGGAGAGGAGTGATCGTCCTGCAGACGCAGCAGGGCGTCCTGCCCGTTGGCGAAGGCGGTGATGCGGAAGCCCTCCTGGCTCAGGGCTTCATGGATGGTTTCGCGGATGGTGTCGTCATCCTCGACCAGCAGCAGGGATCTGGGCATGTCGCCATTGTCGGCGTGGCCCAGTCCCTGCCAGAACACCTGGGTCATCGGCGCGGCAGATGGCAGACGACGAGGCGGCGCTGGGGATCGAGACCCAGCCAGCCCTCCTGGCGCAGGGCCCCCAGCACCCGGGTCACGGTGACGCGGGTGGTGCCGACGGCGTTGGCGATGTCCTGGTGGGTGAGCCGGAGGTTGAGGCGCAGACCCTGCTCGCAGGGCTGGCCATAGTCGCTGGCCAGCAGCTCAAGGAAGCCCCGCACGCGCTCCTCGACGCGGCGCAGGGCCATCAGGGCGAGCAGAGCCTGGCTCTGGCGGTAGCGCTGCACGACGGCATCGAGCATGACCACCGCCAGCTGTGGCTGCCGGCGCAGTTCGCCGACGGAAATGCAGAGAAGCTCGCTGTCCACCAGAGTGGTGGCCTGGTAAGCGAGCACCGAACTGAAGGGATCGCCGAAGGGCTCGTTGGGGCCGGCCAGGCCGAGCAGGGTCTCGTCGCCGTGGATGGTGATCGCCCCGAGCCGCACCATGCCGCGGGTGACCAGCCAGACGTTGTTCTTGAGCAGGGGCACCGAACTGCCGGCCGCGAGCTGCACCAGGGCGTGCTGGCGATAGCAGGCCTCCAGCAGGGCGCGGATGTCATCCCCGCAATCCAGTGCCGGCGAAGGAGACATCACCATGACCGTTCGGGTGAGACGTGATGCAACGCTATGGGGCGCCGCCAGGGGCCAGGCAAAGGGAAGGTCATGGTCCCTTTAAGGACAGGTTAAGGGGATTCAGGGTGGATGATTGAGGCGCTTCCCTCCACAGAAAAACCGCAGCCTGAAGGCTGCGGTTTCAGTCGGAATCCGGAGCCGCAATGCCGTCGAGTCAGCGGAGTCGAAGGGCAGGGGCCGATGCAAGAGGAGACCGGGAGCCTACACGGACCGGACTCAACCTGCGGAAGGAGCAGGCTGTGGATCTCCTGCGCATCATGGAGAGTACCGAGGTGGACTGGTGACGGAATGGTCCACCACCAGCCCTCGCGCTCACTCAGGAAGTGAGACCTTCGGGCCGGAACCCGGGGGACTCAGGGGCTGATGCGGGCCACGGCTGCACGGGATTTCTTCAGCACATCGGCCGGCAGGGGCACGTAGCCGAGGTCGTCGGCCTTGTTCTGGGCGGCGGGGCTGAGCAGATGGAGCAGGGCGCGGCGGACGGTGCCGGCCTTCTCTCCGTTGCCCTTGTCGTAGGCAAGGATCCAGGTGAGAGTGGCGATGGGGTAGCTGTCCGCTCCGGCGGGATTGGGATCTTCGCCAGCCAGCTGCTCATTCAGCTCCACGTTGGCCAGGGCGGCACGGCCCCCCTTGAGAGTGGGCTTGATGAAATTGCCGGCGCGGTTCTGCAGAGATGCGGCCTTGATCGCGCCGCGCACGAAGGCCTGGTTGATGTATCCGAGCGATCCGGGGGTGTTGCTGATCGAGGCGGAGACCCCTTCATTGCCCTTGCCGCCGATGCCCACGGGCCAATTGACGCTCTTGCCTTCACCCACCTTGCTCTTCCACTCACCGGAGAAGGCGGAGAGGGAGTTGGTGAAGGCAAAGGTGGTGCCGGAGCCATCGGAGCGATGCACCACGGTGATCGGACCGCGACCGCACTTGAGCGCATCCCAGGTCTTGATCTTGCCGAGATAGACGTCGACCAGCTGCTTCTGGGTGAGCTTCAGATCGTTGCAGGACGGGTTGTTGTAGCCGATGGCGATGGTGCCGCCGACTGCCGGGAACTGAACGACGCCGCGTTTCACCTTGGCGGCCTCGGAGGCCTTGATCGGTTCATCGGAGGCCCCGAAGTCGACGGTGCCGGCGATGAACTGGCGCACGCCGGCGCCCGAACCGACGGACTGGTAGTTGACGCGGATGCCGCCGGTGCTGGCCAGACCGGCGAAGGCACTTTGATAGAAGGGGGCCGGGAAGGTCGCTCCCGCTCCGTTGAGCGTGCCCTGGGCGAGGGCCGCGAGGCTGGGCACAGCCACGACAAGGACGCCCAGGCCAGGGATCAGGGCCTTCTGCGCGAAGGTCATCGGTGCAGGAAATGATGTCCACGACCTGAATAGCAACCGGGCGATCCCCGGGTCGTTATGGTTCGTTTAAGGAAGGGGACCCCCTTCAGCGGGGACCATGGCCGGTCCAGTCCTCGAACCAGCCTCGCCGCCATAACCACCAGGCCTGGATCGCCCCCACCACGGCCATCAGCAGCAGCGCGTAGGCATAGCCGAAGCGCCAGTGCAGTTCCGGTATGCCATCGAAATTCATGCCATAGATTCCGGCGATGAAGGTGAGCGGCGCGAAGATGCTGGTCAGGATCGTCAGGGTCTTCATCACCTGATTCATGCGATTGCCGACACCGGCGGTGTAGGCCTGGGTGATCGCATCGCACTGCATGCGCAGCATGCCGCAGCTCTCGAACAGCAGATCCACGATCTCCTCCATCTCCTCGAAGCCCGAGGTGGCCTCCGGACCGAGCAGCGGCTGGCGCTCCCGCAGCAGCACCCGGATCTGGTGACGCAAGGGCCAGATCTGCCGGCGGATCGTGCGGATCTTGCTGCGATAGCGGAAGGTGAGCGTCAGCAGACGCGGGTTGGGCCGCCGCAGCACCTCCTCCTCCAGTTCATCGAGCCGGTTGGCGATCCGCTCCTGGATCGGGAACAGATCATCCAGCAGGTCATCGACGACGAAATGCAGGATGTCATCGAGATCCCGCAGCTCCACCGCGGTGCTGCGCGCCATCAGCCAGTGCGTCAACTCGGGGAACGAGGCGTCGCCGGCCTCCTCGATCGTGATCAGCAGCCCCGGCAGCAGCAGGGCTCCCACCTGGTCGCTGACCAGCTGCCCCTGATCGAGCGGCAGCGCCAGCCGCTGCAGCACCACCAGCACCGCCTCGTCGATGTAATCCACCTGCGGGCGCTGGGGGGCCTCCACCAGCGGATCCGCCAGGCTCGCCGGCACCCCGCAACGGGCCAGCAGGGTCCGGATGCCCTCCCCATCCGCCAGACCCCGCATCCGCAGCCAAAGCGGCCTCTGCAGCGCCAGCAGGGCCTCAAGATCCTCGAGACCGGCCAACGGCCTCAGCTCGGGCGCCTCCGCATGGAAAACCATCGCGTCCATCCGCGTGGGAGCCCGGCCGCCACAGCGGCTGAGCGACGCCGGCATCGCCGCCGGGCGTTGTTCCAGGCGGTCTGAACTGAGGGCTCCTGGTGTGATGCGCAGCACAACAACGTCGCCTGACGGCCTGGAGGATCCCCTCTCTTAGTCAGCCCGGTGAGATCTCGCCATAGGATGACCAGGCTGGCCCCGATGGAATCCGGACCGAGGCTGCCATGCAGAACAACCCCTCCGACCCTGCGGAGCCTGCCGAGCGGGTCACGTCCCCGCTGGAGAGCCACAGCAGCTATCGCGGCACGCCGTGGACTCCCCAGCGCCTGGTCTTTCACCAGAACCTGGAGAGCTTCGCCGAACGCGTGGGGCTTCTGGTGGGCCTGCAGGCCAACGGCAAGCTCAGTCAGGAGGAAGCCTTCGCCGAGATCCGCCGGCTGTGGAAGGAGCTGAAGGGCAGCAAGGGATCCCTGATCAACGGCAAGGCCAGCGACCCGGACGCCGGCTGAAGGGCGCCCGGGGATCGACGGCCGGCTGGGGTGGGATCCGCGCGACTGATCCCGACCTCAGCGGGCCACACCGGGCATGAAGCGGCGCTCGTGGGGATAGCCCCGCAGCATGCGATTCCAGTACAACGCCGGCAGCAGGTTCTTCTTGACCATCCACATGCTCCAGCGCTCCTTGGTGGGATCCAGCGGGAAGGAGGGCACCGGCTGCCCCTCGTAGTTGAACTCCGCCATGATCGCCTTGCCGTAGCCCGTGATCAGCGGGCAGCAGGCATAGCCGTCGTAGCGGGCGGTGAGCGGCTGGCCATCGAGCAGGGCCAGCAGATTGGCCACCAGCACCGGGGCCTGGCCGCGGATCGCCGCCGCCGTCTTGGAGTTGGGAAGAGAGGAGACATCGCCGAGGGAGAACACCTCGGGGTAGCGCACGTGCTGGGTGGTGAACTTGTCGACATCCACCCATCCCCCGGGGCCCTCCACCGCCAGCGGGCTGGAGGCCACCACATCCGGAGCCGCCATCGGTGGCGTGACGTGGATCATGTCGAAGCGGATCACCTCCTCGCGGCTGCCGGCGTCGTCGTTGACGGCGAACACCGCCTCCCGGCTGTCGGGGCGGATCTCCTGCAGGGTGTGCTTGTAACAGGGGGTGATGCCGCGGCGGGCCACCACCTGGCGCAACGGTTCGGCAAAGGCGGGAATGGCGAAGATGCCCGGGGTGGCGGTGGCGTAGATCACCCTGGTGCGGGCCGCCACGGCCGGATCGCGCTTGAACACGTCATCCGCCAGATACATGATCTTCTGCGGCGCCCCGGCGCACTTGATCGGCGTCTGCGGGAAGGTGAACAGGGCGGTGCCGCCGCGGAACTCCTGGATCGTCTTCCAGGTGTAAGGAAGCAGATCGCGGCGGTAGTTGCTGGTGATGCCGTTGCGGCCGAGGGCCTCGGGCAACCCGGCGATGCGCTCCCAGCACAGCTGGATGCCGGTGGCGACCACCAGCACCTCGTAGCTGAGGCTGCCGCCGCTGCGCAAGGACACCCGCCGGGCGGCCGGGTCGAATCCGCTGACCGCATCGCGGATCCAGCGCACGCCGGCGGGGATCAGGGACGCCTCCGGACGGCGGGTCTGCTCCAGGCTGAACACCCCGGCGCCCACCAGCGTCCAGCCCGGCTGGTAGTCGTGGTGTTCGGAGGGTTCCAGGATGGCGATGTCGAGGCCGGGACGGGCCCGCTTCAGCTGGCTGGCCACGGTGAGGCCGGCCGCGCCGCCGCCAACGATCAGAACCTGGTGATCAGCCATCGCACTCCACTCCGGGGGGAGATCAGGATTCATCGACCCGCCCATTCTGGTCGCGCTGTCCGGCCTGTCCGGCCGCTGGGGTCGGCTGTCACTGATCCGTGTCCATTGCGACACCGGGGCTGCCGCCCTCCCCGGCAGGCAACGCCCGCAGCCAGCCCCACGGCCACAGCCAGCGCCCGGGCTCCGAACTGTTACGGGGGATCCCTGCAATCACGGATGCGTCCCAGACTTGAGACAGCCGCGAGCAGAGACCATGTTTCTCAGGATTCGCCACAACGAGGACTCCAGCCTGATGGAGGTGCTCGATCTCAAGCAGCTGTTCGATCCCTTCCAGACCAGCGTCCGGGGCCAGGTGCATGCGGGCGAGGAGCTGCAGGACGCCGACAGCTATCCCAAGCGGGAACTGGTCTTCCCCTCGGGGGAGGCCCTGCCGCGTTGCTGGCTCGACTCCCACTACCAGGCCTGAGGCCCGGATCCGGGTGCGGTCGCCCCCTGGCGGCGGCCGCACTCCAGGGGGTTCCCGGCGCCGCAGGAACCGGTTCCGCCGGCATCAGTGCCGGGGCCCTGCGGAGGCTCAGGCCGCTGCAGGGGTGTCCGCCGCCGGCGCCGCAGGCTGGTCCGACTCCGGCCCTCCATCCCGTGCCAGAGCCGCCTGCTCGAGCCCCACCTCCACCCCCATGTGCTGGTTGGAGCGGCCGGTGATCAGCATCGAGGCCCGGTCGCGGGTGCCGATCATCCACAGCCACTTGGTCAGCAGCGTGATGCGGTTCTCCGTCTCGGGCATGAAGGCCAGGTGCGCCAGGCCCCACAGCAGCCAGCCGAACGGTCCGCTCACCCGCAGACCGCGCAGATCCGCCACGGCGAACAGCGGACCGACCACCGCCATGCTGCCGAAGTCGAACCAGCGGAACGGGCGCGCCGTGCTCCCCCGCAGGCGGCAGAGGATGTCGCGGGCGACCCAGCCGCCCATCTGCACCGCCGGACCGGCCATGCCCGGCACCGGCTTGCCGTCGACGGTGTGGCTGTAGCTGCACAGGTCTCCCACCACCCGGATCTCGGGATGGCCCGGGATCGAGAAGTCGGGCTCCACCACCACCCGGCCGCCGCGGTCGACGCTGCAGCCGGTGCGATCCGCCAGCAGCTTGCCCAGGTGGGAGGCCCGCACCCCCGCCGTCCAGCAGATCGTGGCCGCCTCCAGCACCCGTTCCCCCTCCGCGACACCGACGGTGACCCGGCCCGGTTCGATCTGGCGCACCCGCCCCCCCAGCAGCAGTTCCACCCCGTGCTTCTGCAGATAGCCGGCGGTGGCGGCGGACAGGGACGGATGCATGGCCCGCAGCACGCGGTCCCCCGGATCCACCAGCGTCACCTTGCAGTCCGCCTCCGCCAGCTGCTTGAACTCGCGCCGCACCGTGTGGCGCAGCAGCTCCATCAGGCTGCCGCTGAGCTCGCAGCCCGTGGGTCCACCGCCGATCACGATCACCGACTGCAGCAGTCGCCTGCGGGCCGGATCCGGCGTCTGCTCGGCTTCCTCCAGGGCGCTGAGCACCCGCCGGCGGATCTCATCGGCGTGCTCAAGGATCTTCATCGGCGGAGCCTGGGCGCGCCACTCCTCATGGCCGAAATAGCTGCTGCCCGATCCCGCCGCCAGGATCAGATGGTCGTAGCCGTAGTGGCGCCCGTTGAACACGATCTGCCGCGCCTCGGGATCGATGTCCTCCACCTCCCCCAGCAGCACCTGCACGTTCGGGGCCTCTCCCACCATGCGCCGCAGCGGCGTGGCCACATCCGCCTCGGAGACCAGTCCGCTGGCCACCTGATAAAGCAGCGGCTGGAACAGGTTGAAGTTGCGCTTGTCGATCAGCGTCACCCGCACCGGCTGGCCGATCAGGCTGTGGCAGGCCTTGAGCCCGGCGAAGCCCCCCCCGACGATCACCACATGGGGCAGGGTCTTCAGGGACGCATCCGGCGGTGTCAGCTCGAGGAAGAAACGTTCGGCGGCCATGCCGGCTGGGTGCGGATGGCTGCACGGTATCGGGATCGCGACGGCCTGACAGGAACCGGTCCGGCGGGGGGTGGGGTCACAGACGGGCGCCGCAGTGTTTGCAGTGCTGGGCATCCGCGGCGTGATCACCGCCGCCGCAGCCGCGGCAGCGGAGCAGGACCGCGCCGCCGCCCGTCCCGACCACAGCCGTCCCCGGCAGGGCGGTCGCCGGGGCTGCTGCCGCAGCGGGCTCGGGGCTCGGCCGGGCCGCGGCCAGGCCGGCGGACCGCGCCGCCGCCGCAGGGTCCTCCTGCCGCCTGGCCTCACTCAGGGCGGCGCCGAGGATGCCGGAGGGCACCGCGATGATGCTGTAGCCGAGCAGCATCACCACCGAGGCCATCAGCCGGCCGAGGTCCGTCACCGGCGCCACATCGCCATAGCCCACCGTGGTGATCGTGACCACCGCCCAGTAGATCCCCACCGGAATGCTGCGGAAGCCCTGGTTGCCGGCCTCGATCACATACATCAGCGCCCCGATCACCACCACCAGGGTGACCATCACCAGCAGGAACACCGTGATCTTGCGGCGCGAGGCCAGCAGCACCCGCCACAGCAGATCCGACTCCTGCTGATAGCTGCCGAGCTGCAGCACCCGGAACAGCCGCAGCAGCCGCAGCACGCGCAGCACCCGCAGCACCAGATACACCTGGGAGCCGCTGAGCAGCAGCTCCAGGAAGGTGGGCACGATGCCCGCCAGATCGATCAGACCGAAACCGCTGACCACATACCGCAGCGGACGGGCCGCACTCAGCAGCCGCAGCAGGTACTCGAAACTGAACAGCAGCGTGAAGGCCCACTCCAGGGCACGGAAGCCGGCGGCATGGGCCTGACGCAGGGAGGGCTCGCTCTCCAGCAGCACCGCCCCCACGCTGGCAGCAATCGCCACGAGCAGCAGCCGGTCGAACCAGCGCCCGGCGGGGGTGCCGGCCTCGAGGATGGTGCGCTGCAGCGCCTCCTGCCCCAGGCGGGCCCGCAGCAGCAGGGCCAGGCTGAGCAGCCCGGCCAGGGCCAGCGCCGCCTCCAGCGGCACCGGCGACGCCGCCAGGGCCCGCTGCAGGACAGACCGGAGATCGGCGCTGCCCCAGGGGATCGAGGGAGCCCCCCCCGCTCCCGCCGGGGGGACCAGCGCCAGCCCCAGGGGGCCGGGCAACCGGACCGGCCCCATCGTTCAGTCCTCGCCCAGGTAGGAGGCCCGCAGATCGGCCCGACTGCGCAGCTCCGCCGCCGGCCCCTGCAGCCGCACCGCTCCGGCCTGGAGCACCACGCCCCGGTCGGCGATCGCCAGGGCGGCATGGGCGTTCTGCTCCACCAGCAGGATCGTCAGACCCTGGTCCCGCAGGGTGTGCAGCGTGCGCATCACCTCCGCCACCAGCTTCGGCGCCAGACCCAGGCTCGGTTCGTCCAGCAGCAGCAGGGTGGGCCGGCCCATCAGGGCCCGGGCGATGGCCAGCATCTGCTGCTCGCCCCCCGAAAGGTTGCCGGCCAGCTGGCGGCGCCGTTCCCTCAGACGGGGGAAGAGGTCGTAGCAGCGCTGCAGATCGGCGGCGATGCCGCGGCGGTCGTGCCGCAGCCAGGCCCCCAGCTCCAGGTTGGTTTCCACGCTCTGGCGCGCCAGCACCCGGCGCCCCTCCGGGCAATGGCCGATGCCCAGGCGCACCGTGCGCTCGGTGCGCACCGCCTGCAGGTCGGCGCCCTGCCAGAGGATGCGGCCGGCCGCGGCGGGCACCAGCCGCGAGATCGCCCGCAGCGTGGTGGTCTTGCCGGCGCCGTTGGAGCCCAGCAGGGCCACCAGTTCACCCCGCTGCACCGTCAGGTCGAGCTGGCGCACCGCCTGGATGCCGCCGTACTGAACGCTCAGCCCCTCGATCTGCAGCAGCGGCGCTGCCGCGGTGGTCCCGGCGGCGCTCACGGCTGCTGCCCCCCCGGATCGGCGGCCCCATCCTCGGCCCCGGCAGCAGCGGCGGCCACCGCATCCTCTCCGAGGTAGGCCTCGATCACCGCCGGATCGCGGCGCACCGCCTCCGGACGGCCGACGGCGATGCGTCGCCCGAAGTTGAGCACGGCCAGCCGGTCGCAGAGACCCATCATCAGCGGCACGTGGTGGTCGATGATCAGCACGGTCAGCTGATGCTGGCGCTGCACCTGGCGGATGAGCCCGGCCAGCTCCTGCTTCTCGGCCGGATTCATGCCGGCGGCCGGTTCATCCAGCAGCAGCAGCCGCGGCCCGTTGGCCAGGGCTCGGGCGATCTCCAGGCGTCGCCTCTGGCCGTAGGAGAGGTCACCGGCTCGCCGCTCGGCCACCCCGGCGATGTCCATCGACTCCAGCAGCTGCAGCGCCTGCTGCCGCAGCTGACGCTCCCGCTGGCGGAAGCGCGGCGTGCCCAGCAGCACATCCCAGGGCCGCTGGCGGCCGTGGCGATGCAGGCCCACCAGCACGTTCTCGAGCACGCTCAGGGACTGGAACAGGCGCAGGTTCTGGAAGGTGCGCGCCAGGCCGAGACGGGCCACCTGATGGG
>JAYKJA010000056.1:0-26682 GCA_035285905.1 Synechococcaceae cyanobacterium
TCAGCCCTTCACTGACCGCCAGCAGCAGATTGGCGAAGGTGTTGAGCGCCAGGGTCGGCCGTTGCTGGCTCGCGGTCTGGCGGATCAGGCGGCCCACGGGATTGCCGCAGCCACCGCCACCGGAGAAACCGACTCTGCGAAGGATCCCAGGGAGCCTGCGGCCGAGGGTGTCGGGGAGCCGGCTCATGCGGCCGGTGTCAGACCAGGGGTGCGCCACTCGTGCCTGCATGCAACAGCGCAGCAGGCCCGGGCCGCAGGACGGGAAGCACCGGCAGCGTTGCCGGGGATCGGCCAGAACAGCCCAGTCATGGCCGTACTACCGGGGAGAGGGGAGAGGCTAGCCGCGATCCTGGAGCGGATCGCCCTGGATGTCGGGACCGTGCCGAGCGCAGAGCGCGCTGCCGGCAGCGGACGATCGGACCGGGGGGTGAGGCGGCCCCTCCGGCCGGCTGGGCGGTCGGGCTGGACCCTGTCGGATGTCGGGGTCAGCAGGCGGCCCGCCCGGGCCATCGACGCCCTTCTTCGCAGAGCGCCAACGACAACGGGTCCGCGCGGCATGAAGCCCTCCAGCGACAGCTCAGCCGGGCTGAGAGGAGGCTGGGGGAGAATCCGACTCCAGATATTCAGCATCCTGGTTCACCTGCCAGAGATCGTAGAGAGTTCTACCGGCAAGGATATTCCTGACTGCCAGGATCGCCGTCATCATGGAATGATCCTGATTATTGTACTGATGCAATCCATTTCTGCCCACAACATGCAGGTTCGGACAGTCGACCAGAAGGGCATGTCTAATCAGCTCTCTCCTGGTGCGATAAGCATCGTCGTAGACGGGATAGGCCCTGGGCTGTCGCACGACGGCGGCATCCAGCACATCACCGGAGCGCACGAGTCCGAGCACCTCCAGCTCCCGACTGGCCAGCGCGATCAGGTCACCGTCAGAGCGGTGCCAGAAGGCCTCGCTCTGACTTGTGAAATATTCCATTCCGTAGCAGGCCGTGCCCGGTTCAGGGACCATCTCCGGCGACCAGTTGGCAAAGTTCTGAATGCGACCGACTTTCAGATCAGGATCATGAATGTAGATCCAGTTATCCTTAAACGAAACCTGAGGCCTGACGATCAGAGCCACCGTGATGAAGTCCCGGTATTGCAGGCTGCCGGCGGCGGCCAGAACGTCCGCGGGCAGGCGGGGCTGAATCGTGCGGACGAGCCAGCCCAGCGGAGCCGAGCAGATCAGATGCTCCACATCCACCTGTGAGGCGCGTCCCTGCTGCTCCAGGCCGACGCGCCAGCCCGGGCCGGGACGACGCTCCAGCGAAACCACCCGCGCTCCCATCTGAATCACCCCTCCATGACGGACCGTCTTCTCCGCCGCCGCTTCCCAGAGCATGCCGGGACCGAGCCGGGGGTAGCGAAAGGCCGTGATCAGGGTCTTGATCTCCTGCTGCCGCCCCGCCGCGGCCCCGGGGGGAGCCTCGCGGCGCGGTCGCAGTGCATGGAGAGCCGCCCGACTGAGCGAAAGCCCCTTGATGCGCTGCGCGGCCCAGTCGGCGGAGATCTCGGAGCAGGGCATCCCCCAGACCTTTTCGGTGTAGCTCTTGAAGAACATCCGATACAGACGTCTTCCGAATTTGAGAGTGACCCAATCCTCGAGATTACGCGGCGTCGAGAACGTGAACAGCCGGGCCTTCAGGTACGATCCCAGAGTCAGGGCCGACTGCCGCTTGCCGAGTTGATGGACGACTTCCGCCAGATCCAAGGGATAGGAATAAAACTGTCCCTTGAAATAGATGCGAGAGAGGCGCTGACGGAGCAGGAAGTCATTGTCGTCTGGCAGGATCTCCCGCCACAGATCCTCCACCTCCTTTGATTTGGAATAGAAGCGATGCCCGCCGATGTCAAAGCGATATCCCTTATAAACCACCGTCCGTGAGATGCCGCCCACGTACTCATGATCGGCCTCCCAGGTGATCGCCGGAACCCCCGCCTTGCCGAGCTGAAACGCTGCGGTCAGTCCAGCCGGACCAGCGCCGATGATTCCAATCCTGGGGCTTTCGGAGTTGGGTCGGTCAGCGATCATCCGATCTCTGGAGAGCTAAGTGAGACACCCTGCCTGGATCCAGGCGGCCTGGCGATGCTTGTTCAGCATGCAGAAAACTCCCGGACCAGATGCAATGATTTTAACTCAACTCGACCCCATCCCAGTCTCAACAGCCAGAACTCTGCGCCATGCCTCCACTGGTGCACTGCAGGCCGCCCGCCCTGTGCGCGCGGCCGCATGATCCGCGCTCAGGGCGACGGACTCGCCGCCCCTCCACCGACCACGCCGATGCCGGTGTCGATCCGTTGGATCGGGGGGGCTCCCAGCCCCTGCTGCCACAGGCTCAGCACCGACCAGTACCCCTGGGAGCGGGGCTTGGAGGCGGCGGTGGAGTCCACGACGCCGCTGCGGATCAGCTGCAGCACGTCGGGCAGGTCGTCGAGGGCCACCACCTTCACCTGGCCGGTCCTGCCCAGGGACTGGATGGCCCGGGCCACGCCGATGCCTCCTCCCGCATCGGCCACCACCCAGCCCCGCAGGCGCGGATGGGCCTGGAGCGTGGCCCGGGCCTGCTGCTCGGCGGTGCGGATGCTGTCCTGGTCGATGGGGCTGGCCACCACCCGGATGCCCGGATGGCGGGCAAACACCTGGCGATGGCAGCGGACGCGGATGGCGTGGTTGGGCGCCGTCGGCACCCCCTGCATGATCGCCACCTCTCCGCGACCGCCGAGCAGGGTCACCAGCCGTTCGGAGGCGATCTGGGCCTGACGGCAGTAGTCGGTGCCGACACTGGTGATCGGCAGGCCATCCGGCGGTTCCGAGTCGAACACGTTCAGCGGGATCCCCTGGCGACGGGCCTGCTCCAGCAACGGCCGCAGCTGCACGGGATCGAGCAGGTCGATGCTGATGCCGCTGGGCCGCGAGGCGATCGCCTCGCGCAGGATGCCGGCCTGCAGGGCCACCTCGGCCCGGGCCGGGGGCCGGTAGTCGACCGTGGCCGGCGCTCCGCTCTGGCGGCTGATCATCGCGGCCGCCTCCTCAGCCCCGCCGCGCACCGCATCGAACCAGGGATGGGGCAGCTTGGGGATCACCACGAAGCGCAGCGGCGGCGGCACCGTGTCGGCTCGGCTGGGCAGCGCGATCAGTGGGGCCAGGCCGGCCCCCAGGGCCAGCAGCACGGCCCGCCAGGGCCTGGTGGGAAGGGGCATCGATCGAGCGGGACAGCGGTGGCAGGACAGGGGACTCCCCCATCCCCCCGGGAGATGGGAGCCGAGGGGTGGGGTGGGGCTCTCCGCCGCTCCACGCTTCGGTCAGACCCATGATGATGGGGGAGCCGTGGGCCAGCGCGGGGTTGTCACAGCGGCCACCGGCGCCGGACCGCAGCCTCGCCAACGGGGGCGGCGGGGAGGAAGCAAGCAGCCGTGCCTGGCTGCAGAGTCAAGCAGGGCTTCCTGTGAGCAGGAGCGCCACTTCGAGGTTGGTGGCTATCCGAACTGCACCAGAGATCGTGGCCTTCGTGGAAGCCATCAGGGCCTCTCAGAAGCTCAGGGTCTCCGCAGAGGCCAGCCGCCACCAGCGCTCCACCACCTCCGGCGAGCCGTACCAGCTCTCGCCGAAGGCTCCGCCGTGGGCCACCCCCTGCAGCACCACCGGCGTGGAACCCTCGAGCAACGCCGAGGCCACCGGCACCAGCCCATCGCCGCGATCCTCAGGGTCGCCCGTGCTGTTGCGGTAGGCCGTCGGCGCCAGGCGGCGGGCCGTGGGGGTGGCCGCGGCCAGCTCCAGATCGCCCGCGACGGAGACGTAGCGCACCCGGGGCGCGAAGTGGGCCCCCGGCAGGCGGCGCTGCACCATCTGCCGCAACGGCGTGGCCTTGAGGGCGGTGTGGGGGCTGCCCAGCATCACCAGGGTGTCCACCAGGGCCTTGCCGTCGTAGCGCCGCCCCTGGAAGGGGGCGTCATCAAGAAACAGGCGCAGCATGATGCCGCCGGAGCTGTGGCCGATCAACGTCACCCGCCCGCTGGGGGACTCCCGCGCCAGCTCGCGCACGGCGGCACCGACCCGATCGAGAATGTTCGCCCAGGCGAAGGGGAACACGGTGAGACTCCACTCCAGCTGCCCCACGGGCACCAGCCGCACCGGCTGGCCGCTGAGCTGGCGCAGCTGCTCCAGCATCGGTCCGTAGGCCTCCGCGCCGATCAGGAAACCTCCGAGCACCACGATCGGCTGCAGCGGCAGCGGCGCGGCCGGGGGGCTCGCAGCGACAGGAGCGGGGTCCGGGATGGGCGCGGTCGCGGCGGCGTGCTCCGGGTCGGATTCGGGCATCAGGGATCGGGACAGGGGGTGGCGGAGCGGGGGCTGGCGGCGGCCAGGCGCAGCAGCCTGCGGCCCAGCATGGCCAGCGCCTCGGGCTGGAGCCTGTAGTAGATCCAGCGGCCCTGCTGGCGGGCGGCGATCAGGCCGGCCTGCCTGAGCACCCGCAGGTGAAAGGAGAGCTTCGACTGGGCCAGGCCCAGCTCGGCGGTGAGCTCGCAGACGCAGCGCTCTTCGTGGGCAAGGGCCTCGATCACCTGCAGCCGGATCGGATCGGCGAGGGCCCGCAGCAGCGGGCAGCAGTCCAAGGGAGCCTCCGGCGGAGTCGCGGCCGGAGTCGCGCCGGGAGGGGGCGGGGCGGCGGCGACGGGCATGTGCTGCAGAACACCGGATGAATCAACTTTAGTTGATCTAAGTTTGCGACGCCCTGCGCCAGTGCGGCCCCCGCGACCATGAAGATCGGCATCAACGGCTTCGGCCGCATCGGCCGCCTGGTGTTCCGCGCCCTCTGGGGCCGTCCCGGCATCGAACTGGTTCACGTCAACGACCCGGCCGGCGACGCCCCCACCGCCGCCCACCTGCTCGCCTTCGATTCGGTCCACGGCCGCTGGCCCCTGGCCGTGCAGGCCAACACCCGCGGCTTCTTCGTCGGCACCACAGCGGTGAGCACCAGCCAGGAGAGCGATCCCACCGCCGTGCCCTGGGCCGCCGCCGGCGTGGAGATGGTGCTCGAGTGCAGCGGCCGCTTCAGGACCCCCGACACCCTGCAGCCCTATTTCGATCAGGCAGGCCTGCGCCGCGTCGTGGTGGCCTGCCCGGTGAAGGGCGTGATCGCCGGCGCCGAGGCCCTCAACATCGTCTTCGGGATCAACCATCACCTCTACGACCCCGAGCGGCATCGGCTGATCACCGCCGCCTCCTGCACCACCAACTGCCTGGCCCCGGTGGTCAAGGTGGTGCACGAGCGCTTCGGCATCGAGCACGGATCGATCACCACCCTCCACGATGTGACCAACACCCAGGTGGTGGTCGATGGCTTCAGGAGCGATCTGCGCCGGGCCCGCTCCTGCAGCCAGAGCCTGATCCCCACCACCACCGGCTCGGCCAGGGCGATCGGCATGATCTTCCCGGACCTCGAAGGCCGGCTCAACGGTCACGCCGTGCGCGTGCCCCTGCTCAACGCCTCGCTCACCGATGCGGTGTTCGAACTGCAGCGCAGCGTCACGGTGGAGGAGGTGAACCGGGCCTTCGAGGAGGCCTCCATCAGCGACCTCGACGGCATCCTCGGCTATGAAACCCGGCCGCTGGTGTCGGTGGATTATGTCAACGATCCCCGCAGCGCGATCATCGACGCCCCCTCCACGATGGTGGTCAACGGCACCCAGCTCAAGGTCTACGCCTGGTACGACAACGAATGGGGCTACAGCTCCCGCATGGCCGATCTGGTGCGCCACGTGGCCCTGCTCGACGCCCGCTGAGACCCCGGGCTCCTGTCCCCGCCACCCATCTCGCCCAGCCAGGGCAGCGCCCCCGGCCCCGCCGTCCCTCCTGCACCACGCCGCCGTCCCGGCGCGATCCGCTTCCCGCCTGCGATGACCTCCCCCGAGCCCGGCCCGCCGCCCACCCCGCCCCAGGCGGGCGCCCCTCCAGGGGCCCGAGGGCTCTCGGCGTTGCAGCAGTACATGATCGTGACGGCCAGTTACTGGGCCTTCACCCTCACCGACGGGGCCCTGCGCATGTTGGTGGTCTTCCACTTCCATGCCCTCGGCTACAGCACACTTGAGATCGCCCTGCTGTTCCTGTTCTACGAATTCTTCGGGGTGATCACCAACCTCTATGGCGGTTGGCTGGGCGGCCGCTTCGGCCTTCGCCTCACCCTCTGGAGCGGCACATTGCTGCAGGTGGCAGCGCTGCTGATGCTGATTCCTGTCTCCGACGGCTGGCCGAGATGGTGGAGTGTGCTCTATGTGATGGTGGCCCAGGCGATCAGCGGCATCGCCAAGGATCTCAACAAGATGAGCGCCAAGAGCGCGATCCGGACCGTCGTTCCCGAAACGCCCCAGGATCACGCGCAGGGGGAGCAACAACTCTTCCGCTGGGTGGCGATCCTCACCGGCTCCAAGAACGCGCTCAAGGGGGTGGGGTTCTTCCTCGGCGGGGTGCTGCTCACCGGCCTCGGCTTCAACACAGCGGTGGCGGTGATGGCCGCCGGGCTGCTGCTGGCCTTCCTCCTCACCCTGGCGCTGCCGGCCGACATGGGGCGGATGAAACGCAAACCCGCCTTCAGCTCGCTGTTCTCCAGGAGTCGCGGCATCAATGCGCTGTCCCTGGCCCGCTTCTTTCTGTTCGGGGCCCGGGATGTCTGGTTCGTCGTGGCCCTGCCGGTGTTCCTCGAGGCCGCCCTGGGCTGGCGCTTCTGGGAGGTGGGCGGCTTCATGGGCCTGTGGGTCATCGGCTACGGGGTCGTGCAGGGTGCGGCCCCGGGCCTGCGCCGCGCCTGGGGGCAGACCGCTCCCCCCGGGGTGGCGGCGGTGCAGTTCTGGAGCACGGTGCTGACGGCGATCCCGGCCCTGATCGCCATCGCCCTCTGGCGCCAGGTGGGCCACCCCGGTGTGGCGGTGGTGGTGGGGCTGGCGGTGTTCGGAGTGGTATTTGCCATGAACTCCTCGATTCACAGCTACATGATCCTGGCCTACACCGACGCTGAATCGGTGAGCCTGAACGTGGGCTTTTATTACATGGCCAACGCCGCCGGCAGGCTCGTGGGCACCCTGCTCTCCGGGGCCATGTTCCTCGTCGGAGGCCTGCAGGCCTGCCTGTGGACCTCCACCGTGCTGGTGGCCGCCGCAGCCCTGGTCAGCACCCGTCTGCCCACGCCCCCCCGCCAGATCCAGCCGGCTGGGTGAAGGAGAAGCCACCGGCCTCGCGACGCCCCGGCCGCCGGCGTATAAGAGGGCACCTTCAGTCCCGTGCCATGGCTCCCAGGAGCGGCCTGCTCTCCGCCGCCCTCGGCAGCCTGACCCTTCTGGCGGCCTGCTCCGCTCCCCCGGCTCCGCCGCCGCCACCGCTGGGCGTGGACGTGATCCGGCTCGAGCCGGCCCCCTTCCGTCAGGAGGTGGCCACGATCAGCACCCTCGACGCGGTCGAGTCGGTGCAGCTGGCGGCCCAGGCCGGCGGCCGCATCCAGCAGCTGCGCATCCGCCAGGGGGATCGGGTGCGGGCGGGGGACCTGCTGGTGGTGCTCGACCAGACCCAGCTGCAGGCGGAGGTGATGAGCCTGCGCTCCGCCCAGGCCAAGGACCGCCTCAACTACCGGCGCTTCGAATACCTGGCCCAGCAGGGCGCCGCCAGTCCGATCCAGCGCGATGAGCTGCGCCAGGCCTACATCTCCACCAGCGCCAGTCTCCGGGCGCGTCAGGCCGATCTGGCCTTCCGCGATCTGCGCTCCCCCCTCTCCGGCGTGATCGGCGACGTGAGCGTGAAGGTGGGCGACGTGATCCGCGCCGGTGACCCGTTCACCAGCGTGATCCGCAACGGCGAACTCAACGCCCGCATCGACGTGCCGGCCCGGCTGCGCAACCGCGTGCGTCCCGGCCAGCCGGTGATCCTCGAGGACCCCGGCAGCAACCAGCCGCTGGTGCGCGGGGTGGTGGCCTCGATCGATCCCAGCGTCAACGTCGGCAGCCAGGTGCTGCTGGTCAAGGCCGCCTACGACAACCGCCAGGGCAGCCTGCGCAACGGCCTGCGGGTGCGCACGCGCCTGGTGCTGGACAGCGGCAGCCAGCTCTCGGTGCCCGTGGGCAGCGTCAGCCAGTCCTCAGGCCAGAGCTATGTCTGGCGTGTGGGCAGCCTGCGGGAGCTGGAGGCCCAGCCCGGCCAGGCGCCGCTGGATCGGCTGCGGCAGCTGCCGCCCGACAGCCGCTTCGCCCTGCAGACCCGCGTGCGGCTCGGTCCGCTGCAGGATGGCCGCTACCCCGTGCTGGCGGGCGTCAGCGAGGGGGATGTGGTGATCAGCAGCAACCTGCTCAGCCTGCGCCACGGGCTGCCGGTGAAGCCCGGGGCCGCGGCGGCGGGGGCGGCAGCCCCGGCCCCCGCCGGGCGCTGAGGGAGGACCCCCACGATGTCGGCCTCCAACAGCTTCATCCTCCGGCCGGTGCTGACCACGGTCTGCAGCCTGCTGATCGTGATCGCCGGCCTGATCGCCCTGCCGCTCCTGCCGATCGAGAACCTGCCCGACATCGCCCCCCCCACCGTCAAGGTGGTCTCCCGCTACACCGGCGCCGATGCGCTCAGCGTCGAGGAGGGCGTCACCACGGTGCTGGAGCAGCAGATCAACGGGGTGGAGAACATGGAGTTCATCACCTCCACCAGCGCCGCCGACGGCACCAGCGCCATCACCGTCTCCTTCGCCAGCGGCACCGACGGGGCGATCAACCAGGTGAACGTGCAGAACCGGGTGGCCCTGGCCGAACCGCAGCTGCCGGCGGAGGTGCGCCAGTCCGGCGTCACCGTCAGCAAGGCCTCCAATTCGATCCTTCTCGTCTACAACATCAGCAGCACCGATGCGGCTGATCCCTATAGCGTTGAGACCCTCAGCGGCCTGCTCGATCAGGGCCTCACCGACCAGCTCAGGCGCGTGCGGGGGGTGGGAGAAGTCACCTACTTCGGCAATCGCAAGCTGGCGATCCGCCTCTGGCTCGACCCCGTGCGCCTGACCCAGGCCAACCTCACCGCCGCCGACGTGGTCGCCGCCCTGCAGAGCCAGAACCGCCTCGTGCCCGCCGGCCAGGTGGGCGGGGCCCCCGCCCCCGACGGCCAGACCTACACCTTCACCGTGCAGCTGCAGGGCCGGTTGCTGCGCAATGAGGAGTTCGAGAACCTGGTGCTGCGCAACACCGGCGACGGCGGCCTGGTGCGGCTCAGGGATGTGGGCAGGGTCAGCCTCGGCGGCGAGACCTACGACATCAATGCCACCGATCTGCGCGGCGTGCCCTCGGTGGGCCTGGCGATCTACCAGCTCAGCGGCAGCAACGCCCTGGAGGTGTCCGAAGGGGTGGCCGAGGTGCTGCGGGAGTTCCAGGCGAGCCTGCCCCCCGGCGTCCAGCTGGAGAAGATCTACGACGTCACCGACTTCATCAGCGCCTCGATCCAGGGGGTGACCAATTCCCTGCGCGATGCGGTGGTGCTGGTGGTGCTGATCCTGTTCCTGTTCCTGCAGGACTGGAAGGCCACCCTGGTGCCGGCCATCGCCATCCCCGTGGCCCTGGTGGGCACCTTCGCCTTCGTCAAGGCCTTCGGCTTCAGCCTCAACCAGCTCACCCTGTTCGGCCTGGTGCTGGCCACGGGCCTGGTGGTCGATGACGCCATCACGGTGATCGAAGGTACCGCCAGTCGCCGCGCCGAAGGGCTCTCAGCCCTGCAGGCCGCCAAGGCCACGATGGATGAACTGTTCGCCGCTGTGCTGGCCACCTCCCTGGTGCTGTTCGCGGTGTTCCTGCCGGTGCTGTTCTTCCCCGGCGCCACAGGCACGATCTACAAGCAGTTCGCCGCCACGATCATCTTCGCGATCGTGATCTCGACCTTCAACGCTCTCACCTTCTCGCCGATGCTCTCGGCGCTGCTGCTGGCCCGCGAGGGGCCCCAGCCGAGCCGCCGCACCACCGCCCTGGCGGGACTGCTGCTCACCGGTCTCTACGGCCTGCTCGTCGTGCTCAGCGACGGGCGCAATCCGCTGCTGGTGCTGCTGTTCGCCGGCATCGGCACCGCCGCCGGCTGGAGCATGCCGACGCTCTTCCGCCTGTTCAATGCCGCCTATGGCCGCGCCGAGCGGGGCTACGCCGCCGGCCTCAACTGGGTGCTCAGCCACCGGAGGCTGGTGATGGGGGGTCTGGCCGGAGGCATCGCCCTCACCGCCGTGGCCTTCCAGACCATCCCGGGGGGGTTCGTGCCGGTGGAGGACCAGGGTTACGGCTTCATCATCGTGCAGACCCCGGACGGGGGCTCGGCCCAGACCACCGCCGCCCTCAACCGCAAGGTGGCGGCGATGCTGCAGGAGGAGCCCTCAATCGCCGCGGCGGCCGTGTTCAGCGGGGCGGGCTTCGACGGCAATGCCCCCAACCGCGGCCTGGCCTTCTTCGGCACCCGCAACTGGAGCGAGCGCCAGGGGGCCGACCAGGGCATGGAGGCGATCGTGGAGCGCCTCAACCGTCGCTTCGCCGGCCTGAGGGAGGGGCGGGTGATCGCCATCCAGCCGCCGTCGATCCCCGGCTATGGCAACGCCGGCGGCTTCGAATTCCAGATGCTTGACCGCAGCGGCGGCGCCCTGGATCTGCCCGGGTTCTTCGGCGCGGCCAACCGTCTGATCCAGCAGGCCAATGCCGAACCGGGACTGGAGCGGGTGTTCACCCAGTTCAGCCCGGAGGCGCCACAGCTGCGCATCTCCGTCGACCGGGCCCGGCTGCAGTCGCTCGGCATCAACTTCGCCCAGGCGATGCAGGTGCTCAGCTTCAACTTCGGTGGCGCCTACGTGAACGACACCTTCCAGGAGGGCAAGGTGCGGCGGGTGTATGTCCAGGCCGATGCGCCATTCCGCGCCACCCCCCAGCGGCTGGAGGAGCTGTACGTGCCCGATGCCAGCGGCAGACCGGTGCCCCTGGCGGAGTTCATCACGATCTCGCCCGTGACCGGGCCCACGGTGATCCCCCACTTCAACCTGTTCCGCTCGATCAAGGTGGAGGGTCTGCCGGCCCAGGGGTTCAGCTCCGGCCAGGCGATCAGCACCATGGGCCGCGTGTTCGAGCGCCTCGGCATCAACGGCATCTCCTCCGACTGGAGCGGCCTCTCGCGCGAGGAGGTGAAGGCCGGAGCGCTGGCGATCGTGATCTTCGCCCTGGGGATCCTGGTGGTCTATCTGGTGCTGGCAGGCCAGTACGAAAGCATCAGCGATCCGCTGATCATCCTGATGACGGTGCCCACGGCCATGCTCGGGGCCCTGGTGTTTCTGGGCCTGCGCGGTGAGGTGCTGAACATCTACGCCCAGGTGGGCCTGGTGATGCTGATCGGCCTGGCCGCCAAGAACGGCATCCTGATCGTCGACCTGGCCAACCAGCGCCTGGCGGAGGGGCTCTCCGCCCTGGAGGCGGCCCGGGAGGCGGCCCGCTCGCGGCTGCGGCCGATCGTGATGACGGCCATCTCCTCCCTGTTCGGCTTCCTGCCTCTGGTGCTGGCCAGCGGCGCCGGCGCCCGCAGCCAGACCTCCCTCGGCACCGTGGTGTTCGGCGGTCTGCTGGTGGCCACGCTGCTGTCGCTGTTCGTGGTGCCGGTGTTCTACGTGGTGATGAAGGGCTGGCTGGGAGAGGGCCGCGGCGCCGGGACCCCGCTGGAGGGCCGCCCGTGAGACGGCGGGTGCTGGGGGCCCTGCTGGCCGGAGCGGGGCTGGGGGCCCTGCTGGCCCTGCTGCTGCAGGTGGCCATCTCGCGCACAGCCACGCCGCTGCCGCCGCTGCGGGCCCAGTGGCAGCTGGCCCTGCTCAGCCTCGCCGGCGGTCTCTCCGGCTTCGCCATCAGCACGGTGTCGGCGCTGCGGGCCGCCAATCCCGACCCCGCCTATCACCGCGAGCGCCAGCCCCTGCGCGGCCGGCGCCGGCGCCCTCCCGATTGAGCCCCTGCCGCAGCGATCAGCGGTGACCCCCTTCCGCCCTGGCCAGGGCCGCACCGGGATCACCGCTGAGATCGGCCGCCAGGAAGGCCGGGGTGTCGGGCAGGGCCAGCTGCAGCCGGTCCTCGGTGTGCAGCTCCACCGCCAGACTGTCGGCCTCGAGCTCGAGCACATGACCGGCATGGGCCCGGTCGTCGCTGAGCAGGTGCAGGTGATAGCCGGGCACGTTGATCGTGCGGGCGAAGGTCGGGGTCCAGAACCCCACCAGCGTGCCGCGGATGTGCTCCAGGTTGAACTCCACCTGATGGCTGGTGGCGGTGACCAGATCGACCCCGCTGGCGGTGCGGCAGGCCACCCTCACCCGGATCCGCCGGAACAGGCCGCGGATGCGGATGGCCATGAAGGTGTTGTCGCTGGGGCGGAAGCGATCCAGCCCGGCGGTGAGGGCACCCCAGCTGTCCACCGCGGCGAGCTGGTGCTGCTGATCGGCACGGAACCGGGTCACCACCCAGAAGGGCGTCAGGGCCTGCGCCGGGGCAGGGACGACGCGGCCGTCGCTGCAGGCCTGCCAGCAGCGCCCCTCCAGCAGGATGCCCTCCCCGTCGAGGCCATCGAAGGTGCCCAGGCCGAAGTCGCCGTGGCGCAGCAGATCGGCCACCCGCACACAGCCCTGGTAGACCCCCTCCACCAGCGCTCCGGCGGTGGACACCTGATAGAGGGTGTGGTGATCGAGGTCGAGCGCTTCGGCCAGGGCCTGACGGATCACATGGTCGAGGCTGTCGCCGCTGCGGCGGCTGCGCTCCTGCAGGGCCTGCCACAGGCCCCCGCCCAGGCGCAGGGCCACGCGATGGGACGCCTCGGGATGACTCGCCACGTTGAAAGCCCGGTGGTTCGCCGCATGCTGGGTCAGGACCACGGAATCTGCCGCGGTTCCAGGCCCGGCCGCGTCCGAGGCGTGGTCGGGACGCCGCCGGGAGCAGGGCAGCCGATCACCCGGTGGGCGGACACGACCGATGATGCGGGGATGCGGGCCGCCGACGCGGTGAGCCCTGCCCCCCCCTCCTGCGCGCACCTGCCTTGGCCAGCCAGCCCTGGATGTCCGCCTGGCCCCTGAGCCAGTGGCTGGCCGCGATGCTGCAGCGGCCCACCGCCTCCGACCTGCTGCTCAGCCTGGCCCTGCTGGGGCTGTTCACCCTGCTGAGCGTGCCCACCGGCCTGGCCAGCGGCTTCCTCAGGCCGACGCGAGCGCTGCCGCCGCCGGCGCTGCTGGGCCAGCGTGCCCTGGCGCTGCTGCTGATGCCGTCGCTGGTGGAGGAGCTGCTGTTCCGGGTGACGCTGCTGCCGCGGGGACTCTCCCTGCCGGCGCCCAGCCTGGGAGCCTGGCTGGCGTTGTCCCTCGGCCTGTTCGTGGCTTACCACCCGCTGGCAGCCCGGCTGTGGTATCCCCCTGGGCGGAGCCTGTTCCGCGACGCGCGCTTCCTGATCCCCTGCACCTGGCTGGGGCTGGCCTGCGGCCTGGCCTATCTGTTCAGCGCCTCCCTGTGGCCGCCACTGCTGCTGCACTGGGTCGTGGTGCTGGTCTGGCTGGAGCTGCTGGGCGGACGCTCCAGGCTGGAGGGCCGCGGGCACCGCGGCGCCTGAGGCTGCCTGCCTGGGCGCGGCGGAGGGGTCAGGTTCAGCGGCCGCAACGCGGATGGAGAGCCACAGAAAAGCCCCCGGCGGCGGAGCCAGGGGCTTCTCCGGAGCAGCCAGGCAAGGTGGGCGCTCTGGGGGACCGACGGGGTGGGGCCTTCGCCGGTGCCTCTGATCTAGGAGAAATCGACGGATGTCTCAGAGCCGTCTCAATGATTCGTGACCTGGAGCTATCCGGGGCCTGCGATCAGCTGCCGCTCACGGGCAACGTGGCCCACTGGGCGATGCGCTGCTCGTGGCGCACCAGCTGATAACGGGTCTGCTCGTCGGGCTGGCGACGGTAGTGGTCGCGCAGGTGCTCCAGCTGGGCGATCAGAGCGGTGTAGACGGGGTGGTTGTCGTTCACGGTGGGAGGGAGCAGCCGAGCTGACTTCGAAACCTTAACAGAAACGGAAGACTTGCGCGATTGTGGGGCCGGGGAGACGCGCAGCAGCTTCACATTTCGCTCAGCCGCCGGTCGCCGCCAGGCAGCTGCGGGCGATCACCCCCTCCTCGTCCGCCGGCACCACCAGCCAGTGCACCGGCCCCAGCCAGGCCAGCGCCTGCTGCAGCTCGGCCCGCAGCGCCCCGTCGTGTTCGCCGATGCCGCCGCTGAGGGCGATCGCCTCCACCCCCTCCAGGCTCGCCGCCATCGCTCCGATGCCCTGCAGCAGGCTGAACCGGAACACGTCGATCGCCAGCCGCGCCCCGGCGTGACCGCCGGCTGCCGCCTCCCGCAGGCGGCGCATATCCCCGCTCAGCTCCGACAGCCCCAGCAGGCCGCTGCCCCCCTGCAGCTCCCGCTCCAGCTCGGCCACGCTGCATCCCTGCCGCAGCAGGTGCAGCAGCAGGCCTGGATCCAGCGAGCCGCTGCGCCGGGCCATCACCAGACCCTCCAGGGGCGTGAAGCCCATGCTGGTGGCCAGGCTGCGGCCGTCGCGGATGGCGCAGAGGGAGCATCCGGCCCCCAGATGGCAGCTGATCAGCCGCCGCGAACCGCCCGGCAGCCGACGCTGCGCCTCCTCGCTGACGTGCTGATGGTTGAGACCGTGGAAGCCGTAGCGGCGCAGCCCCTGCCGGCGCCAGGCGGCCGGGATGGCATAGGTGCGGGCTTCGGCCGGCAGGGAGGCGTGAAACGCCGTGTCGAAGCAGGCCCATTGCGGCAGCTGCGGACGGCGCTGCTGCAGCCAGCGGATCACCCGCAGCGCCGGACCGTTGTGCAGGGGAGCCAGGGGCAGCAGCCGCTCCAGCGCCTGCAGCACCGCCGGCTGCACCCGGGTCGGCGCCGTGAACGCCTCGCCGCCGTGGACGACCCGGTGGGCCGCCAGCCGCAGCCGCGGGCCCCAGGTCTGCAGCACCGCGGGCAGCCAGCCCTCCAGCAGGGCCTCCAGGGCGGGGGGGCCGGCCGGCTCGGCCCCCGACGGCTCAGCCGCCGCGGCATCGGCCGATGCCGCCAGCGGCGGCCGGAACGGGCGCTGGTCCCGCCAGAGGGTGTCCCCTGCGGCGGTGATCAGCGCAGCCTTGAGGCTCGAACTGCCGGCATTGAGCACCAGCGCGGCATCGCCCATCAGCCGGCGGGGGGAAGGGTCCAGCGCCAGTCGTTGATCTCGGGCGGATCCATGCCGTGCTCATGGGCATAGGCGCGGCAGCTGAGGATCGATTCCTTCATCCGCTCCTTCAGATGGGCGGCGCGGGAGCCGAGGCCCGGCAGCCGATCGATGACGTCGATGACCAGATTGAAACGATCGATCTGATTGTTCATCGCCAACTCCAGCGGCGTGTTGATGTTGCCCTTCTCCTTGTAGCCACGCACATGGAAATTGTGGTGATTGGTGCGGCGGTAGGTGAGCCGGTGAATCAGCCAGGGATAGCCATGGAAATTGAAGATCACGGGGCGATCTCTGGTGAATAATCCATCGAAGTCGCGGTCGCTGAGGCCGTGGGGATGCTCCCCCGGATCGGTGAGTGCAAACAGCTTGACCACGTTGATCACCCGCACCCGCAGGCTGGGGATCTCGCGCCGCAGGATCTCCACCGCCGCCAGGGTCTCCTTGGTGGGGATGTCTCCGGCGCAGGCCATCACCACATCGGGCTCATCCGGTTCACCGCCGTGGTGGTCATTGCTGGCCCAGCTCCACAGGCCGATGCCCTTGGCGACGTGGCGTCGGGCCTCCTCGAGGCTGAGGTACTGCAGATGCTTCTGCTTGTCCGAGACGATGATGTTGCAGACATTGGTCTCCCGCAGCGCCGTCTCCGACACCGCCAGCAGCAGGTTGGCATCGGCCGGCAGGTAGACCCGCACCACCTCGCCGCTCTTGTTGCCGGCCAGATCGATGAAGCCGGGATCCTGATGGGTGAAGCCGTTGTGATCCTGACGCCAGACCGTGGAACTGATCAGGCAGTTCCAGGGACCGATCGGCGCCCGCCAGGGGGCGTGATGAATGCAGCTCTCCAGCCACTTGGCGTGCTGGTTGAACATCGAGGCGATCACATGGGCAAAGGCCTCATAGGTGTGGAAGAAGCCGTAGCGGCCGGTGAGCAGATAGCCCTCCATCATCCCCACCAACGTGTGCTCCGAGAGCATCTCCACCACCCTGCCGTCGCGGCTGAGACCGCTGCCGTCGCCGTCCTCCGGCAGCAGCTCCTCCATCCACAGCTTGCCCACCCGCTCGTAGCTGGCCTGCAGGCGATTGGAGGCCGTTTCATCCGGCCCGAAGATCCGCACGTTGGTGGGGTTGCGGTCGATCAGATCGCGCATCAGCTGCCCCAGCGGGGCGGTGTTCTCCGCCTCGATCGCCCCCGGGGCCGGCACCTCCACCGCGTAGGCGCTGACCTCGGGGAAGCGCAGCCGCCGGCGCAGCAGCCCGCCGTTGGCGTGGGGGTTGGAGCCCATGCGACGCGATCCCTGCGGCGCCAGCTCCCGCAGCTCCGGCAACAGCCGACCCTCGCCATCGAACAGCTCGTGGGGGCGGTAGCTGCGCAGCCACTGCTCCAGCATGCGTCGCTGCTCCGGGTCGCTGCGGGCCGCCGGCAGCGGCACCTGATGGGAGCGCCAGGACCCCTCCAGCCGGTGCTCGCCGAGGCGGGCCGGCCCGGTCCAGCCCTTGGGGGAGCGCAGCACCAGCATCGGCCAGGCGGGGCGCTCGGCCACACCGCGGCTGCGGGCCTCCTGCTGCAGGGCACGGATGCGCTGCACCGCCGCCTCCATGGCGGCCGCCATCGCCCGGTGCATCACCGCCGGATCGTGCCCTTCGACGAACAGCGGCTCCCAGCCGTAGCCCCGCAGCAGGCTGGCCAGTTCCTCCCCGGGGATACGGGCCAGCAGGGTGGGATTGGCGATCTTGTAGCCGTTGAGGTGCAACACCGGCAGCACGGCACCGTCGCGGATCGGGTTGAGGAACTTGTTGATGTGCCAGGAGGTGGCCAGCGGGCCGGTCTCGGCCTCCCCGTCACCGACGCAGGCCAGGGCGATCAGCTGCGGGTTGTCGAACACCGCCCCGCAGGCGTGGGAGAGCACATAGCCCAGTTCGCCCCCTTCGTGGATCGAGCCGGGGGTCTCCGGGGTGCAGTGGGAGCCGATGTGGCCGGGGTAGGAGAACTGGCGGAAGAAGCGCCGCATGCCCTCACGGTCGGCGCTGATCTCCGGGTAGATCTCGCTGTAGGTGCCGTCCAGATAGGTGGGTCCCAGCACCCCCGGGGCCCCGTGGCCGGGGCCGGACAGGTAGATCATGTCCAGATCCCAGCGGCGGATCACCCGGTTGGCATGGGCCCAGAGGAAGGCCTGGCCCGGGCTCGAACCCCAGTGGCCCAGCAGGCGGTTCTTGATGTGCTCCGGCTGGAGCGGCTCCTGCAGCAGCGGGTTGGCACGCAGATAGATCATGCCCACCGCCAGATAGTTGGCGGCCCGCCACCAGCGATCGATCAGGGCCAGCTCCTCCGGCGAGGCCGGTGCCCCCTCGGGCAGGCAGGAGGGCGAGAGCTCGGAGACCGGATCGCTCATGCGGGGGATGCGGCGGCGGCGGCCACCGGTGCAGACACAGTCGCCAGCAAATCCCATCCGGGCCGGTGCTTCAAGCCGCCGGGTCCCAGCCGGCGCTCCGGAGTGGGCGGAGCACGGGGTCGGGGCGCCGGCGGCGGACGTCAGCCCGGCGGGGGCCGGAGGAGGGTCGCGCGCTGGCCGATCCTGAAAACCGCCATAAAATGGTCGGCACCCACGAACGACCCATGCAGCTGGGGGAAGTCTTCCTTGAGACCCTCTCCACCGGGATCATCACCCAGGAGGAGATCGACTGGCTGACCCTGCAGCAGGGCAGCTTCAACCGTGAGGAGGAGGCCAAGGCGCTCAAGCTCGGCCGTCTGCTGGATGAGGGACTGATCCAGATCGGCTGCCGCCTGCTCGGCACCCACAGCCCGGTGGTGGAATCCAGCCTCTGAGCGCTCGCTCAGCGCAGCGCCCCGCCGCAGCTCGATCCGCTGCCGGCGCTGCAGCCGAAGCAGTGCTCCGCCACGGCGATCGGCGCCCCCTCGGGGTCGTGTTGCAGCAGATCCTCCAGCCGGCCGCCGGCGAGGGACCCCGGCAGCAGACCCAGCTGCAGCTGCTGGTTGAAATCGCAGTCGTGCAGCCGGCCCTGCCAGTCGACGCTGATCAGGCTGCGGCACATCACCGCCTCCAGGTTCTCGGCGCGGTGGGCCTGGCGCAGCAGGGCCAGATATCCCTCCAGCTCCCCCCGGCGCTGCAACTGGCTCGCCCAGCGCCCCACCGGCAGGTTGGCCAGCGCAAGCAGCCGATGGAACACCACCCCGTGCTCGTCCAGCAGCCGGCGTCGGTACTCAGCCTCCAGCTCGTCCTGGGGCGGCGGCAGGCTGGGGCCGTGGGGGTTGAACACCAGGTGCAGGGTGAGGGGTGAGCCCGGCTGGCCGTAGCCGAGCCGGTTGAGCTGGCGCAGCCCCTGGATGCTGCGGCGGAACACCCCGGCGCCGCGCTGGCGATCCACCATCTCCTCGCTGTAGCAGGGCAGCGACGCCACCACCGTCACCTGCTGGGAGGCCAGGAAGGCGGCCAGATCCTCCTGGCCCGGCTCCTGCAGGATCGTGAGGTTGCAGCGGTCGGTGATGGCCACCCCCAGGGATCGGGCCTCGCGCACCAGAGCGCGGAAGCGCGGGTGCAGCTCGGGGGCGCCGCCGGTGATGTCCAGCTGCTCCAGCCCGCGGGCCCGCAGCACCGCCGGGATCAGGTCCACCGTGGCGGGCTCCATCTGCTCCGTTCGCTGCGGGCCGGCCTCCACGTGGCAGTGGCTGCAGGCCTGGTTGCAGCGGTAGCCGAGGTTCACCTGCAGGGTGGTGAGGGCCGAGCGCCGCAGCGGCGGAAAGGTGAGCGTCAAGCAGTCCCCGGGAGGCTGGGAGAAGGGTGAGACCCACCGATTCTGGCCCTGCCCCCGCTCCGCTGCCCGGCCCCCTGGGCTGGGCGATTCGGGCCCTGTCCCCGCTCCGCCGCTTCCCGGCGGAGCGGCCGTTCCCGGGCGATCCGTCACAACGCTTACCGATGCGCGCCGCCGCGTTTGTTGAGATGGAGCGATGGCCACCCCAAGCTCCTCCCCCCTGATCGAACGCCAGGAGCTCAGCAGGCTCAACACCCTGCGGGACACCCCGGGGGCGATCCGGCTCACCAGCCACCTGGCCCTGATCCTGGCCAGCGGCCTGCTCTGGCGCAACGGGGCCCTGCCGCTGCCGGCACGGCTGGCCGCGCTGCTGCTCAGCGGCATCGCCCTGGCCACCTGCTTCGCGCCGCTGCATGAGTGCGGCCATCGCACGGTGTTCCGCAGCCGCCGGCTCAACGATGCAGTGGCCTGGCTGATGGGTCTGTTCAGCTTCTACAACGCCACCTTCTACCGCCGCTATCACCAGTGGCATCACCGCTACACCCACCAGCCCGGCCTTGATCCGGAGCTGGAGGACCCGCTGCCCACCAGCCTGGGCTCCTATCTGCTGGAGATCTGCGGCTGGCACTGGTGGATCGGCAAGCTGCGCGGCCATGCCCGGCTGCTCTGGGGTGATCTGGCCGGCCTCCCCTACATGAGTCCCGAGCTGATCCCCCAGGTGCGGCGTTCGGCGCAGCTGCAGTGGGGGGTCTACGCCGCCCTGCTGCTGCTGTCCCTTCCCCAGGCCAATGGCCTGCTGCTGTGGAGCTGGCTGCTGCCCCTGGCCCTGGGACAGCCGTTCCTGCGGCTGGTGCTGCTGGCCGAGCACACCGGCTGCAGCTTCAGCGCCGACGGACTGGCCAACACCCGCACCACCCTCACCCTGGCCCCGGTGCGCTGGCTGATGTGGAACATGCCCTTCCACAGCGAACACCACCTCTTTCCCTCGCTGCCTTTCCACGCCCTGCCCCAGGCCCATCTCCGGCTGGCCCCCCGCCTGCAGCATCTGGAGCGGGGCTACCTCAGCGTGCACCGCCGGCTGCTGCAGCGTCTGCCCCAGCTGGGCCTGCCGGCATGACACCCCCTCCCGCCGCGGCGACGGGGATCCCGGCGTCGCCCGCCGGGGAGACCGCCGAGTTCTTCGCCCTGGGCGATCTGCCCCTGGCCTGCGGCCGCACCATTCCCCAGGCCCGGCTGGGCTTCCTGCGCTTCGGCACGCTCAACCCCGGGCGCAGCAATCTGATCCTGGTGCCCGGGGCCTACGGCTCCCGCCCCCGGGATCTGGCCTGGCTGGTGGGTCCGGTGTTCGACCCGGAGCGCTGGTGCATCATCATCGCCGGCCTGTTCGGCAACGGCGTCTCCAGCAGCCCCAGCCACGGCGGCATGGGCGTGGCGGAACAGGGCTGGGTCGTGCGCCACAGCGACCATGTGGCCGCCCTGCGCCGTCTGCTGCGGGAACGGTTCCGGGTGGAGCGGCCGGCGCTGATCCACGGCTGGTCGATGGGGGCTCAGCAGGCCTACCAGTGGGCGGTGCAGCACCCCGATGAGGTGCCGCGGCTGTGCTGCGTCTGCGGCACGGCGCGGACCACCCCCCACAACCGCCTGTTCCTGCTCAGCCTGCGCCAGGCCCTCACCGCCGATCCCCACTGGAACGGCGAACGCTTCACGGCCCCTCCGCAGCGGGGCCTGTGGACCTTCAGCCTGATCTACGCCAGCTGGGCCGCCAGCCAGCCCTTCTTCCGCCGCCTGGACGGACCGGTGGAGCAGCACGTGCGCGAACAGTGGCTGCCCCACTACCAGCGCCACGACCCGCGCGACCTGATCGCCATGCTCGACACCTGGCTGGCCCATGACGTGGCCGCCGGGGGCGATCTGCGCGCCAGCCTGGCCCGCATCCGGGCCCGCACCGCCGTGGTGGCGGGGGAGCGGGACCTCTACTTCCCCCCGGAGGATCTGCAGGCCGAGGCGGAGGCCATCCCGGGAGCCCGCCTGCATCTGCTGCACTCCGACCTGGGCCACCGCGCCGGCAACCCCCACAGCCACGCCTCCGAGCAGTCCCGGCTGCGGGCCATCGTCTCCCAGCTGCTGGACGGCTGATCCCCCCTTCCCCCCCTCCGCCTGCCTCGATGTCCGATCTCGTCTCCCTGGTCCGGGAGCAGGGCCTGCGCTTCCTGCTGATCTCCTTCACCGATCTGTTCGGCATCCAGCGGGCCAAGCTCGTGCCCGCCGCGGCCCTGCCCTCGATGGCCCGGAGCGGTGCCGGCTTCGCCGGGTTCGCCGCCTGGCTCGATCTCAGCCCCGCCGACGGCGATCTGATGGCGATCCCCGACCCGGCCAGCCTGATGCCCCTGCCGTGGCAGCCGGAGGTGGGCTGGCTGGCGGCCGACCTGAGCCTCGGCAGCACCCCGCTGGAGCACTGCCCGCGCCGGCTGCTGCAACGGCAGCAACAGCGCGCGGCCGCCCTCGGTTATGCGCTGCGCAGCGGCGTGGAGGCGGAATTCTTCCTGCTGGATCCCGAGCAGGAGCGCATCGCCGACCGCGCCGACACCCAGACCAAGCCCTGTTACGACCAGCTGGCGCTGATGCGGCATTACCCCCTGGTGGCGGAGCTGCTGGAGGGCATGGAGCTGCTGGGCTGGGGCCCTTATCAGGCCGACCACGAGGACGCCAACGGCCAGTTCGAGATCAACTGGACCTTCGCCGACGCCCTGCAGACCGCCGACCGCCACGCCTTCTTCAAGGTGATGGTGCAGAGCCTGGCGGAACAGCGGGGCCTGCGGGCCAGCTTCCGCCCCAAACCCTTCGCCGGCCTCACCGGCAACGGCTGCCACACCCACCTCTCGCTGTGGGACCGGGACGGGCGCAACGCCTTCCACGATCCGCAGGGCCCCCTGGGGCTGTCGACCCTGGCCTACCGCTTCCTGGCGGGGCTGCTGGAGCACGCCCCGGCCCTCTGCGCCCTGACCAATCCCACCCCGAACAGCTACGGGCGCCTGGCGTCTCCCCCCACCAGCTCCGGCGCCAGCTGGAGCCCGGCAGGCATCAGCTACAGCAGCAACAACCGCACCCACATGCTGCGCATCCCTGACGACCAGCGGCTGGAACTGCGGCTGCCCGACGGCGCCGCCCACCCCTACCTGCTGCAGGCGGCCGTGCTGGCAGCGGGTCTCGAGGGGATCACGCGGGAGCTCGACCCCGGCCCCCGCCATGACAACGACAACTACGCCGCGCCGCTGGCCCCCGGCCAGTGCCGGCCGCTGCCCACCAGCCTCGGGGAGGCGCTGGAGGCCTTCGCCGCCGACACGCGCCTGCGTGAAGCGCTGGGGGAATCCTTCTGCCGCTCCTACGAGACGCTGCGCCGCCGCCAGCTGCAGGCCGGGACGGCGGCGGCTGATGGGGCCGCGGCGAGCTTCTGATCGGGGCCCGCACCGCACCAGGGGGCCGGGTGCGGCAGCGGCCTCAGGCCAGGGTGTCCAGCTGGGCCGCCAGGCTCTCGCACCAGGAGCGGGGCAGGGGCCAGTGCCGCAGGCCGGCCAGGATGTGCTCGCGGTAGGGGGCCGCAGGCCGCAGCCCCTCGCGGCGGTGCGCTGCGGCGGGGACGTAGGTGCGCACCGGGAAGCGGGCCCCGCACTCCGCCTCCACGGTCAGCTGCTGGGGCACGTAGTGGCCCAGGGACACCCCCTCATGGCCGTCGAGCGCGGCGACATCCGTGCGGTTGAGGTGGGTGACCACGCCCCAGCAGTGGCTGCCGGCCCGGGGCCGGATGCCGGCGCAGCCGGAGTCTCCGCCGCGGCTGCGCTTGTCGATCGCCCAGTGCCAGTCCGGCAGATGCACCACCAGGCCCTGGCCATCCCAGCCGGGACAGCGCTGCCGCAGGCGGACGGGGTCCAGGTTGGAGCCGTAGTGCAGCACGGGGGTGGAGCGCCAGTCACCGAGGGGCAGGGAGGGGGATCCGAGCACCTGGGCGGGGCGACCGTGGTACACCCAGGCCATCGCGCCATCGCTGAGGGGCCGCAGGCTGCGCAGATATTCAGCGGGGACATCCTCCAGCTGATCGAGCCGCGCCAGGGCTTTGGCGTCGACGCCGTAGAGCTCCCCGTGGATCACGCCGCCGCCGGGCTGCAGCAGGGCCATCGGGTAGGGGCCGAGATCGTGCAGCACGGCCCCCACCAGGCGCCGCCGGCCCAGGCTGCGGGCTCCGGCGAGCCAGTGGTGGTTGGCTTCGCCGGCCTTGAGCGAGCCGTAGACGAACACGGCCTGCCGGCCGTCGGCGAGGGGGGACATGGTCGGCCGGGGGCACGGCGGCGGCAGCACTGCAGCCAGGATCGCCCGGATCGGATCCGGACAGGGAGCAGGCAGCGATGGACGGGCGTGCTGCTGTAGGTTGAGGGTGATTCAGCGAACACTCTTCAGCGGGTTACCTCCCAGACAGGCGAGCTCCACAAGATTTCTCCCCAAGGTCAGCAACTTTCTCCAGGGAATTCAACGAATCCGTCCATAACTGACCACTGTTTCATGACCATTTACATCGGTAATCTTTCCTTCGATGCCGAAGTGGAAGATCTCAAGCACCTGTTTGCGGAATACGGCTCCGTCAGCAAGTGCAGCCTCCCCCTCGACCGGGACACCGGCCGCAAGCGCGGCTTCGCCTTCGTCGACATGGCTTCGGCCCAGGAGGAGACCAAGGCGATCGAAGACCTGCAGGGCGTTGAGTGGATGGGCCGCAACATCCGCGTCAACAAGGCTGAACCCCGCGGCTCCGCAGGCGGCGGTGGCGGTGGCGGTGGCGGCGGCCGCTGGTGAACCTGCGGCCCTGAACGGGCCGTTCTGAAAGCTCCCCGCTGGGCCGACCTCCGATCGGTCGCCATCGGGTTCTGGCCGCTCCTCAGGGGCGGCTTTCCGTTGCGGTCCCCGAGCCCTGCTCCAGCGGGGCGGCACCGCACTCCAGCTGCAGGGTGCTCTTGCGGATGCCCAGCGCCCCCAGCCGCTCCCGGGCCAGGGCCAGCAGCTGATCGCGGCGGCCCCCGGCCCCCTCCAGGGCGGCGGCCTCGACCCGCAGATGGGCCGTGAGCGCCGTGCGGGAGGTGCTCAGGCCCCAGACGTGCAGCTCCTCCACCGCCCGCACCCCCGGCAGGGAGGCCAGGGTCCGCTCCACCTGGGAGAGATCCACATGGCGGGGGGCCGCGTCGAGGTTGAGGGCGATCGCCTCCCGCAGCAGGCCCAGGGCGCTCCAGCTCACGGCCAGGCCCACCCCGATCGCCGTGGCGGCATCGAGCCAGGGCCAGCCGGTGAAGGCCACCAGCACAGCGCTGACCAGCACCGCCACCGAGACGGCCGCATCGGTGAGCAGGTGCAGCACCGCGGCCCGCTGGTTGAGGTCGTGCTGGTGGCCATGCCCGAACAGGCGTGCCGAGAGCAGGTTGACGACGATGCCGGCGGCGGCGGCCCAGGCCACCGGTGTGGGCTCCAGCGGCACCGGATCGAACAGCCGCTGAATCGCCTCCACCACCACGACCACCCCGGCCGAGAAGATCAGCAGGCCGTTGACCAGGGACACCATCTGGGTGCTGCGGCCGAAGCCGTAGGTGAAGCGGCCCCGGGCCGGCCGGCGGCTGAGCTGATCGGCTCCCCAGCCCAGCACCAGGCCCACCACATCCCCGAGGTTGTGCAGAGCATCACCGATCAGGGCGAGCGATCCGAAGGCGAAGCCGACGAGCAGCTGCAGCGCGGTGAGGCCACTGTTGAGGGCGATACTCCAGCGGAAGGCGGCCGCCGAACGCCTCCCTCCCGGCCCAGACGGCTCCATGCCGTGGCTGTGGGGATGGCTGTGGCTGTGGCTGTGAACGTGGGCTTCAGGGTGGCTGGGGCCCGGGTCGTGCGCGTCGCCGGACTCTCCGGAGGGGCTGGAGGCCTCGGCATGGCTGGGATCCTCCCCGGACGCGGTCTGCCTCACCAGAGCACGAACAGCGGGTCATAGCGATGGTATTCCGGCTTGTCGAAGCCATCGCGGATCAGCATGCGGCGCAGCTCCCAGATCTCGCGGCGCTGATTGGTGATGATCTGGCGTGCCAGACGCCGCACGCTGGGGTTGCGGCTGTGGCGCAGGGCGTCGTGGGCCATCTCCAGGGCAGCGCCGTGGTGGTGCAGCATGCGCTCCAGGAACCAGTGCACCCGGGTGCTGCGGCTTGGGGTATCGCCCATCATCCGCATCGCTGCGATCTGCTCCGGGCTCATGCGGACCAGGTCCGCCATCGCGTCGGGGTCGCCTCCGGCCCGCAGGACCACCGGGTGAACGGGAGCCTGGGGATACCAGGCCCTGCGCCACTGGGTCATCGCCCTGATCTCCGCCGCCTGGTCGCTCCAGATGGACCTGGCCAGGGCCCCCACCCCGGGGGCGCCGACGTCGAACACGAACTCCGCCATGCGCAGGGCGCCGGTGTGGTGCTCCACCATCGCGTCGAGCCAGCGCAGGTCATAGGTGGCGCCGGCGGGCCCGAGGTCGTGGGCATGGCTGTGGGAGGGCTGCGGGGCCGCGCCCACCCCGAGGGGGAGCGGCGCAGGGCTGGCCGGCGCCGGAGCGGCGGCGGGGGGCTGGCCGGACGGGGCCGCGGGGTGGTGGTGGTGGTGGGGATCGGGCTGGGCCAGGGCCATGGCCGGGATCCAGCCGATCAGCAGCAGAACGGGGTGAACACGCATGGCCGGACGCAGGGCAGCGGCTCCACCATCCACTGTCCAGTGGCTGGAGAGTCAAGCGGCGGGCGCGGCGGGGCCAGGGCTGCCGGTGCGCAGATGGGCCGTGCTGCGCTGGCCCTGGCCCTGGCCGCGGCCAGGGGCAGGGATCCCCTGGACCCTGCAGAGTGCGCAAGGCCATCCCGATCCGATGCGTTCCTCCCTGCGCCAGCAGCTGCTGCACCTGGCCACCGACCTGGCCGTTCTCTCCAGGGACCCCGCCGATCTGCCCCACGGCTTCGATCTGCTCAACCGCAGCTACGCCACCCCCGCCGCCGACGCCGCCCGCGCCGCCCTGCGGGCCGACCCGGCCATCGCGCCCCTGGTGGCGGAGCGCTACTGGGGGACCTGGCCCTCACCGGCGGAGCTGCAGGCCATGCCCGTCGGCAGCCTCGGGCGGATCTACGCCCGCTGGTTCGCCGATGCCGGCGGTCAGCCGCTGCCGGATCCGGTGCTGGAACCCGGCAGCGACGGCGATGACCTCTGGCTGCATCGGCGGGTGCGCCACACCCATGACCTCTGGCACGTGGTCAGCGGCTGCCCGCCGACCCCATCGGGGGAAGCGGCGGTGAGCGCCATCAACGTGATGCAGCTGCGCTGGCCGGGCAGTGCGATGCTGCAGGGGGCCGATCTGCTGCACCGCTGCCTGGAGGGGCCGACGCAGACGGAACCCGACTGTGGGCTGGCGGTGGCCTACGGGCTGGAGCTGGGGGCCCGCTGCGCTCCGCTGCTGGCTCAGCGCTGGGAGGAGGGCTGGTGTCGCCCCCTGGCGGAATGGCGCGAGGAGCTCGGGATCCGCGAACTGGTGGCCCGCTGCCCGTTCGTTTCGCCTGAAGCTCCCTGAGACTCTCGCCCGCC